>NZ_CP123990.1:603333-905000 GCF_029919115.1 Variovorax paradoxus
ACAACGGTCCCGGGGCTTGAAGCCCGCCGTTGCTTGGTTGCCGGTACGCCTCCTGCTAGCATGCAACCGAACGCAATTTTTTCCATTGGTTACAAATGCAGGGGTAAAGGGACCTAACTTGGCTGCTTTCGGATCATTGTTTCGTCGTCAGAACGCCCCCATGCTCGGCTTGGACGTCAGTTCGTCCAGCGTCAAGCTGGTCGAGCTCGGCCGTGAGGCCAGCGGCAAGCTGGTTCTGGAGCGGTGCGCGATCGAACCCCTCGAGCGGGGCTGGATCACTGACGGCAACGTCGAAAAGTTCGATGAAGTGGCTGAAGCCGTCCGCCGCGTCGTGCGCAAGAGCGGCACCCGCACGCGCAACGTGGCGCTGGCTCTGCCCCCCTCGGCCGTCATCACCAAGAAGATCATTCTTCCAGGCGGCATGAGCGAGCAGGAACTCGAGCTCCAGGTCGAGTCCGAAGCCAACCAGTACATTCCCTTTTCGCTTGACGAAGTCAGCCTCGACTTCTGCGTCACCGGGCAGAGCGCAGCCTCTGCGGGCGATGTCGAAGTGCTCATTGCGGCGTCCCGCAAGGAAAAGGTCCAGGACCGCGAAGGGTTGGCCGAAGCTGCCGGCCTGAAGGCGATGATCCTGGATGTGGAGTCTTATGCATCGCGCCTCGCAACCGCCCGCCTGATCGAGCAACTGCCAGGCAAGGGTCTCGATGCGGTCGTGGCGCTTTTCGAAGTAGGCGCTTTCACGACCAGCATGCAAGTGCTGCGCAACCAGGAAGTGCTGTACGACCGCGACCAGGCTTTCGGCGGCGCCCAACTCACCCAACTGATCGTTCGTCAGTACGGCTTTTCGGCCGAAGAGGCCGAAGCCAAGAAACGCAGCGGGGATTTGCCCGACGACTACGGCTCCAGCGTGCTGAAGCCGTTCGTGGAAAGCATTGCACAGGAAATCGCGCGCGCATTGCAGTTCTTCTTTACCAGCACGCCGCACAACCGTGTCGACTACGTGCTGCTCGCCGGCGGTTCGGCCTCTCTGCCGAGCCTGACCAGCGCCGTCACGCGCCAGACCTCTTTCGCCTGTTCGCTCGTGAATCCGTTCGACGGCATGGAGATGGGTCCCAATATCCGTGAGAAGAAGGTCCGGCGCGAGGCGCCCTCCTATCTGACCTCCTGCGGTCTTGCCATGCGGAGGTTCGTGCAGTGATCCTCATCAATTTGCTTCCGCATCGCGAAGCTGCGCGCAAGCGCCGGCGTGAGGCGTTCTATGGCACCCTGGGTGCCGCGGCAATCCTTGGCGGCGTGATCGCGGGCCTCGGCTTCCTCTGGTTCGAGGCGCAAATCTCGGCCCAGCAGGCCAAGAATAATTTCTTGAAGACAGAAATCACCAAGCTCGACGCCGAGATCAAGGAAATCTCGACGCTGCAGGATGAAATTGCAGCCTTGCGTGCGCGCCAGCAGGCGGTTGAAGACCTTCAGGGTGATCGCAACCTGCCGGTGCACCTGCTCAATGAACTGGTTCGCCAGCTTCCTGACGGTGTCTATATCACCAGCATGAAGCAGGACAACCAGACTGTCACGCTGCAAGGCATGGCGCAGTCGAACGAGCGCGTTTCCGAGCTGCTGCGCAACCTGGGCAACAACAGCCCGTGGCTGGTCAAGCCCGAGCTGGTCGAAATTACTTCCGCAACAGTGAGCCTCAGCCAGCGCGACCAGCGCCGCGTGGCGAACTTCACGATGCGCATCGGCCTCAAGCGGCCGACCGACGCGCAGAAGGCCGCGGCCGACAAGGCCTTGGCCGCAGCGGCGCAAGTCAAGGGGTAGACGGATCATGGCAAGCAATCGCCCCTCTCAGAAGATAGACGTGGCCGCCGCGCTGCGCGGTTTCGGTGACCAGTTCCGCAACCTCAATCCGAACGATCCGGCCAGCTGGCCGCCGGTGCCGCGCTATGCGCTGTGCCTGGCGGTGACGGCGCTGGTGCTGGTCGGCCTGTGGTTCGTGTGGCTCACCAATTCGAATGACGAACTCGAAAGCGAGCGCGCCAAGGAAGTGACGCTGCGCGCGGACTATCAGAAAAAGGTCGCTCTGGCCGCCAACCTCGACCTGCTGAAGAAGCAGCGCGAGCAGGTGCAGCAGTACGTGACCCTGCTCGAGAAGCAGCTGCCGAGCAAGGCGGAAATGGACGCACTGCTGTCCGACATCAACCAGGCCGGCCTCGGCCGCAGCCTGCAGTTCGAACTGTTCCGCCCGGGGCAGGTTTCGGTCAAGGACTACTACGCGGAGCTGCCGATCGCCGTGCGCGTGACCGGCCGCTACCACGACATCGGCTCGTTTGCCGCCGACGTTGCGGGCCTCTCGCGCATCGTGACGCTGAACAACCTGACGATCGCTCCGCAAAAAGACAAGGACGGCACCCTCACGATGGATGCCACGGCTCGCACCTACCGTTATCTCGATGACGAAGAGCGCGCAGCCCAGAAACGCGCTGCGGCGCCAAAGGCGAAGAAATGAGGACGATCGCCAAACTCCTGTGGCTGGTAGCGGCCGCATCGGGCTTGAGCGCCTGCGCCGATTCGGAGCAGCAGGACCTGCGCCAATGGATGGTCGAGCAGCGCGCACAGGTGAAGCCCAATGTGCCGCCGATCACCGAGCCCAAGAAATTCACGCCCCAGGCCTACACCGAGGGATCGGCGTTCGAGCCGTTCAACTTGCTGAAGCTCACGCAGGCCCTGCGCCGCGAATCGAACCAGCCGAGCACGTCGGAGCTGATCGCGCCTGAACTGGCGCGTCGCAAGGAAGCGCTCGAAGCCTTCCCGCTCGACTCGATGGCCATGGTCGGCAGCATGAACCGCAACGGCCAGCCAGTGGCGCTGGTTCGTGTCGACAAGCTCCTCTACAAGGTGCGCGTCGGCGAGTACCTGGGGCTCAACTACGGGCGCATTACCCGTATCAACGAAACCGAAGTCGCCTTGCGTGAAATCGTGCAAGACGCCGCCGGTGAATGGATCGAACGCGTGGCGACATTGCAGCTGCAAGAGAGTGCGAAATGAATCAGAAAAAATCAACAATGGCACAGCGGCTGCGAGCTGCCGGGCTGGGTCTGCTGGCATTCGGTGCATTTGCCATGGCGCATGCGCAAAACGCCATCGAAGCGGTGACCAGTTCGACGCAATCCGGCGCCGAGGTGATCCGCATCGACCTGGCCCAGCCGCTCACGGCGGTGCCGACCGGCTTTGCCGTTCAGACGCCGGCGCGCATTGCGCTTGATTTCCCGGGCGTTACCAATGCCATCGGCCGCTCCGCCATCGAGGTGAACCAGGGCAACCTGCGTTCCGTCAATGTGGTCCAGGCCGGCGAGCGCAGCCGCGTGGTGCTGAACCTCAAGCAGGCAACTGCCTACAAGGCCGAGATCCAGGGCAAGTCGCTGCTGGTGATTCTCGAGCCGGTGGCCGGTACGGCGCTGGCTTCGTCCACGCCCACCGTGTTTGCCGAAAACCGCAACCGCGACACGCTCCCGCTGCGCGACGTCGACTTCCGCCTCGGCTCGGACAACACCGGCCGCGTGATCGTCGACCTGCCGAACAACCAGGTGGGCGTCGATGTGCGCCAGCAGGGCAAGAACCTCGTCGTCGAATTCACCAAGTCGACGCTACCCGAGGGCCTGCGCCGCCGGCTGGACGTGGCCGACTTCAACACGCCGGTCCAGCTGATCACGTCGCAACAGTCGGGCGACCGCGTTCGCATGACGATCGAGGCCAAGGGCGACTGGGAGCACAGCGCCTACCAGAGCGAGAACCAGTTCGTCGTCGAAGTGCGTGCCCGCAAGGTCGATCCGACCAAGCTGACGCAAGGCGTGGGCTACAACGGCGAGAAGCTCTCGCTGAACTTCCAGAACATCGAGATCCGCTCGCTGCTGCAGGTGATTGCCGACTTCACGAACTTCAACATCGTGACTTCCGATTCGGTCACCGGCGCGCTGACGCTGCGGCTGAAGGACGTGCCGTGGGACCAGGCCCTGGACATCATCATGCAGGCGAAGAACCTGGGCATGCGCAAGAACGGCAGCGTGCTCTGGATTGCGCCCAAGGATGAAATCAACGCCAAGGAAAAGCTCGAGTTCGAAGCCAAGGCCGCAATCGAGAACCTGGAGCCGCTGCGCACCCAGTCGTTCCAGCTCAACTACACCAAGGCAATTGCGATTGCCCAGGGCCTGACCGGCACCGGCGCTTCGTCGGGTGGTGGTGGAGGCTCCGGCACGACCACCCGCATCCTGAGCCCGCGCGGCAGCGTGATCGCCGAGTCGCGCACCAACCAGCTGTTCGTTTCCGATGTGCCGTCGCGGCTTGCACAGGTGAGCGAATTGATCCAGAAGCTCGACATTCCGGTTCGCCAGGTGCTGATCGAAGCGCGTATCGTGGAAGCTTCGGACACCTTCGGCAAGTCGCTCGGCGTGCGTCTGGGCGGCGGTATCTCCCGCGAACGCGTCGCGTCGGCCAACGGCAGTCCGGCCTACGGCACCTTCGGCGTGATGCCCACCACCACCACCGGCGGTGTCGGCGCCGCAGCAGCCACCTGGACCAACTCCAACTTCATCAACCTGCCTGCAGGCGATGCCGGCGGCACCGGCAATTCGCCCGGTACCTTCGCGATCTCGCTGTTCAACTCGAGCTTGTCGCGCATGCTGAACCTCGAGATCTCGGCGCTCGAAGCCGACGGCAAGGGCAAGCTGGTGTCCAGCCCCCGCGTCATCACGGCCGACCAGACGAAGGCGCTGATCGAGCAGGGCGAAGAAATTCCCTACCAGCAGGCCACCTCCAGCGGCGCAACCTCGATCTCGTTCCGCAAGGCGGTGCTGAAGCTCGAAGTGACGCCCCAGATCACGCCCGAAGGCAACATCATCCTGACGCTGGACGTGAGCAAGGATGCCCGCGGCGTCAACACCTCGGCAGGCCCGGCCATCAACACCAAGCACGTGCAGACCGAAGTGCTGGTCGAGAACGGCGGCACGGTCGTCATCGGTGGTATCTTCGAACTCACCGAAACCAATGACGAATCGCGCGTGCCGGTGCTGGGTGAAGTGCCCTACCTGGGTGCACTGTTCCGCAAGCGCGAACGCGTTGCCAACAAGACCGAAATGCTCGTCTTTATCACTCCGAAGATGATTACCGACCGCAACGCCGCGCGCTGACGCGCGGGCGTAGCAGCCACCGCGTGGCGGTCGCACTCGTCGGGTTGCCCGGCGCCGGTAAATCCGCAGTGGGGCGGCGCCTTGGCGCCCGCCTCAATCTTCCGTTCGTCGATACCGACCACGTGATCGAGCAGCGCATCGGCTGCTCGATTCGCGATTTCTTCGAGCGCGAAGGCGAAACGGCCTTCCGGGATCTCGAACAGAACGTCATCGCGGACCTCTGCGTGCAGCCCCACGGCGTACTTGCCACGGGCGGGGGTGCGGTCCTCCGGGAGGCCAATCGCAAGCAGTTGCGGGACCGCTTCTACGTGATCTACCTGCGCTCTTCCCCCGAAGACCTCTTTCGCCGCTTGCGCCATGACGTCAAGCGGCCCCTCCTGCAGGTGGCCGATCCGCTCGGGCGGCTGCGCGAACTGCACGATGCGCGCGACCCGTTCTACAGGGAAACGGCCCACGACGTGGTCGACACGGGCCGCCCGTCGATCGCCATGCTGGTGAACATCATCGTCATGCAGCTGGAGCTTGCCGGCATTGTGGAGCCGGGGGCGCACCCTGAAGAACCCACTGGCTGAGCCGCCGGCCCGCAGCGCCTAAACTCGCTGCATGCCTTTGCCCGCACCTTCCGCCCCGCCAGAACGCGTCGATATCCAACTCGGCGAGCGCAGCTACCCCATCCTGATTGGCGCCGGCCTGCTTGGCGACCCGTCGAGCTTTGCCGCAACGCCCGACGCTGCGAGCGCGCTGATCGTCAGCAACACCACCGTGGCGCCGCTCTATGCCAAGGCGCTGCGCGCCGTGCTGGCCGGCCGTTTTCGCACCGTGCACCTGCTCGAGTTGCCTGACGGCGAGGCGCACAAGAACCTGCAGACCCTGAACCTGATCTTCGATGCGCTGCTCGGCCACGGCAGCGACCGGAAGACCGTGCTGTTCGCCCTGGGCGGCGGCGTGGTGGGCGACATGACGGGCTTCGCCGCCGCCAGCTACATGCGCGGCGTGCCGTTCGTGCAGGTGCCAACCACGCTGCTGGCGCAGGTCGATTCGTCGGTGGGAGGCAAGACGGCCATCAACCACCCGCTCGGCAAGAACATGATCGGCGCGTTCTATCAGCCGCAGCTCGTGGTGTGCGACCTGGGCACGCTGCAGACGCTGCCGCCGCGCGAGCTGAGCGCGGGCCTGGCCGAAGTCATCAAGTACGGCCCGATCCACGACATGGCGTTCTTCGACTGGATCGAGGCGAACATCGATGCGCTGGTGGCGCGCGAGCCGGCCGCGCTGGCCTATGCCGTCAAGCGCAGCTGCGAGATCAAGGCGCTGGTCGTGGGGCAGGACGAGCGCGAAACCGGGCTGCGCGCCATTCTCAACTTCGGCCATACCTTCGGCCATGCGATCGAGTCGGGCCTGGGCTACGGCGAATGGCTGCACGGCGAAGCGGTCGGCTGCGGCATGGTCATGGCGGCGCAGCTGTCGCAGCGCCTCGGCGGCGTCGACGCGGCCTTTGTGGAGCGGCTCACGCGGCTGATCGAACGCGCCGGCCTGCCGACCGTCGGCCCGGCACTGGGGGCCGACCGGTACCTCGAACTCATGCGGGTCGACAAGAAATCCGAAGCCGGCGAGATCCGCTTCGTGGTCATCGACAAGCCGGGCTCCGCCGTGGTCAGCAGTGCGCCCGATGCGCTGGTGCGCGACGTGCTCGCACAGTGCTGCAGCGCCGGATGAGCGCAGCGCCAAGGGTGCGCCGATGAACCTTGCGGCCTATGCCTGCCACCCCTCGCGGTCGCGCGGGCGCCGCCATGCCGAGCCGCCCGCGCCCACGCGCGATGCCTTCCAGCGCGACCGCGACCGCATCGTGCATTCCACCGCGTTCCGGCGCCTGGTCTACAAGACGCAGGTGTTCCTGAACCATGAAGGCGACCTGTTCCGCACCCGGCTCACGCATTCGCTCGAGGTGGCGCAGCTTGGTCGCTCCATCGCGCGCGCCTTGTGCCTCAATGAAGACCTGGTGGAGGCCATTGCCCTGGCGCACGACCTCGGACACACGCCGTTCGGCCACGCCGGGCAGGACGCGCTCAACGCCTGCATGGAAAGCCACGGCGGCTTCGAGCACAACTTGCAGAGCCTGCGCGTGGTCGATGCGCTGGAGCACCGCTATCCGCAGTACGACGGCCTGAATCTCAGCTTCGAGACCCGCGAGGGCATTCTCAAGCACTGCTCGCGCGCGAATGCCGAACGACTGGAGGCCGCGGAACCCAACGGCGTGGCCCGGCGCTTTCTGGACCGCACCCAGCCGGGTCTCGAGGCGCAGCTGTGCAACCTGGCGGACGCCATCGCCTACAACGCGCACGACATCGACGACGGCGTGCGCTCGGGGCTCATCAGCGTCGAGCAGCTCGCGGAGGTGGAACTCTTCGAGCGCTACCGCCGAGAGGCGCTGGCTGAACACCCCCAGCTTCAAGGGCGGCGCGTGCTCTACGAGACCATCCGGCGCATGCTGAGCGCCCAGGTCTATGACGTGATCGATGCCACGCGTGCGGCCATCGAGCGGGCGGCACCGGCCGATGCAGATGGCGTGCGGAACTCGCCACCGCTCGTTGCGTTCAGCGAAACCATGCAGGCACAGTCGGGAGCATTAAAGAGCTTTTTATTCCGCAATCTGTACCGGCATCCGCAGGTGACACAAACAACCGATCAGGCGCAGCAGGTCGTGCGGGAACTGTTCGATGCCTATCTCGAATGCGGCGCGGAAATGCCCGCTTCTTATGCCGATCGCCGCGACCGGCATCGGGCGGTGGCCGACTACATTGCCGGCATGACCGACCGGTTCGCGATGCGCGAGCATGAACGGCTCACGGGCCGGCGGGGCATCGGATGAGTTCGGTGGCTGCCGTGTCCGCACGCGTTCCTGCTGCTGCCTTTGCCGTTCTCCTGGGCGGGGTCAGCGCCGCGCTGCACCTGGGCAAGCTGCCGCCGGCCGTGCCTGCCCTGCAAGCATCACTGGGCATCGGCTTGGTCGAGGCGGGTTTCCTGCTGTCGCTGGTGCAGGTCGCCAGCATGACGCTCGGTTTGCTGGTCGGGCTTGCGGCCGACACCATCGGCTTGCGGCGCAGCATGCTCACCGGACTCGTTGTCTTGACGGCCGCCAGCCTGCTCGGCGGTGCGGTCGGAACCGGGCATTTCGGCAACGCGCATGCGGTGCGGTGGCTGCTTGTTCTCCGGGCCGCCGAAGGCATCGGCTTTCTCCTGGCCGTCATGCCCGGGCCTGGGCTGATTCGTGCATTGACGCCGTCCGGTGCGGACAAGGCGGCTCTGGGCTTGTGGGGCGCGTACATGCCGCTCGGCGTGGCGCTCGCGCTTCTGCTGGGGCCGGCGTTGATCGCATGGGGCGGGTGGCCTGACTGGTGGTGGTCGCTGTCACTTGTTTCGGCGGCTGCGGCGTCCTGGCTGTGGCTGGCCGTACCCGCGGACGGCGCTCGTCCTGCTGCGGCGGTCGGCATGGCCGGAGGATGGTCGTCGCGGTTGCGCGCAACCGTCGGAGCACGCCCGCCCTGGATCGTCGCGCTGACCTTCGCGGTGTATTCCGCCCAGTGGATGGCGGTGATCGGCTTTCTTCCAGCCATTTATGCCGGTGCGGGCGTGCCTGCCGGCTGGAACGCGGTGCTCACCGCAGTTGCGGCGGCCATGAACATCGTCGGCAATGTCGCGGGCGGGCGCTGGCTGCAGCGCGGGGTTTCTCCCGAGCGTTTGCTGCAGCTGGGCTTTGGCGCGATGGCGTTGGGCGGCGTCGCGGCCTTCGCGCAGGTGGGGCAGGGCGCCGACGCGCTCGGCTTGCCGCCGGCGCTGCGCTATGCCGCAGTCTGCGTCTTTTCATTGGGCGGAGGCATGGTGCCGGCAACGCTGTTCCTGCTCGGAGTTCGCATGGCGCCTGGGCCCTCCACCGTCTCGACCACGATCGGGCTCATGCAGCAAGCCTCCTCCCTGGGGCAGTTTCTGGCTCCCCCGGCTGTGGCCTGGGTGGCTCACCGGGTCGGCGGGTGGCATTGGACGTGGACTGCCACGCTGGCATGCTCGCTGGCCGGCATGGCCATGGCGCGGCACCTGGGACGAATACGCCTTGCGGCGGCAGTGGCATGACCGGCGCGGCGACAATCGAGGCCGTGCAGGCCGAAGCCGACACCCGGCGCTGGCTCGAGCGCGCGGTGATCGGGCTCAACCTGTGCCCGTTCGCCAAGGCGGTTCATGTGAAGGCGCAGATTCACTACGCCGTGTACCTGCCGGCGGATGAGGCCGCGCTGATCGAAATGCTTCTGGCCGAGGCCAATGAACTCGCCGCGCTCGATGCTTCCGTGCGCGACACCACCTTGCTGATAGCACCCAATACCTTGGCCGATTTTCTGGACTTCAACGATTTCACGGCTCGCGCTGAACGCAAGCTCGTCCGAGCGGGGTTCGACGGCGTATTCCAGCTCGCGAGCTTTCATCCGCAGTTCCAGTTCGGCGGCACCGAACCGGACGACATCACGAATGCGACCAATCGCGCGCCGTACCCCACGCTGCACCTGCTGCGCGAAGACAGCGTGAGCCGAGCGGTCGAGGCGTTTCCCGAAGCCGAAGCCATTTTCGAGCGCAACATCGAGACGCTCGAAGCGCTTGGCCCCGCCGGGTGGGCTGCGCTCGACGTGGGCCCGGGGAGTGCCCGATGATGAATGCACAAGCTACCAAGAGCGTGAAGACCGCAAAGGCTGCAAAGGCCGAAACCGAGTTGTCCGAGGTTCTGCGCCCGGGCCAATCCGTCGAGCTCCTGAAAGAGCTGCACATCCTCACGCGCGAGGGCCGGCTCAATCAGGATTCGCGGCGCAAGCTCAAGCAGGTGTACCACCTGTTCCAGTTCATCGAGCAACTGCTGCGCGAACTGCCGGATGGCGGCGCCCAGGCCACGCTGGCCGACCATGGCGCTGGCAAGTCGTACCTCGGCTTCATCATCTACGACCTGTTCTTCCGCGCCCGCCAGGGCGGGCACGTCTACGGCATCGAGACGCGCAGCGAACTGGTGGAAAAATCGCGCGCGCTGGCAAGGCAACTCGGCTTCGACCGGATGTCGTTCCTGAATCTCACCGTCGCCGAATCGGCGAACGCGAGCGAACTGCCGGAGCGGATCGACGTGGTCACCGCACTGCACGCCTGCGACACCGCCACCGACGATGCGATTGCCTTCGGCCTCGCGAAGAAGGCGCGCTGCATGGTGCTGGTGCCGTGCTGCCAGGCCGAAGTGGCCGCCTGCCTGCGAGAGACCAAGGCGCTTGCCTTGTCCCGCACGCCGCTCGCGGAGTTATGGCGCCATCCGCTGCACACCCGCGAAATCGGCAGCCAGCTGACCAACGTGCTGCGCTGCCTGTATCTCGAGGCGAACGGCTACAGCGTTACTGTCACCGAGCTGGTGGGCTGGGAGCACAGCATGAAGAACGAACTGATCCTTGCGCGCCACACCGGGCAGCGCAAGGCCGCCGCAGCCGCCCGGCTGGGGGAGTTGCTGGCGCAGTTCGGTCTTGATGCCCTGGGCGACACGCGCTTTCGCCTGAGCTGAATCCGCGAGAGCGCGCCGCCTCAACCCCATGGCCCGTCTCCCCCGTCTCACGCTGGCCGACATGCCGCACCACGTGATCCAGCGCGGAAACAACCGCCAGGCGATCTTTGTCGACCGTGCGGACCATGAGCGCCTGCTTGCCCTGTTGGCCGACAACGCCGTGCGATTCGGCATCGCGCTGCACGCCTATGTGCTGATGGACAACCATTTCCATCTGCTGGCAACGCCCGGTACCACCACTGGACTGCCGCAGTTCATGCAGGCGGTGGGGCGCAGCTATGTGCGCTACTTCAACGACCGCCATGGCCGCAGCGGAACCTTGTGGGAGGGGCGCTACAGGTCCACGCTGATCCAGACCGATCGTTACCTGCTGACCTGCATGGCGTACATCGACCTCAACCCCGTGCGGGCTGGCATGGTCGTGGACGCGCGCGACTTTCCCTGGTCCAGCTATGGGCACTACGCGGGTTTGCGGCATGACAAGCTGCTCACGCCGCATCCGCTGTACTGGGAATTGGGCAACACGCCCTTTGCCCGCGAGGCCGCATACGTCGAACTGGTGCATGCGGGCGTGCGATCCGCCGACCAGGGCGCTCTTACGGAAGCCACGTTGCGCGGGTGGGCAGCCGGCGATGCCGATTTTCTTGCTTCCCTTCAAAAATCGACCGAGCGGCGCGTGACCAAGGCCAAGGCTGGCCGTCCGCCAACTGCGTCCACTTCCTGAGCTCTGGCGCGTGATCGGCCGCGCCGTTTGGGCCTGCTGCTGCTCTTTTAATCTGTCCCTTATTTAATTCAGACAAGAATACTCGGAATTTAATAGGAATCTGACCCCTATTAAAGTGTTTGGCATTCTTTGTGCATCGCAATATCCTTCTCTTCCCTGCGAAAAACTGAAGGAGTGCGCCATGACGACGGCTGCCGAGATCGAACATCTCCAACAACACGGTCTGTATTCCGGTGCCGACGAGCACGATGCATGCGGCGTCGGCTTCGTGGCGCACATCAAGGGCGAGAAAAGCCATGCGATCGTGCTGCAGGGCCTGAAGATCCTCGAAAACCTCGACCATCGCGGCGCAGTGGGCGCTGACAAGCTCATGGGCGACGGCGCGGGCATCCTGATCCAGTTGCCCGACCATCTGTACCGCGAAGAAATGGCCAAGCAGGGTGTCACGCTGCCGCCGCCGGGCGAATACGGCGTGGGCATGATCTTCCTGCCGAAGGAACACGCCTCGCGCGAAGCCTGCGAGCAGGAAATGGAACGCGCCATCAAGGCCGAAGGCCAGGTGCTGCTGGGCTGGCGCGACGTGCCGGTCAACCGCGACATGCCGATGTCGCCCACCGTGCGCGCCAAGGAACCGCTGCTGCGCCAGGTGTTCATCGGCCGCGGCAACGACGTGATCGTGCAGGACGCGCTGGAGCGCAAGCTGTACGTCATCCGCAAGACCGCCAGCGCCAACATCCAGCGCCTGAAGCTCAAGCACAGCAAGGAATACTACGTTCCGAGCATGTCGAGCCGCACCGTGGTCTACAAGGGCCTGCTGCTGGCCGACCAGGTGGGTACCTATTACCTCGACCTGCAGGACAAGCGCTGCATCTCGGCCCTCGGCCTCGTGCACCAGCGCTTCTCGACCAACACTTTCCCTGAATGGCCGCTGGCCCACCCGTACCGCTATGTCGCCCACAACGGCGAAATCAACACGGTCAAGGGCAACTACAACTGGATGAAGGCGCGCGAAGGCGTGATGTCTTCGCCCGTGCTCGGCGCCGACCTGCAGAAGCTGTACCCCATCAGCTTTGCCGGCCAGTCCGACACCGCCACGTTCGACAACTGCCTCGAGCTGCTGACGATGGCGGGCTACCCCATCAGCCAGGCGGTGATGATGATGATTCCCGAACCGTGGGAGCAGCACGCCACCATGGACCCGCGCCGCCGCGCTTTCTATGAGTACCACGCCGCCATGCTCGAGCCGTGGGACGGCCCGGCTTCCATCGTGTTCACCGACGGCCGCCAGATCGGCGCCACGCTCGACCGCAACGGCCTGCGCCCATCGCGCTACTGCGTGACGGACGACGACCTGGTCATCATGGCTTCGGAATCGGGCGTGCTGCCCGTGCCCGAGCAGAAGATCGTGCGCAAGTGGCGCCTGCAGCCCGGCAAGATGTTCCTGATCGACCTGGAGCAGGGCCGCATGATCGATGACGAGGAGGTCAAGGCCACCCTCGCCAACAGCAAGCCCTACAAGCAGTGGATCGAAAACCTGCGCATCAAGCTCGACAGCGTGCAGGCCGAACCCGCCGCGGCAACGATCAAGGCGCCCGTCAGCCAGGTCGCGCTGCTCGACCGCCAGCAGGCCTTTGGCTACACCCAGGAAGACATCAAGTTCCTGATGAGCCCGATGGCGCAGGCCGGCGAAGAAGGCATCGGCTCCATGGGCAACGACAGCCCGCTGGCCGTGCTCTCCAGCAAGAACAAGCCGCTCTACAACTACTTCAAGCAGTTGTTCGCGCAAGTGACCAACCCGCCTATCGACCCGATCCGCGAAGCCATCGTGATGTCGCTGGTGTCGTTCATCGGCCCCAAGCCCAACCTGCTGGACATCAACCAGGTCAACCCGCCGATGCGGCTCGAAGTGAGCCAGCCGATTCTCGACTTTGCCGACATGGCCAAGCTGCGCGACATCGGCAAGTACACGCAAGGCAAGTTCAAGAGCTATGTTCTCGACATCACCTACCCGCTCGCCTGGGGCGACGAAGGCGTCGAGGCCAAGCTGGCTTCGCTCTGCGCCGAAGCGGTCGATGCCATCAAGGGCGGCCACAACATCCTGATCGTGAGCGACCGCGGCGTGAGCCCGACGCAAGTTGCGATTCCCGCCGTGCTCGCGCTGTCGGCCGTGCACCAGTACCTGGTGCGCGAGGGCCTGCGCACCACGGCAGGCCTCGTCGTCGAAACCGGTTCGGCGCGTGAAGTGCATCATTTTGGCGTGCTGGCGGGCTACGGCGCGGAAGCCGTGCACCCCTACCTGGCCATGGAAACGCTCGCGGCCATGCACGCCGACCTGCCGGGCGACATGAGCGCCGAGAAGGCGGTCTACAACTACGTCAAGGCCATCGGCAAGGGTCTGTCGAAGATCATGTCGAAGATGGGTGTCAGCACCTACATGAGCTATTGCGGCGCGCAGCTCTTCGAGGCCATCGGCCTGAATACCGCCACCGTCAACAAGTACTTCACCGGCACGGCCAGCCGCGTCGAGGGCATCGGCGTGTTCGAGATTGCCGAAGAAGCCATCCGCATGCACAAGGCGGCCTTCGGCGACGATCCGATTCTTTCCAACATGCTCGACGCCGGCGGTGAATATGCCTGGCGCACGCGCGGCGAAGAGCACATGTGGACGCCCGACGCCATCGCCAAGCTGCAGCACAGCACGCGCTCGAACAACTGGAACACGTACAAGGAATACGCGCAGCTCATCAACGACCAGAACCGCCGCCATCTCACGCTGCGCGGCCTGTTCGAGTTCAAGCTGGACCCGGCCAAGGCCATTCCGGTCGACGAGGTCGAACCCGCGGCCGAAATCGTCAAGCGCTTTGCCACCGGCGCGATGTCGCTCGGCTCGATCAGCACCGAAGCGCACTCCACGCTTGCCATTGCCATGAACCGCATCGGCGGCAAGAGCAACACGGGCGAGGGCGGCGAAGATCCGGCGCGCTACCGCAACGAGCTCAAGGGCATTCCGATCAAGCAGGGCGACACGCTCAAGAGCGTGATCGGCGCGGCCAATGTCGAAGTCGACCTGCCGCTGAAAGACGGCGACTCGCTGCGTTCGCGCATCAAGCAGGTGGCTTCGGGCCGCTTCGGCGTCACGGCCGAGTACCTGCATTCGGCCGACCAGATCCAGATCAAGATGGCGCAGGGCGCCAAGCCGGGCGAGGGCGGCCAGCTCCCGGGCGGCAAGGTCACCGAGTACATCGGCAAGCAGCGCTATGCGGTTCCGGGCGTCGGCCTGATCTCGCCCCCGCCGCACCACGACATCTACTCCATTGAAGACCTGGCGCAGCTGATTCACGACCTGAAGAACGCCGCACCGCACGCGAGCATCAGCGTCAAGCTGGTGAGCGAAATCGGCGTGGGCACCATTGCAGCCGGCGTTGCCAAGTGCAAGAGCGACCACGTGGTGATCGCGGGCCATGACGGCGGCACGGGCGCGTCGCCCTGGTCGTCCATCAAGCACGCGGGCAGCCCGTGGGAAATCGGCCTCGCCGAAACGCAGCAGACGCTGGTGCTCAACCGCCTGCGCAGCCGCATCCGCGTGCAGGCCGACGGCCAGATGAAGACCGGCCGCGACGTCGCCATCGGCGCGCTGCTGGGGGCTGACGAGTTCGGCTTTGCCACCGCGCCGCTGGTGGTCGAAGGCTGCATCATGATGCGCAAGTGCCACCTGAACACCTGCCCGGTGGGCGTGGCCACGCAAGACCCGATCCTGCGCAAGAAGTTCTCGGGCAAGCCCGAGCACGTGGTCAACTACTTCTTCTTCGTTGCGGAAGAAGTGCGCCAGATCATGGCCCAGCTCGGCATCCGCAAGTTCGACGACCTGATCGGCCGCGCCGACCTGCTCGACATGCGCAAGGGCATCGAGCACTGGAAAGCCTCGGGCCTGGACTTCAGCCGCCTGTTCGCGCTGCCGACGGTGCCTGCCGAAGTGCCGCGCTACCACGTCGAAAACCAGGACCACGGCCTGGACAAGGCGCTGGACGTCAAGCTGATCGAAAAGTCCCGCCCCGCCATCGAGCGCGGCGAGAAGGTGCAGTTCATCGAGGTGGCGCGCAACGTCAACCGCTCGGTGGGCGCCATGCTGTCGGGCGCGCTGACCAAGGTGCATCCGCAGGGCCTGCCCGACGATTCGATCCGCATCCAGCTCGAAGGCACGGGCGGCCAGTCGTTCGGTGCTTTCCTGGCGCGCGGCATCACGCTGTACTTGATCGGCGATGCCAACGACTACACCGGCAAGGGCCTTTCGGGCGGCCGCGTGGTGGTTCGCCCGAGCCTCGACTTCCGCGGTGAAGCCATCCGCAACACCATCGTCGGCAACACCGCGCTCTATGGCGCGACCACCGGCGAAGCCTATCTGTGCGGCGTGGCCGGCGAACGTTTCGCGGTGCGCCTCTCGGGTGCCACGGCAGTCGTCGAAGGCACTGGCGACCATGGCTGCGAATACATGACCGGCGGCACGGTTGCGGTGCTCGGCAAGACGGGCCGCAACTTTGCGGCGGGCATGAGCGGCGGCGTGGCTTTCGTCTACGACGAAGACGGCCAGTTCGCGACGCGCTGCAATCTCTCGATGGTGTCGCTCGACAAGGTGCTGACCTCGGCCGAGCAGACCGCGAGCGTGCATCGCAAGATCTGGCACGGCGGCGAGACCGACGAGGCCCAGCTCAAGAAGCTGCTCGAAGAGCACCACCGCTGGACCGGCAGCAAGCGTGCACGCGAACTGCTCGACAACTGGGCCGTGGCGCGCACCAAGTTCGTCAAGGTGTTCCCGAACGAATACAAGCGTGCGCTCGCCGAGCTGCACGACCGCAAGGTCGAGCTCACGAGCAGCGGCAACAACGCGCACATCGGCCTCGAGCCGCACGCGATCGCCGCCGCACCGCAGGCCACGCCGGCCGCGGTCTGATAACCGGCGACACAGAGAACAAAGGAAAGCACGCGATGGGAAAGATCACCGGCTTCATGGAGCATGAGCGCATCGAAGAGGGCTACAAGCCCGTTGAAGAGCGCGTCAAGCATTACAAGGAATTCGTCGTCGGCCTGACGAACGAGCAGGCCAAGGTGCAGGGCGCACGCTGCATGGACTGCGGCACGCCGTTCTGCAACAGCGGCTGCCCGGTCAACAACATCATTCCGGACTTCAACGACCTCGTGTACCGCAACGACTGGCAGAACGCCTTCGCGGTGCTCGACTCGACCAACAACTTTCCGGAGTTCACCGGCCGCATCTGCCCCGCACCCTGCGAGGCGGCCTGCGTGCTCAACGTGAACGACGACCCCGTGGGCATCAAGTCGCTGGAACACGCCATCATCGACCGCGCCTGGGACGAAGGCTGGGTCGCGCCACGCGTTGCCAAGCACAAGACGGGCAAGAAAGTGGCGGTGGTGGGTTCGGGCCCGGCCGGCATGGCCGCGGCGCAGCAACTCGCGCGCGCCGGCCACGACGTGACGCTGTTCGAAAAGAACGACCGCATCGGCGGCCTGCTGCGCTACGGCATTCCCGACTTCAAGATGGAGAAGACGCACATCGACCGCCGCGTCGAGCAGATGAAGGCCGAGGGCGTCACCTTCCGCACCGGCGTGATCGTCGGCGCCTCGAAAGACACGCTCGGCAAGGGCTCCAAGGTGACCAATCTCGCCAAGGAAACCGTCACGCCCGAGCAACTGGACAAGGAGTTCGATGCCGTGCTGCTCACCGGCGGCGCCGAGCAATCGCGCGACCTGCCGGTACCGGGCCGCGACCTGGACGGCATCCACTTTGCGATGGAGTTCCTGCCGCAGCAGAACCGCGTCAATGCGGGCGACAAGGTCAAGGGCCAGTTGCGCGCCGAAGGCAAGCACGTCATCGTCATCGGCGGCGGCGACACCGGCTCCGACTGCGTGGGTACCAGCAACCGCCACGGTGCAGCCAGCGTCACCCAGTTCGAGCTGATGCCGCAGCCGCCCGAAGAAGAAAACCGCCCGCTGACCTGGCCTTACTGGCCGATCAAGCTGCGCACCAGTTCCAGCCACGAAGAAGGCTGCGAGCGCGAATTCGCCATCTCCACCAAGGAGTTCATCGGCGAAAAGGGCAAGGTTACCGGCCTGAAGACCGTCCGCGTGGAGTGGAAAGACGGAAAAATGCAGGAAGTGGCGGGCAGCGAGCAGATCCTCAAGGCCGATCTCGTGCTGCTGGCCATGGGCTTCATCAGCCCTGTGGCCACCGTGCTGGATGCCTTCGGCGTCGAGAAGGACGCGCGCGGCAATGCCAAGGCAACCGTCGATTTCATCGGCGGCTATGCCACCAATGTACCCAAGGTGTTCGCAGCGGGCGATATCCGCCGCGGCCAGTCGCTGGTGGTGTGGGCAATTCGCGAAGGCCGACAGGCTGCGCGCTCGGTGGATGAATTTTTGATGGGATTTAGCGACTTACCGCGCTGATTTTTGTTTCAATTTCGCGGGGCCACTCACGGCCCCGCTATCATTTGCAGAAACCGCATGCCGGGATGCCTGTCAAGGCGCCCGGCTTTTTTATTGAGATGGACCCAGCCGCACAGCCACACCCTTTTGTAGAGTTCCGCGACGTTACGTTCGGCTATGGCGCACGTGCGATTCTCGACGGGGTGTCTTTTGCCGTTCCGCGCGGCAAGGTCACTGCGCTCATGGGAGCCTCCGGCGGCGGAAAGACCACCGTGCTGCGGCTCGTCGGCGGACAGCAGCGGGCGCAGCGCGGGCAGGTGCTTTTCGACGGCCAGGACGTCGGCAAATTCGATGCGGCGGCTCTGTATAAAGCGCGGCGGCGCATGGGCATGCTCTTCCAGTTCGGTGCCTTGTTCACTGACATGAGCGTGTTCGACAACGTCGCCTTTCCTTTGCGTGAGCACACGCAGCTGTCGGAAGCACTGGTGCGCGACATCGTGCTCATGAAGCTTGACGCAGTGGGCTTGCGCGGCGCGCGAGACCTCTTGCCCAGCGAAGTGTCCGGCGGCATGGCGCGGCGCGTAGCCCTGGCGCGCGCCATTGCGCTCGACCCCGACCTTGTGATGTACGACGAGCCTTTTGCCGGCCTCGACCCGATTTCGCTCGGCACTGCGGCGCGGCTGATCCGCCAGCTCAACGACACGCTGGGGCTGACCAGCATCGTCGTGTCGCATGATCTCGAAGAAACATTCCGCATCGCCGATCACGTGATCATCCTGGCCAACGGCGCCATCGCAGCGCAGGGCACGCCTGACGAAGTGCGGCAGAGCGCCGATCCGCTGGTTCACCAGTTCGTCAATGCGCTGCCCGACGGGCCGGTGCATTTTCATTACCCTGGCGTTGGAATCGAAGCAGATTTCGGCAATGAGGGAGGGCGCGCATGACCTGGTGGAAGCCCGCCGATGTCGGCTTTGCTGTGCGCAGCAAGCTTGCCGATATGGGCTATGGCGCCAAGCTGTTCATTCGCCTGGCGTTCCAAGGCGCGCAGAGCCTCCGGCGCTTCAGCCTGGTGCGCGACCAGATTCACTTTCTGGGCAATTACTCGCTCGCCATCATTGCGGTGTCCGGCCTTTTCGTCGGCTTTGTGCTCGGCCTGCAGATGTATTACGCACTGCAGCGCTACGGTTCTTCCGAGGCGCTTGGCCTGCTGGTCGCCCTCAGCTTGGTGCGCGAGCTCGGCCCCGTGGTGGCAGCCTTGCTTTTTACCGGGCGTGCCGGTACCTCGCTGACTGCAGAAATCGGCCTCATGAAGGCCGGCGAGCAGCTCAGTGCCATGGAAATGATGGCCGTCGACCCCGTGCGGCGAATTCTTGCTCCACGCTTTTGGGCCGGCGTCATCACCATGCCGCTGCTGGCGGCCGTGTTCAGCGCGGTCGGCATCATGGGGGGCTACGTAGTGGGCGTGCTGATGCTGGGCGTCGACCCGGGCGCGTTCTGGGGTCAGATGCAAGGCGGCGTCGATGTCTGGCGCGACGTCGGCAACGGCGTGATCAAGAGCATCGTCTTCGGCTTTACCGTGACCTTCATTGCGCTGCTGCAGGGCTACGAGGCCCAGCCCACGCCTGAAGGCGTGTCGCGCGCGACCACGCGCACGGTGGTCATGGCATCGCTGTCGGTGCTCGGCCTCGACTTCCTGTTGACCGCCATGATGTTCAGTATTTGAAGGAGCCTGGGCTCCAATCGTTCTAGAGAGTGCAAACCATGCAACGTTCCACTAACGACATCTGGGTCGGCCTGTTCGTCCTGATCGGCGGCGCGGCGCTTCTGTTCCTCGCGCTGCAATCGGCCAACCTGCTGAGCCTGAATTTCCAGAAGACGTACAACGTCACCGCGCGCTTCGACAACATCGGCGGTCTCAAGCCGCAAACCGCGGTCAAGAGCGCGGGCGTGGTGGTCGGCCGTGTGGAATCGATCTCGTTCGACGACAAGTCCTTTCAGGCCAGCGTCACGCTGGCATTGCAAAACCGTTACAGTTTTCCCAAGGACAGCTCGCTCAAGATCCTGACCAGTGGCCTGCTCGGCGAGCAGTACATCGGAATCGAGGCGGGCGCCGAGGAGAAGAACCTGCAAGCCGGCGACACCATTACCTCGACCCAATCGGCCGTGGTGCTGGAAAACCTGATCAGCCAGTTCCTCTACAGCAAGGCGGCAGAAGGAAATACTTCGACGCCGGGAACAGCCAACAAAAAATGAAAACAAGCCTTTTTTCCTCGATCGCTATGAATAACGTAGCGAGCCATGCACGCTGGATGAGCGTGGCAGCCGTTTTTGCGGTGCTTGCAGGCTGCGCTAGCGGCCCCCGGGCCAATCCGGCCGACCCGTTCGAGCCATTCAACCGAGGCGTCACCAGTTTTAACGACAAGGTCGACGAAGCTGTGCTGGTGCCGGTGGCCACGGCCTACCAGCGCGTGCTGCCCTCCATGGTGCGCACCGGCGTGAGCAATTTCTTCGGCAACCTGGGCGATGTCTGGAGCTTTGCCAACAGCGTGGCCCAGCTCAAGCTGCAGAACAGCGCCGAAACCTTCATGCGGGTCAACGTCAACACCTTCTTCGGGCTCGGCGGTCTCCTGGACATCGCCACCGAAGCCGGCATCGACCGCCACGAAGAAGACTTCGGCCAGACGCTGGGACGCTGGGGCGTGGGCGCGGGCCCGTACGTCGTGCTGCCGCTGCTCGGCCCTTCGACCCTGCGCGACACGGCGGCCCTGCCGGTCGACCGGGCCGGAAGCGTGATCGGGAACATGAACGACGTTGCATGGCGCAATTCGCTTTCCGTGCTCGAAGTGGTCGATACGCGCGCAAAGTACCTGCGTGCCGGCCGCCTGCTCGATGATGCGGCGCTCGACAAGTACACCTTCACCCGCGACGCCTTCCTGCAGCACCGCCGCAACGACGTCTACGACGGCAATCCGCCCGACGACGACCAAGGCGGAAAGTAAGAACAGGAATCGAGCCGAAAAGAGGCTGTTCACTACCGGACGAGATGTTTTCTGCTTGCATCCGGTTTCAAGGCTTCACCTGCGCTTCAGGAACCCGGTCGGCTTCGAGCCCGTCGAATACGTTCTTTCCACAAGGCGCGCCTTTCGTTTGCGCCTTGTGGATTTTCAAAACTTGAGGGAATTGCCATGAACAACAATATCTTGCAACGACGCGGCTTTGGCCGCCTGGTACTGG
Source organism: Variovorax paradoxus (assembly GCF_029919115.1). Classification (NCBI taxonomy): domain Bacteria; kingdom Pseudomonadati; phylum Pseudomonadota; class Betaproteobacteria; order Burkholderiales; family Comamonadaceae; genus Variovorax; species Variovorax paradoxus. The sequence goes on from NZ_CP123990.1 coordinate 624,491, forward strand.
CCAGCGCACTTCTTTTTGGCGCCGCCGCGGCGTTCGTGCGCCCGGCGCACGCTGCAGACGAAGCGCCCGATGCGCTGGTCAAGCGGCTGTCTACCGATGTGCTCGAAACCATCAAGGCCGACACCTCCATCAAGGCAGGCGACATCAACAAGATCATGCTGCTGGTCGACAGCAAGATCATGCCCAACGTCAATTTCCAGCGCATGACGGCTTCCGCCGTGGGCCCGGCATGGCGCCAGGCCACGCCCGAACAGCAGAAGCGTCTGCAGGATGAATTCAAGACCCTGCTCGTGCGCACCTATGCCGGCGCGCTCGACCAGGTAAGCGACCAGACCGTCACGGTTCGCCCGTTCCGCGGTTCGCCCGAAGACACCGAGGTGCTGGTGCGCACCGAGGTCAAGGGCCGCGGCGACCCGGTGCAGCTGGACTACCGCCTTGAGAAAACACCCGGCCAGGGCGGCGGCTGGAAGGTGTACAACCTCAATGTGCTGGGCGTCTGGCTCGTCGATACCTACCGCACCCAGTTCTCGCAGGAAATCAATGCCCGCGGTATCGATGGCCTGATTGCAGCGCTGGCAGCGCGCAACAAGGGCAACAGCGGCAAGAATTGACGCCATGCTGGTGCTGCCGACGAAACTCACCCACGACGAGGCCCCTGCCTGCATGCGCATGCTGCAGCAGGGGTTGGCGGGGCAGACCGACACCTCGACAGTGGTCGACGCCAGCGCCTTGACGCAGTTCGATTCGTCGGCCCTGGCCGTGCTGCTGGAGTGCCGGCGCGAGTCGAGCGCGCTGGGCCGCGGTTTTGCCGTGAAGGGGCTCTCGCCGCGCTTGCGCGAGCTGGCCGCCCTGTACGGCATCGCGGGTCTCTTGCCGGCGGCACCCTAGCCGGTAGCAGGTAGCCGGTAGTCAGGGCCCTCGCACGTCAGGGCATCCGGACCCGGCGCAGCAGCTTGCCGGGCGCGCCCGTAAAATCGCCGGCTCCCATGCCCGCGATCTCATTCCAATCGGTCTCCAAGACCTACCCTCCCTCCAGACAGCAACGGGCCCAAGGCAAGCAAGGGCTGCGCGCCGTCGAGGAGGTCAGCTTCCAGATCGAGCCGGGCGAGTTCTTCGGCTTGCTCGGCCCCAACGGCGCGGGCAAGACCACGCTCATCAGCATGCTGGCCGGCCTGTCTCGTCCTACGGCCGGGGCCATCAGCGTGCATGGCTTCGACGTGCAGCGCGACTATGCCGAAGCCCGGCGCCAGCTTGGCATCGTGCCGCAGGAGCTGGTGTTCGACCCGTTTTTCAACGTACGGGAATCGCTGCGCATCCAGTCGGGCTACTTCGGTATCAAGAACAACGAAGCCTGGATCGACGAATTGCTGCAAAGCCTTGGCCTCGCCGACAAGGCCACGGCCAACATGCGCCAGCTTTCGGGCGGCATGAAACGCCGGGTGCTCGTGGCGCAAGCGCTGGTGCACAAGCCGCCGGTCATCGTGCTCGACGAGCCCACCGCCGGCGTCGACGTGGAGTTGCGCCAGACGCTCTGGCAGTTTGTTGCCAAGCTCAACAAGCAGGGCAGCACCGTGCTACTGACCACGCACTACCTCGAGGAAGCCGAGGCGCTGTGCAGCCGTATCGCCATGCTCAAGCTGGGCCGCGTGATCGCGCTCGACCGCACCAGCGAACTCCTGAAGTCGGCCGCGAGCAACGTGCTGCGGTTCAAGACCGATTCCATGCTGCCCTGGGCCATTGCCCAGCATGCGCGCATCACGGGGCGCATCGTGCAACTGCCGGCGCAGAACGCCCATGAAGTCGAACAACTGCTGGCCGCGATCCGCGAAGCCGGCGTCGCCGTGGAAGATGTGGAAATGCGCAAGGCCGATCTTGAAGACGTGTTCATCGACCTGATGGCGGGTGAGCAAACGCCGCTGGAGGTCTCGCGATGATGGCTGTGACAGGTTGGCGCGCGCTGCTTTACAAGGAAACGCTGCGCTTCTGGAAGGTCGGCTTCCAGACCGTGGGCGCGCCGGTGCTCACCGCGCTGCTCTATCTCATGGTGTTCGGGCACGTGCTCGAAGACCATGTGAAGGTCTATGGGTCGGTCGGCTACACGGCGTTTCTGGTGCCAGGCCTCGTGATGATGAGCGTGCTGCAGAACGCGTTCGCCAACAGCTCGTCGTCCATCATCCAGAGCAAGATCATGGGCAACCTGGTCTTCGTGCTGCTCACGCCGCTCTCGCACTGGGGCTGGTTCTTTGCCTATGTGGGATCGTCGGTGATCCGCGGGCTGGCCGTGGGGCTCGGCGTCTTCGCGGTGACCGTGTTCTTCGCCATGCCGAGCTTCGTCGCGCCGGTCTGGATTCTGGTGTTCGCGCTGCTGGGCTCTGCGATGCTCGGCACGCTGGGGCTCATTGCCGGGCTCTGGGCCGAGAAGTTCGACCAGATGGCCGTGTTCCAGAACTTCCTGATCATGCCCATGACCTTTCTCTCGGGCGTGTTCTATTCGATCGGCTCGCTGCCGCCTTTCTGGCAATCAGTGAGCCACCTCAACCCGTTCTTCTACATGATCGACGGCTTCCGCTACGGCTTCTTCGGCGTGAGCGACGCATCGCCCTGGCTCAGCCTGGGTATCGTCGGAGCCGCCTGGCTGGTGGTGAGCGCCATTGCCGTCCACTTGCTGCGAATCGGCTACAAAATCCGAGGCTGACCCGCCTTTCTTTCAGACCCCCATGACCGCCGAACAACTCCAGGCCCTGATCCAGTCCCATCTTCCTTGCGAGCACATCACGCTCGAAGGCGACGGCCGCCACTGGTACGCCACCATCGTGTCGGCCGAATTCGAGGGCAAGCGCGCCATTCAGCGGCATCAGCGGGTCTACGCGACCCTCGGTGCGAAAATGCATACCGACGAGGTGCATGCGCTCTCCATGAAAACCTATACGCCCGCCGAATGGGCGGCGTTGGAAAAATAACTCTCCGGCCCGCGGGGCCCTGATTTCGCTGGAAATTCGATGGACAAACTTCTGATTCGCGGCGGGCGCCAGCTTCGCGGCGAGGTACTCATTTCCGGCGCCAAGAACGCAGCCTTGCCGGAGCTTTGCGCCGCGCTGCTGACCGACCAGCCCGTGACGCTGCACAACGTGCCGCGCCTGCAGGACGTGTCGACCATGCTCAAGCTGGTGCGCAACATGGGCGTGGTGGCCGATCGCGACGACAACGGCACGGTGCAGCTCAACGCGGGTGACCTCGCCAACCCCGAGGCTCCCTACGAACTGGTGAAGACCATGCGAGCCTCGGTGCTGGCGCTGGGCCCGCTGCTCGCGCGCTTCGGCCGTGCCAAGGTGTCGCTGCCGGGCGGCTGCGCCATCGGTTCGCGGCCCGTCGACCAGCACATCAAGGGCCTGCAGGCCATGGGCGCCGACATCGTGGTCGAGCACGGCTACATGATCGCCAGCCTGCCGGCCGGGCGCACCCGCCTGAAGGGCGCGCGCATCCTCACGGACATGGTCACGGTCACCGGCACCGAGAACTTCCTCATGGCCGCTGCGCTGGCCGAGGGCGAAACGCTGCTCGAAAACGCCGCCCAAGAGCCCGAGATCGTCGACCTGGCCGAAATGCTGATCCGCATGGGCGCCAGGATCCAGGGCCACGGCACCAGCCACATTCGCATCCAGGGCGTTGAAAAGCTGCACGGCTGCGAACACGCGGTGGTGGCCGACCGCATCGAGGCCGGCACCTTCCTGTGCGCCGTTGCGGCCACGGGCGGCGACGTGTTCTTGCGCCACGCCCGCGCCGACCACATGGACGCCGTGATCGACAAGCTGCGCGATGCCGGCTGCACGGTGGCCGCGGAAGAGGGCGGCGTGCGCATCAGCTCCAAGGCCCCGGCCAGCGAGCACCTCAAGGCGCAGAGCTTCAGCACTACCGAATACCCAGGCTTCCCGACGGACATGCAGGCCCAGTTCATGGCCCTGAACGTGATTGCGCGCGGCGCCTCGATGGTGACCGAAACCATCTTCGAGAACCGCTTCATGCACGTGAACGAGATGGTGCGCCTGGGTGCCACCATCCATGTCGAAGGCAAGGTGGCGATGGTCGAGGGCGTGCCCCAGCTTTCGGGTGCCACCGTGATGGCCACCGACCTGCGCGCCTCGGCCAGCCTTGTGATCGCCGGGCTCGTGGCCGACGGCGAGACGCTGATCGACCGCATCTACCACCTGGACCGCGGCTACGACCGCATGGAAGCCAAGCTGCGCGGCATCGGGGCCGACATCGAGCGCGTAGCGGGAGCGGCCGCATGATTACCCTTGCTCTGTCCAAAGGCCGCATCTTCGAAGAGACGATGCCCCTGCTGGCCGCCGCCGGCATCGAGGTCACGGAAGACCCGGAAAAATCGCGCAAGCTGATTCTTGCGACCACGCGGCCCGACGTGCGCGTGGTGCTGGTGCGCGCCTCCGACGTGCCCACCTACGTGCAGTACGGCGGCGCCGACCTAGGCGTGACCGGCTCCGACGTGCTGCTGGAGCACGGCAACCAGGGCCTCTACCAACCGCTCGACCTGCGCATTGCGGCCTGCCGCCTCAGCGTGGCCGTGCGGGCCGACTACGACTACGCCTCGGCCGTGAAGCAGGGCTCCCGCCTGCGCGTGGCCACCAAATACGTGGGCCTGGCGCGCGACTTCTTCGCCAGCAAGGGCGTGCACGTCGATCTGATCAAGCTCTACGGCAGCATGGAACTCGCGCCGCTCACGGGCCTGGCCGACGCCATCGTCGACCTGGTCTCGACTGGCAACACGCTGCGGGCCAATCACCTGGTCGAGGTCGAGCGCATCATGGACATCAGCGCACGCCTCGTCGTCAACCAGGCCGCGCTCAAGCTCAAGCGCGAACCGATCCGCCGCATCATCGACGCCTTCGCTTCCGCCATTCCGGCGGCAGCCACGCCCTGACAAGTTTCATACCCAGCCTCATGACACTGAAAGCAGCCCCCGCCCGTCTCTCCACGACTTCAGCCAGCTTCGATGCTGAATTCAAGGCGCGGCTGCATTGGTCCGCCGACGCGGACGCGGCCATCGAGAAGGTGGTGGCCGACATCCTGGCCGACGTGCAGAAACGCGGCGACGATGCGGTGCTGGAATACACCAACCGCTTCGACAAGCTCGGTGCCAGGACGCTGCCCGAACTGGAGCTGACGCAGGCCGAACTGAAGGCCGCGTTCGAATCGTTGCCCGCCGCCCAGCGCGACGCACTCGAAGCCGCCGCGCGCCGTGTGCGCAGCTACCACGAGGCCCAGAAGAAGGCGAGCGGCGAGAGCTGGAGCTACCGCGATGCCGACGGTACGCTGCTCGGGCAAAAGGTGACGCCGCTCGACCGCGTCGGCATCTACGTGCCGGGCGGCAAGGCGGCCTATCCGTCGAGCGTGCTGATGAACGCGATTCCGGCGCACGTGGCCGGCGTGGCCGAAATCATCATGGTGGTTCCAACGCCGGGCGGCGAGAAGAACCCGCTCGTTCTGGCCGCAGCCTACGTGGCCGGCGTGACGCGCGGCTTCACCATCGGCGGCGCGCAAGCCGTGGCTGCCTTGGCCTACGGCACTGCCACCATTCCCGCAGTCGACAAGATCACCGGCCCGGGCAACGCCTACGTCGCGGCCGCCAAGCGCCGTGTGTTCGGTACCGTGGGCATCGACATGATCGCCGGCCCGAGCGAAATTCTCGTCCTGGCCGACGGCACCACGCCGCCCGATTGGGTGGCCATGGACCTGTTCAGCCAGGCCGAGCACGACGAACTCGCGCAAAGCATCTTGCTGTGCCCCGATGCGGCATACATCGACCGCGTGCAGGCCGAGATCGACCGCCTGCTGCCAGCCATGCCGCGCGCCGAAATCATCGCGGCCTCGCTCAACGGCCGCGGCGCCCTCATCCACACGAAGAGCATGGAAGAGGCCTGCGAAATCAGCAACCGCATCGCCCCCGAACACCTGGAAGTCAGCAGCAGCGAGCCGAACCGCTGGGAGCCGCTGCTGCGCCACGCCGGCGCGATCTTCCTTGGCGCCTTCACCAGCGAAAGCCTGGGCGATTACTGCGCCGGACCCAACCACGTGCTGCCGACCAGCGGCACGGCGCGTTTCTCGAGCCCGCTCGGCGTCTACGACTTCCAGAAGCGTTCGAGCCTCATCGAAGTGAGCGAAGCCGGTGCCCAGGTGCTCGGCCCCATCGCCGTGACGCTGGCTGAAGGCGAGGGCCTGCAGGCGCACGCCGAAGCGGCGCGGATGCGCCTGCGCAAGATCTGAAGTTCCATAAATAGAAAACCGCTCGGGAGGAGCAAGCCAGATGATTCATCGTCTTCATAGGTCGCGTTTTTTCAGATTTGCAGCCGGCCTCGTTGCAGGCGCGGGCTTGCTCGTCGCCTGCAGCCAAATCCCGCAGGCACCGCGCAACGAGTCGGCCGCCTTGTCCGCAACTCCCAGCGCCGCCGCCGCTGCCGCACCCGCACAGCTTGGCACCCAGTGGGGCGAGGGCATCGAATCGAAGACACGCACGGTCAATGCGAAGCGGCTGTCGGCGCAGCCTGACGAAGTGGCCTTGCTGGGCTACAACGAGGCCTCCACCGTGCGGCGCGAGGCCGGCAACAACCCCGAGCGCCGGCTCAACCTGCAATTGGCCCAGGGCGATGTCGAATGGTCGGTGCTCGACGAAAACGGCCGTCCCCTGCCGATGCAGCGCGCACGCCGCAGCAGCGACATGTTCCGGCTCGCGGGCATCGAAGGTGCGCGCTATACGCTGCGCTTTCGCAACCTGAGCGACCGAAGCTACGAAGTGATCGCTACCGTCGACGGCCTCGACGTGCTGAACGGCAAGCCCGGCAGCCTGCGCAACGGCGGCTATGTGCTGGGCCCGCAGCAGGTGCTCGACATCGAGGGCTTCCGCAAGAGCCAGAGCGAGGTGGCGGCCTTCCGTTTCGCCGCCCCGGGCCGCGCCTATGCGGCAAACACCGAAGCGGGCGACGTACGCAACATCGGCGTGATCGGCGCTGCGCTGTTCGAGCTCGAGCAGCCGGAGGCACAACGCCGTCCGCGCCGCAATGCCGCGCCAGTGCAGCCTAGCGCTTTCCCGGCAGACGAGGCGTACGCGCCGCCGCCGCGCTACCGCAAGTAACGACATGAGCCGTGCCGCCGTCCTGCTGCTGCCGCGCCTTTCGGTGCTGTTGCTCGCACTGGCGGCCGCTGCTGGCGCGCAGGCCATGAGCATCCGCGAATTGCGCACGCTCGAAGCCAACGAGAAAGACGGCAAGGCCTACGCGAGCTATTACCTCGTCGGCGTGCTCGAAGGCCTGCGCGAAGGCGTGGAGGCGTCGCAGCGCAACGGGCAAAAGCCCATCTTCTGCGTTGAAGGCCGCCGCCTCGAGCCGTCGATGGCGCGCTCCCTCTATCAAACCGAGCTGACCCGCAACGCCGACAGCTATGAAGCCGACATGCCCGTGCAACTGGTGATGTCCGGCGCCCTCAAGAACAGCTACCGCTGCACCCGATGACCACTTCGCCTACCGCCCGCCCGATCGACCGCATCCGCTCCGACGTGCAGTCCATGCATGCCTATGCGGTGCAGGACGCGCGCGGCTTCGTCAAGCTCGACGCCATGGAGAACCCGTTCGGCCTGACGCCTGCATTGCAGGCCGAGCTTGGCGCACGGCTCGGCGCCTTGGCGCTCAATCGCTACCCCGGCGAGCGGGGCGGCGACCTGCAGCGCGCGCTGGCCGCGCATGCGCACATGCCTGAAGGCTTTGCGCTGATGCTGGGTAACGGCTCCGACGAGTTGATTTCGCTTCTGGCCATTGCCTGCGATGTGCCGGGCGCCACGTTGCTTGCGCCCGTGCCCGGCTTCGTGATGTACGCCATGAGTGCCCAGTTGCAGGGCCTGCGCTTCGCCGGCGTGCCGCTCACGGCCGATTTCGAGCTCGACGAGGCGGCGATGCTCGCTGCCATCGCGCGCGAGAAGCCGGCCATCGTGTACCTGGCGTATCCGAACAACCCCACCGCCAACCTCTGGGACGATGCGGTCATCGAAAAGGTCGTCGAGGCCCAGGGCGCGCAGGGCGGCCTGGTGGTGATCGACGAGGCCTACCAGCCGTTTGCCGCCAAGAGCTATATCGACCGCATTGCGCGGCATGGCCATGTGCTGCTGATGCGCACGCTCAGCAAGTTCGGCTTGGCGGGCATCCGCCTCGGCTACCTCATGGGGCCGGCCGAGCTGATCGCGCAGATCGACAAGGTGCGCCCGCCCTACAACATCAGCGTGCTCAACTGCGAATGCGCGCTGTTCGCGCTCGAGCATGCCGAAGTGTTCGAGGCCCAGGCCCGGCAAATTCGCGAGGAACGCCACCGCCTCATGATGGGGCTCGGCCGGCTCGCGGGCGTGAAGACGTGGCCGAGCGACGCCAACATGATCCTCGTGCGGGTGCCCGATGCCGCCAAGACCTTCGAGGGCATGAAGGCCCGCGGGATTCTGGTGAAGAACGTTTCTAAAATGCACGAACTGCTCGCAAATTGCCTGCGCCTCACCGTCGGAACGTCCGACGAGAATGCGCGGATGCTCGCGGCACTCGAAGCCTCACTATGACCACCCCCCAAACAGCCGACACGGGCACCGCCGCGCGCACCGCATCGGTCACCCGCAACACCGCCGAAACCAAGATCACCGTCAGCGTCAACCTCGACGGCACCGGCAAGGCCAAGCTCTCCACCGGCATCGGCTTTTTCGACCACATGCTCGACCAGATCGCCCGCCACGGCTTGATCGACCTCGACATCGACTGCCAGGGCGACCTGCACATCGACGGCCACCACACGGTGGAAGACGTGGGCATTACCCTCGGCCAGGCGGTTGCCAAGGCCGTGGGCGACAAGAAGGGCATTCGCCGCTACGGGCATGCCTATGTGCCGCTGGACGAAGCGCTGAGCCGCGTGGTCATCGACTTTTCGGGCCGCCCTGGGCTGGTGATGCACGTGCCGTTCACCAGCGGCATGATCGGCACCTTCGACAGCCAGCTCACCTACGAGTTCTTTCAGGGCTTCGTCAACCACGCCTTCGTTACGCTGCACATCGACAACCTGAAGGGCGTGAACGCGCATCACCAGTGCGAGACGGTGTTCAAGGCCTTTGCGCGCGCAATGCGCGGCGCGCTCGAGCTCGATCCGCGTTCCGTGGGCGTCATTCCCTCGACCAAGGGTTCGCTCTGAAATCTTCCAGCGAACAGCTATGAAATCTGTAGCAAATACCGTCGCGGTCGTCGACTACGGCATGGGCAACCTGCATTCGGTGTCGCAGGCCGTGCGGCATGCGGCCGACCAGGTGGGCGTCGAGGTTTTCGTCACTTCCGATCCCGAGGTGGTGCGCAGGGCCACCCGCGTGGTGCTGCCGGGGCAGGGCGCCATGCCCGACTGCATGCGCGAACTGCGCGATTCCGGGCTGCAGGAATCGGTGCTCGAGGCCGCGGCGAACAAGCCGCTCTTCGGCGTATGCGTGGGCATGCAAATGATGCTGTCGCGCAGCGACGAAGGGCCGACAGATGGCCTGGGCCTGATTCCCGGCGAGGTCGTCAAGTTCGACCTTGCCGGCCGCCTGCAGCCCGACGGCAGCCGCTTCAAAGTGCCTCAGATGGGCTGGAACCAGGTGCGCCAGGCCCAGCCGCACGCCGTGTGGGCGGGCATTCCCGACCAGAGCTACTTCTATTTCGTGCACAGCTTCTACGCGCGGCCAGCGGACGCCCGGCACAGCGTGGGCGAGGCAGATTACGGGGCATGCTTTACCGCAGCCATCGCACGCGATAACATTTTTGCCACCCAGTTCCACCCGGAGAAGAGTGCGGACCACGGGTTGCAGCTGTACCGAAATTTCCTCCACTGGAATCCCTGACCTTATATTTCCGACCGGGCCGAACCTTCCTCAGCCCGGATTCCGCACACTCGCGTCACTTCCATGCTCCTCATTCCCGCCATTGATCTCAAAGACGGCCACTGCGTTCGCCTCAAACAGGGCGACATGGACCAGTCCACCATCTTCAGCGAAGACCCCGCCGCCATGGCGCGCAAGTGGGTCGAGGCGGGCGCGCGGCGGCTGCATTTGGTCGATTTGAATGGTGCCTTCGCTGGAAAGCCGCAGAACCATGCGGCGATCAAGGCAATCTTGCGCGAGGTGGGCGACGACATCCCGGTGCAGTTGGGCGGCGGCATCCGCGACCTGGACACCATCGAGCGCTACATCGACGACGGCCTGCGCTACGTGATCATCGGCACCGCCGCGGTCAAGAACCCCGGCTTTCTCAAGGACGCCTGCGTCGCCTTCGGCGGCCACATCATCGTGGGGCTCGACGCCAAGGACGGCAAGGTTGCCACCGACGGCTGGAGCAAGCTCACGGGCCACGAGGTGGCCGACCTGGGCAAGAAGTTCGAGGACTACGGCGTCGAATCGATCATCTACACCGACATCGGCCGCGACGGCATGCTTTCGGGCATCAACATCGATGCCACCGTCAAGCTGGCTCAGGCGCTGACCATTCCGGTGATTGCCTCGGGCGGCTTGTCGAACATGGCCGACATCGACCAGCTTTGCGCGGTCGAGTCCGAAGGCGTCGAAGGCGTGATCTGCGGCCGCGCCATTTATTCGGGCGACCTCGATTTCGCCGCCGCGCAAGCCCGCGCGGACGAACTCGCGGGCGTCTGAGGCCTCCTGCGTAGCGCGGCGTGCTCTCCGCGCTCGCCATTGCCAACTACCGGTCGCTGCGCCAGCTGACGGTGCCGCTCGGCCGGCTCACCGTGGTCACGGGGCCCAACGGCAGCGGCAAATCCAGCGTGTACCGTGCGATGCGGCTTTTGGCCGACATTGCCAACGGCGGCGTCATCCGCTCGCTGGTGCGCGAAGGCGGGCTTTCTTCCACACTTTGGGCAGGGCCTGAGCGCTTTTCAGCCGCCATGCTGCGCGGCGATGTCCCGGTGCAGGGCACCGTGCGCAGCGAGCCGGTGAACCTGCGGCTCGGGTTCTCGGGCGTTGAAGCGAGCGACTTTGGCTACGCCATCGACATCGGCCTGCCACCGCCCGTTCCGCCCACGGCTTTTTCACGCGATCCCGAAATCAAGCGCGAGGCCATCTGGAGCGGCCCGGTGCTGCGGCCCGCCACGCAACTGGTCGACCGCAAGGGCGCATCGCTGCGGCTGCGCGGCGAGCGCAGCGGAAGCTGGGACGCGGTGGGCCGGCCCATCGCCCAGTTCGCCAGCATGATGACCGAGTACGCCGATCCGCATGCCGCACCCGAGATGCTCACGCTGCGCGAGCAGATGCGGTCCTGGCGCTTCTACGACCACTTCCGCTCCGACGCCGATGCGCCCTCGCGCCAGCTGCAGATCGGCACCTACACACCGGTGCTCGCCAACGACGGCGCCGACCTGGCCGCCGCGCTGCAGACCATCCGCGAGATTGGCGACAGCGATGCACTCGACCGTGCCGTGGACGACGCGTTCCCCGGCGCCCGCATCCAGGTGCGGGTGAACGAAGAGCGCTTCGAAACGCTGATGCACCAGCACGGCCTGCTGCGGCCGTTGACGGCGGCGGAGCTCTCGGACGGCACCCTGCGCTACCTGCTCTGGATTGCCGCGCTGCTGACGCCCCGGCCACCGGCGCTGTTGGTGCTCAATGAGCCCGAGACCAGCCTGCATCCCGACCTGTTGCCCGCGCTCGGGCGGCTGATCGCGCAGGCCGCGCGCGAGTCGCAGATCATCGTCGTGTCGCATGCCCCGCGGCTGATCGCCGCGCTCGAAGACAGCGAAGACCTGCAATCGGTGGTGCTCGAAAAGCGCTTCGGCGAAACCCGCATCGCCAATCTCGACATGAGCGGGATCCCGCATTGGGCGTGGCCTGCGCGGTGAGCGCGGGCCTGGCTATTCCGCCTTCACCGCCATCGTCTGGATGATCGCCTCCAGCTGCGCGCTCATCGGCAGGTTGATGCTTTCTCCCGTGGGCAGCTTGCGCAGGAACCAGCGCTTGTACTGGCGCTCGATCTCGCCGTCCTGCGCCAGCACCTGGAAGGCGTCGTTGATCACCTTGCCCAGCTGTGCATCGCCCTTGCGGTACATGATGCCGTAGGGGTCGTAGGAGAGGTAGTCGCCCACCACCTCGTAGTCGGCCTTGGCGGCGTCCCGGGCAATCAGTCCGTAGAGCAGAACGTCGTCGGTGGCGAAGGCGTCGGCCTGGCCGCTCTTCACAAGCCCGAACGAATCGGCATGGTCGCGCGCCACCTGCAGGTCGATGCCGAGCTTGAACTTCTGCGAAAGCTCGCGCAGCGTCTTTTCATTGGTGGTGCCGGCGGTCACAGCCACCCGTTTGCCGGCCAGGTCGCGAAACGACTTGATCGGCGAGCCCTTCTTCACCAGCACCTTGGTGCCCGAGACGAAAATCGTGGGCGAAAAGCTCACGCGCTTCTGGCGCTCGAGGTTGTTGGTGGTCGAGCCGCATTCGAGGTCGACCGTGCCGCGTTCGACCGCTTCGATGCGGGAATCGGAAGTCACCGGCACCCACTTGACCACGAGGCTCCTGTTCACCGCCTCCTCAATGGCCGTAACCAACTCTCGGCAGAGCTCGATTGAATAGCCGACCGGTTCCTGGCGTGCATTGAGAAACGAAAACGGCACCGAAGACTCGCGGTAGCCAATGGTGATGGCGCCGCTCCCGCGTGCTTTGGCGAGGGTGCCGGTCAGCATCGCAGGAGCTTCTTGCGCCCGCGCGGCGGCCGCCGTGGCAAGGGCAACAACCGCCAGCAGGCCGGCAATGAAAACCGGCAGCATGGCCTTGGGCTTCATGGCGGGCCTCACGCGTGAGCGGGGTGGGCAAGGGTAGCGGCGGCTTCCTCGTCCAGGGTCTTGGCATTGGCTGCTGCGTCGCTTTCCGAGAGCAGCTCGCCCTCCCACTTGGCAACCACGGCGGTGGCGATGGAGTTGCCCACCGCGTTGGTAGCCGAGCGCCCCATGTCCAGGAAAGTGTCCACGCCCAAGATCAGCAGCAGGCCGGCTTCCGGAATGTCGAAGTGGTTGAGCGTGGCCGCAATGACCACCAGCGAGGCGCGCGGTACGCCGGCCATGCCCTTGGAAGTGAGCATCAGGATCAGCAGCATGGTGATCTGCGTGCTGAGCGGCATGTGAATGTTGTAGGCCTGTGCAATGAAGAGCACCGCAAAGGTGCAATACATCATCGAACCGTCGAGGTTGAACGAATAGCCCATGGGCATCACGAAGCTCGAGATCTTGCGTTTCACGCCGAAACGGTCGAGCGCCTGCAGGATCTTGGGGTAGGCCGCCTCCGAACTGGCAGTGGCAAACGAGAGCAGAAAGGCTTCCTTGATGAGGACCATCAGCTTGAACACGCGCGGGCCGAGGAACGTGAGGCCCGCGAGGATCAGCACGCCCCACAGCACGAAAAGGCCCAGGTAGAAGTCGCCCATGAAGACCGCAAACTTGAGCAGGATGCCCAGGCCGTTCGTTGCAACGGTGGCGGCCATGGCAGCCATGACCGCAAGGGGTGCCAGCTTCATCACATAACCCGTGATCTTGAGCATGGCATGCGAAAGCTCGTCGATGGCGGCCACCAGCGTCTTGGCCTTGTCTCCGAGCGACGCCAGCGCAACGCCGAAGAACATCGAGAACACCACGATCTGCAGGATCTCGTTGTTGGCCATGGCCTCGGCAAAAGACTTGGGCACCATGTGGCTCACGAAATCCTTGAGCGTGAACTTGGCGGTGGCCAGGTTGGCCGAAGCGCCGATGTCCGGCAACGGCAGGCCGAGGTTCTCGCCCGGCTTCAGAACGTTGGCCATCACGAGCCCGATCACCAGCGAGATCAGCGAGGCGGTGAAGAACCAGCCGAGCGACTTGCCGAACACGCGGCCCACCGACTTGGCGTCGCCCATGTGCGCAATGCCCACCACCAGCGTGGAGAACACGAGCGGGCCGATCAGCATCTTGATGAGGCGCAGAAATACGTCCGACACGATCGACACGTAGCCTGCAATCTGCGCTGCGGCTTTCTTGTCCGGGAAGCTCGTGAAGATCATGTAGCCGACAAAAATGCCGAGCACCATGGCAACCAGGATCCAGATGGCGGACGGCAGTTTTTTCTTCATGCGTTTCTCTATGGTTATGTATGGTTTTGGAGGTGCGCGCGGACCTGCCGGCGTCTGTGCTGTGTGCGGCCGGCAAAAGGGTATCCAAGAAGACCCCTTGCGTGCAACCAGCACCACCACTGCCCTGATGAGGTCTTAAGTGTCCAGTGCCGGTTTCGTGGGCGGGAATTTCGCTGCCTACAATTCCGGCATGGACATCAATCCGATCGAGTTTCGCGGCCAGCCGGCGCTTCGCGCCGCCGGCGCCGACGGCAGTGCTTTCACCGTGTCCCTGCACGGGGCGCAGCTGCTTTCCTGGACCACGGCGGATAGCGCCGAACGGCTCTACCTGAGCCCGCGCGCCGTGTTCGACGGAGCGGCCGCAATCCGCGGCGGGGTACCCATTTGCTGCCCTCAATTCAACCAGCGCGGCATGTTGCCCAAGCATGGCTTCATGCGAAATCTGCCTTGGGAAAACCGTGGCGTCGACGCTGCATCGGGCGAACTGACCTTGCGGCTGCGCGACAGCGAGGCCACCCGCAAGCTCTGGCCGCACGCTTTCGAGGCACGCCTGCAGATCAGCATGGCCCCGGGCAAGCTGCGCACCGCTCTCACGCTGCTCAATGTCGATCATGCGCCATTCAGCTTTGCAGCGGCGTTACATACCTATTTGCGTGTCGGCAATATTGCAGACGTGCGGCTGGAGGGGCTGCAGGGCGCCAACCGCTGGGATTCGCTGCGCGACGACCGCCACGTGGAAACGGCGCCCGCACTGCGCTTCGAGGCCGAGTTCGACAGCGTCTACGCCGCTCCCGCCAAACCGCTGCACCTGGTGCAGCCGGACGGCACTCTCGAGATTACGCAAAGCGCGAGCTGCAGCGAAACCGTGGTCTGGAACCCGGGCGCGGTGCTTGGTGCGAAACTCGCCGACATGCCCGAAGACGGCTACCGGCACATGCTGTGCGTGGAAGCCGCACGCATCGACGAGCAGGTGCTGCTCTTGCCGGGCGCCCAATGGCAGGGCTGGCAGCAGCTTCGCGTACTCTGATTTTTCCTTTACGACCGACCATGCTCGCAAAACGCATCATTCCCTGTCTCGACGTTACCGGCGGCCGCGTGGTCAAGGGTGTCAACTTTCTCGAACTGCGCGATGCCGGCGATCCGGTCGAGATTGCAGCGCGCTACAACGCGCAGGGCGCCGACGAGCTCACCTTTCTCGACATCACCGCCACCAGCGATGGCCGCGACCTCATCCTGCCGATCATCGAGGCGGTCGCCTCGCAGGTCTTCATTCCGTTGACCGTAGGAGGCGGCGTGCGCACCGTGGCCGATGTGCGCCGGCTGCTCAACGCGGGCGCCGACAAGACCAGCTTCAATTCGGCCGCCATTGCCGATCCGCAGGTCATCAACGACGCGTCTCAGAAATACGGCTCGCAGTGCATCGTGGTGGCCATCGATGCCAAGCGCCGCAGTGCGGAAGAAGCCGTTACCCGCGGCGCAGGCTGGGACGTGTACAGCCATGGCGGCCGCAAGAACACCGGCCTGGACGCCGTCGAGTGGGCCACCGAGATGGTGCGCCGGGGCGCCGGCGAAATCCTGCTCACGAGCATGGACCGCGACGGAACCAAGAGCGGGTTCGACCTCGAACTCACCCGCGCGGTGAGCGACGCCGTGAATGTGCCGGTCATTGCGTCGGGCGGGGTCGGCAACCTCGACGACCTGGCCGATGGCATCCAGACCGGCGGCGCCGACGCGGTGCTGGCTGCCAGCATCTTTCACTACGGCGAGCACACCGTGGGCGAAGCTAAAGCCCGCATGGCCGCGCGGGGCATTCCCGTGCGGACGTGATCCGCTTCAGGCCGCTCGGGGTGGGACAATACCTTCCATGAATTGGCTTGACGAAGTGAAGTGGGACGCGAACGGCCTGGTGCCCGTGATCGCGCAGGAACAGGGCAGCAACGACGTGCTGATGTTCGCCTGGATGAACCGCGAGGCGCTCGAAAAGACCGCCGAGCTTGGCCGCGCCGTGTATTTCAGCCGCTCGCGCAACAAGCTGTGGTTCAAGGGCGAGGAGTCGGGCCACGTGCAAACGGTGCATGAAATCCGTCTGGACTGCGACAACGACGTGGTCCTGCTCAAGGTCACGCAGCTCGGCCATGAGCCGGGCATTGCCTGCCACACCGGCCGCCACAGCTGCTTTTTCAGCAAATACGAGAACGGCCAATGGACCGCCGTCGAGCCGGTCTTGAAAGACCCGGAGTCGATCTACAAATGACGGCCACAGTGAACACCTCCGACGCCCTCGCGCGCCTTGCTTCGGTCATCGAAAGCCGGCTCCCGGCCCGCGGCGGCGACCCCGAAAAAAGCTACGTGGCGCGCCTGCTGCACAAAGGCCCGGACGCTTTCCTCAAGAAAATCGGCGAGGAAGCCACCGAGGTGGTCATGGCGGCCAAGGACGCCGACCACGGCGGCGATCGCACAAAAATAGTGAACGAAGTGGCCGATTTGTGGTTCCACACCATGGTGGCGCTGGCGCACTACGGTTTCTCGCCCGCCGAGGTCGTTGCGGAGCTCGAGCGCCGCGAGGGCACCAGCGGCATCGAGGAAAAAGCCCTGCGCAAGGCGCAGGCCCGCGAAGCATCCGACGATTGAAAGGACATCTCCAATGGCCAACGACATCGTGAACGTGGAACCCGACGACTCCCTCAAGACCTGGGGCTGGGTCAGCTATATCCTGCACCTGATCGTGGCTGTTTGCGCCGTCCTGCCCGGGGCGCAGGCGTCGGTGGCGCTCCTGCTGGTTGCGCTGGTAATCGACTTCGTCAAGCGCGACGACGCGGCGGGCACCTGGCAGGCTTCGCATTTCAGCTGGCGCATCCGGTCGGTGCTGTGGGCCGGCTTGCTGTACATCGTCACGTCGTGGCTCTGGCTGCTGTTTCTGGTGCCCGGCTGGATCGCCTGGAGCCTGATTTCGCTGTGGTTTCTGTACCGGATCGTGAAAGGCATGATCCGCATGAACGACGGCCGTCCCATGGAACCCAAAGATGTCATCTGATCCGAACTGCGTCTTCTGCAAAATCATCGAAGGCAAGATCCCCTCGCGCAAGGTCTACGAAGACGACGAACTGTTCGGTTTTCACGACATCGCGCCCTGGGCGCCGGTGCATTTCATGCTGGTGCCCAAGAAGCACATCGCCTCCATGGCGCAACTCACGCCCGACGACGCCGCGCTGATGGGCAAGATCATGACGCTGGCCCCCAAGCTGGCCCTGGAGCAGGGCTGCAGGCCTTATCCGGAGGGCGGCTGGCGCGTTGTCATCAATACCGGCACCGAGGGCGGACAGGAGGTTCACCATCTCCATGTCCATGTCATGGGCGGTCCCCGGCCATGGCTTCGCGGCTGAACATTAGGCCAAACTGTCACATTTAGCCCGACTAAAATCGGACACATTCTTAGGAGTCTTCCATGGGTTCATTTTCAATCTGGCACTGGCTGATCGTGCTGCTCGTCGTGGTCATGATCTTCGGCACCAAGAAGCTGCGGAACATGGGTTCCGATCTTGGCGGCGCCGTCAAGGGCTTCAAGGACGGCATGAAGGAAGGCGGCTCTTCCGATGCGCCCGCTGCTTCGTCGGCCCCCGCTGCCCAGGTGACAGGCCAGCCGGCCAACAGCGACAAGTCGGCCATCGACGTCGAAGCGCGTCAGAAGTCCTGAGCGCGGGTTTTAAGTGCTCGACCTCGGTATTGAGAAGCTGGCGCTGATCGGCGTCGTGGCGCTGATCGTCATCGGGCCGGAAAAGCTGCCCCGGGTGGCGCGCACGGTCGGCACCTTGCTGGGCAAGGCGCAGCGTTACGTGAACGACGTCAAGGCCGAGGTCAATCGCTCGATGGAACTCGAAGAGCTGCGCAAGATGAAAACCACCGTGGAGGATGCGGCGCGCGACGTCGAGCACAGCATCCAGACGGGCGCGACCGATCTTGAAAAGCAGTTCTCCGGCTCTGGCGAAACCCTCTCGGCGCTGGCCGAACCCGAGCCCGCGGTTCCTGAATACAGGCACCCGCGCAAGAACTGGCGCCTGAAGCAGGGCGCCACGCCGCAGTGGTACAAGGCCCGAAACGGCGTTCGCACCAAGGCGCTCTCGGGTGCCGCCCGCGTCGCCCGTTTCCGTCCCCACAAGATCAACTAGCGGCTTTTGCAACCGCGTTCCTCGTGCGCCGCACGCCGGCCGAAGCCACGCTTTCTCCTGCTCTTTTCTCCTTCCAATGGCCGATTCCGACAACAAGAACAAAGACGCAGAAGACGAATTGGCGGGCACCGAACAGCCGTTCGTGCAGCACCTGGTCGAACTCCGCGACCGCCTGCTCTATTGCGTCTACGGCCTGGTGGTCGCGGGCGTGCTGCTGGCCATCTGGCCAGGGCCGGCCGGGCTGATCGACCTTATTGCCATGCCGATCCAGGCCCACATGCCGCCGGGCGCCAAGCTCATCGCCGTGGGCGTGTTCTCGCCCTTCTTCGTGCCGCTCAAGGTGCTGATGATGACGGCCGTGCTGCTGGCGCTGCCCTGGCTCATGTACCAGGCCTGGATGTTCGTGGCGCCGGGGCTCTATAGCCATGAAAAGAAATTCGCGCTACCGCTGATCTTGTTCGGCAGCCTGCTGGCCTATGTCGGCATCGCGTTTGTGCAGTTCTTCGTGCTCGACAAGATGTTCGGCTTCATTCAGAAATTCACGCCGCCGAGCGTGAATGCCACGCCTGACATCTCGTCATACGTGGAGGCCATTCTCTCGCTGTACATCGCGTTCGGCGTCGCCTTCCAGGTGCCCATCGTCGTGATGCTGCTGGTGCGCTTCGAAATGGTCACCATCGAAAAGCTGCGCTCCTTCCGCGGCTACTTCATCGTGGTGGCCTTCGTCATTGCCGCGGTGCTCACGCCGCCGGACGTGGTGTCGCAGCTCGCGCTGGCGGTGCCGATGTGCCTGCTCTACGAGGTCGGCATCATCGGCGCGCGCTACTTCGCAAACGGCACCAGGAAGCCGTCCGAAGAGGAAGAAAGCGCCGATTCCTCGGCGTCTTCCTGATCGGTCGCTACTCAACCCTCCGCAGTTACTCGGGCTGGTTCGGCACCTGCCGAACCGGGCTCTTGGGCCGAAGGCCCGGCGTCACGTCAAGTTCCATCTTGTCGGTGCCGCGCTGCAGCGCAAAGCGCGCGGTGCTGCCCGGCTTCAGTCCGGCCACGGCGGTCAGCAGGGCCTGCACGTTGTCGGTCTTCTTTTCGCCGACCGAAGTGATCACGTCGCCCGGGCGGATGCCGGCCTTGGCCGCGGGCCCGTTCTGGAGCACGCCGGTGATGATGACGCCGGTATCCGCCTTCACGCCGAAGGTCTCGGCCAGTTCGGGCGAGAGTTCGTTCGGCTCGACACCGATCCAGCCACGGCGCACCTGGCCTTCCTTCACGATGCCTTCGAGCACGATCTTCGCCATGGAAACCGGAATGGCGAAGCCGATGCCCATGCTGCCGCCCGAGCGCGAATAGATGGCCGTGTTGACGCCCTGCAGGTTGCCGTTGACGTCGATCAGCGCGCCGCCCGAATTGCCGGGGTTGATGGCCGCATCGGTCTGGATGAAATTCTCGAAGTTGTTGATGCCGAGCTGGTTGCGCCCCAGCGCCGAGACGATGCCACTGGTCACCGTCTGGCCCACGCCGAACGGGTTGCCGATGGCAAGCACCTGGTCGCCCACCTGCAGGTCGTCCGAGTTGCCCAGCACGATGGCGGGCAGCTTGTCCATTTCGATCTTGAGCACGGCAAGGTCGGTGTCCGGGTCGGTGCCGATCACCTTCGCGCGCGTGTGGCGGCTGTCGTTGAGCGTGATCTCGATCTCGTCCGCGCCCTCGACCACGTGGTTGTTGGTGAGGATGTAACCCTCCGAGCTCACGATCACGCCGCTGCCCAGGCCCACCTGGGGCTGGTCGCCCTGGTCGCCGAAGAAAAACCTGAACCACGGGTCGTTGCTGCGCGGATGGCGCTGCGCCGCCTTGCTGGTGTTGATGCTCACCACCGCCGGAGACGCTTTCTTGGCGGCTGCGCTCAGGCTGCCGGCGGGCGCCACCGCCGGCGCACCGGCCGGTGCCTCGACAATCGAGACCACGCCGCCGAGCGATGTGGAGCGCCGGTTGATCCACTCGGGCTTGAGCGTTGCAACAACAAAATAGGCCGCCAGCAGGACGGTCACGGCTTGGGCAAAGAGCAGCCAGGTGCGTTTCATGGAATTTGTTTACGGGTAAGCACGCCGTCCGGTGCGGCGCTACGGATCAATTGTCCCTCAACCCCCGGCCACCGGAAAACCGCGCCGGCCGGTCGAGATTGCCCAAGGTTCCGGGCGCCAATGCGGGATAACCCTTAGCATCGCGAAGCGAGCCCACACGGCTCCGGATTCCGGCCTTCCGCAACGCCCACCCGGCGCACGCGGCCAGGTGTTTCGCCGGCGCGCTGCTTTTCCGCTTCAATCCCCCGGCGGTCCTGCGCGCGGCAACGACTTCCCTGCCAGCCATGACTTCTCAAGCCCTTTCCCCGGACGCTTCTCCGGACGGCGCCCGGCCGCTTTCCGCCCGCACGCTCGACTCCCGCGACTACAAGACCCTTGCCCTGTCCGCTCTTGGCGGAACGCTGGAGTTCTACGACTTCGTCATCTACGTTTTCTTTGCCACCGTTCTGGGCGCGCTTTTCTTTCCGGCAGACATGCCCGACTGGCTGCGGCAGCTGCAGACCTTCGGCATCTTTGCCGCCGGCTACCTGGCCCGGCCGGTAGGCGGCATCGTCATTGCGCACTTCGGCGACCTGCTTGGCCGCAAGCGCATGTTCACGCTGTCGATCTTCCTGATGGCGGCGCCCACGCTGGTGATCGGCCTGTTGCCTACCTACGCCAGCATCGGCATTGCCGCACCTTTGCTGCTGCTGGCCATGCGGGTGTTGCAGGGCGCGGCCATCGGCGGCGAAATGCCCGGCGCGTGGGTGTTCGTCGGCGAGCATGTGCCGGCGCAGCGCTATGGCTTCGGCATCGGCACGCTCACTTCGGGCATCACCGGCGGCATCCTGCTCGGCTCGCTCGTGGCCGTGGGCATCAACCGCTATTACCTGCCGGCGGAGGTGAGCGACTTTGCCTGGCGCATTCCCTTCGTGCTGGGCGGCGTGTTCGGCCTCGTCTCGGTGTACCTGCGCCGGTTCCTGCACGAGACACCGGTCTTCAAGGAACTGGCCGACCGCAAGACCGTTGCGCGCGAGTTGCCGCTGCGCACGGTGCTGCGCGAGCACCGTGCCGCAAGCATCTATGTGGGCCTGCTCACCTGGGTGCTGTCGGCCGCCATCGTCGTGGTGGTGCTGTACACGCCCACCTACCTGCAGAAGGTGCATCACATTCCGGCTGCACTGGCACTCGAAGCCAATGCGCTGGCCACGCTGACCCTGACCATCGGCTGCGTGCTGGTCGGCTGGGCCTGTGACCGCATCGGCACGCGCGCGGTCATGCTCATTGGCTGGGGCGGACTGTTCGCGACCGCGTACCTGTTCTACACGGGGTTGCCGGGTACGCCGGCCACGCTCTTCTGGCACTACGGCTTGGTCGGCTTGTTCGTGGGCACCATTGCCACGGTGCCGATTGCCGGTGTGCGCGCGTTCCCGGCGCCGGTGCGCTTTACCGGCCTTTCGTTTGCCTACAACATGTCGTATGCCGTGTTCGGCGGACTCACGCCTGTGATCCTGACCGTCTGGCTCCAGCACGACACCATGGCGCCTGCACACTACGTTGCCGTGCTGGCAGCCCTGGGCTTTGTGCTGGCCCTGTGGCCCCTGGCGGCACGCGGCCATGCCATGCGAAACGGGAGCGGGAGCGCGACAATGTCGCGATGAGCACCACCCGCCACGAACTGCTGCATGCCTTCGATCTTCTTCTTGCGCCTTCCCGCTTCAAGGACTACGGACCGAACGGCCTGCAGGTCGAGGGCCGCACCGTGGTGCGGAAAATCGTCTCGGGCGTCACGGCCAGCCGCGCACTGATAGAAGCCGCCATTCATGCCGAGGCCGACGCCATCTTCGTTCACCACGGCCTGTTCTGGCGCGGCCAGGACGCCTGCGTGACCGGCTGGATGAAGCAGCGCCTGAGCCTGCTGCTTGGCGATGACGTCAATCTGTTCGCGTACCACCTGCCGCTCGATGCCCACCCCGAGCTTGGCAACAACGCCCAGCTCGGCTTGCAGCTCGGCCTGCTTGCGCATGCCGGCTCCGCCGGGCGCTTTGGCGAACAGGAACTCGGCTTTCTCGGCGCGCGCGAAAACGGCGAGAGCTTTGCCAATGCCAAGGAGCTTGCCGCCCACGCGGAAAAGGTCCTCAAGCGGCCCGTGACGCTGGTCGATACCGCCCACAAAGCCATCAAGAACATCGCGTGGTGCACCGGCGGTGCCCAAGGCTACTTCGAGGCCGCCATTGCCGCCGGGGCCGATGCGTTCATCACCGGTGAAATCTCCGAACCCGAGGCCCACTATGCACGCGAGATGGGCGTCGCCTTCCTGGCCTGCGGGCACCATGCCACCGAACGCTACGGCGCACCGGCGGTCGCGGCCCACGTGGCAGCCCAGCTCGGCCTGAAGCACGAATTCATCGATATCGACAATCCCGCATGACCGGCAAGGATCCCATCACCGCTGCCGGCGCGCCGGTGGCGATCACGCTCGGCGATCCTGCGGGCATCGGCCCGGAAATCATCGTCAAGGCTTTCCGCCAGGCGCCCGGCGCCACGCGCGGCGCCTTCGTGGCCGGCGACGTGGCCACCATGCGCCGCGCGTCGCAGGCTCTTGCGCTGCCTGGGCAGCCGGCATGGCCCGTGGCGGAAATCGAGCATGCGGCCGAGGCAGCTACGGCGCCTCCGGGGTGCATTCCCGTGCTGCAGGTGGCCGCACCGGCCGACAACATTGTGTCCGGCCGGATCAGCGCCGAAGCTGGGCGCGTCGCGGGCGACTGCGTGGTGTGGGCTGCGCGCGCCGCATTGCGGGGCGACATTGCCGCCATCGTGACGGCACCGCTGCACAAGGAAGCACTGGCCGCGGCGGGGTTTCCTTATCCCGGACATACCGAGCTGCTGCAGGCCGAGGCTGCCGCGCACGCAGGCGTGGCCGTGGACGGCATGCCGGTGCGCATGATGCTGGCCAACGACGACCTGCGCACCGTGCTCGTCAGCATTCACATGTCGCTGCGCGACGCCATCACTGCGGTGAGTTTCGGCAACGTGCTTGAAACCCTGCGCATCACGCACCGTGCCTTGCACCGCATGCTCGGGCGGGCGCCGCGCATCGGCGTGGCGGGCCTCAATCCGCATGCAGGCGAGGGCGGCCTCTTCGGTTCCGAAGAGCGCGACATCATCGCCCCGGCCATTGCGGCCGCACGCGCCGAGGGCATCGACGCCAGCGGCCCGCATGCGCCCGACACTGTCTTCATGCGTGCCCGCGCCAAGGCAGGCGTGCCTGGGAGCGGCGAATTCGATGTGGTGGTGGCCATGTACCACGACCAGGGGCTGATCCCGGTCAAGTACCTGGGCGTGGAGAAGGGCGTGAACGTCACGCTGGGCCTGCCGCTGGTGCGCACCAGCCCCGATCACGGCACCGCGTTCGACATAGCGGGCACGGGCCGGGCCGATGCGTCCAGCCTCATCGAGGCGCTGCGCATGGCCAGGACGCTGACGGGCGCTTAAGGACGGTTCTTCAGGCTGTCCCGGATCTCGCGCAGCAATGCAATGTCTTCGGGTGGCGCCACCGGGGCAGCGGGTGCCTCGGCATGAACCTTGCGCAGCTTGTTGATCTGCTTGACCATCATGAAGATGATGAAGGCAAGGATGATGAAGTTGACCGCAATGGTGATGAAGTTGCCATAGGCCAGCACCGGCACGCCAGCCTTCTTCAGGTCGGCCAGATTGTTCGCCACGCCCGAAGGGACTGAACCCAGCACCAGGTACAGATTGGAGAAATCGAGCTTGCCGAACACCAGCCCGACGACCGGCATGATGATGTCGCCCACAAGCGAGTCGACGATCTTCCCGAACGCCGCGCCGATGATCACGCCCACCGCGAGATCGACGACATTGCCCTTGACGGCAAATTCCTTGAATTCACTGAGGATGCTCATGATTTCGATGTGCTGGGGCGCACCGGTGTTGAAGATGTCGCGAGTATGCCTGTGGAACAATCGGCCCGCCTGGAACTCGATCGACACATGCCTGTAGTCCGAAAGAGCTCCCCGGCGGATGGCTGGCTTTAATGATAACGAATCAAATCGCCGAGCCGCCGCACCGAGAAGGCGCAATTCCATTTCAAATCGATGAATAGTTTCTGGTTAATGGTCACCGGGCTGGGTGACAGCGGCTTTCTATTGCCCGCTGCATTGTGGATCGCAATTTGGTTGGCGGTCGACCGCAGCACGCGTCCGGCAGCAGTGCATTGGGCGCTCCTCTTCGGGGGATGCGGCTTTGCGGTGATGCTGTCCAAACTGGCTTTTCTCGGCTGGGGAATAGGCTGCGCCCGTTTCGATTTCACCGGTTTCAGCGGACACACCGCATTGGCAACGAGCGTTTGGACCGTTGTCTTCTGGCTTGCGGCACTGCGATTTGCACCATTCCTGCGCATTGCGGCGGCCATTGCGGGATGGGCATGGGGCGTTGCTGTCGGCGTGTCGCGGCTGGCGCTTGAAGTGCATTCAACGGCAGAAGTGGTGACAGGCGTTGCGCTCGGTACCGTGGTGAGCGCAAGCTTTCTCTGGCTGCAGCGCGACAGGCTGGCTATCGTCTCTCTGCGAACGCCTCTCTGGCTCGCTGCGGGTGTCGTGGTGCCGTTGTTGTTTTTCGTCATCGTGGGGCGGCCCGCACCCACTCAGTACGCGCTGGAATCCCTTGCCGCCTGGATGGCGGGCATCGAGCGCCCGTACAGGCGCAGCGATCTTCTGCACAACCGCGCGCCAGCCCGTGCGCCCGGCTGGAATTCACAGGTGCTTACAAAAGAGCAAACCTTTTAGTTGGCCGGCCAATAGGCGCCAATTGTCGCTTGAATGCCACAATTGGTCCCGTCAATGGGTTAATTGATAGTTCACATTTGCAAACCGCGCGCAGCGGCTTTGCGTGTCCCCCGAAGGTTTTCATTTCCCAATGAAGAACAGCCCTTCGGCATTGCGGTTGAACATTCCCCTGCACAGCCTCGGGCTATTCCACAGATGGACACATTTTTTTCGTCTATTCAACGGAAAACAGGTGATGCGCGGGCAGCGACAATTCGGTCGGCGCGCCTGACGACAACGCGAAGGCCCGCTTTCACGAACCGTGACAAAAAGGCCGGGCCCAAATGCGTATTGGGCTCGGGCCTTGCATATGAATCACGGAATGTCGAGAAAAC
The DNA here is from genome assembly GCF_029919115.1 of Variovorax paradoxus. Taxonomy (NCBI): domain Bacteria; kingdom Pseudomonadati; phylum Pseudomonadota; class Betaproteobacteria; order Burkholderiales; family Comamonadaceae; genus Variovorax; species Variovorax paradoxus. The sequence continues at coordinate 650,049 of NZ_CP123990.1, forward strand.
CAATTTGTGCAATGGGGATCAATTTGACACGCTACGTGCACCCGTCAGTGTGGGGTTTTGCCCTAATCGGCGCGTTATTGCTGCAGGGCTGCGCACCCGGCTTCAGTTCCGTGTCTGCCTACGAGGCCGACCAGAGCCTGCCGCCGGAATTCCAGTACCTGCCGGCCGACGGCGCACCAGACGGGGTAATTACCTCGATTTCGCCTGCTCTCATCCGAGCGATGGCCGAAGCGCAGCCCACGACCGTGCCATCCGAGGTGAAGGCGCTTTTCGGCGAAGCTCCCGTCTACACGATTGGACCTGGCGACGTGGTGGGCGTGATCGTCTATGACCACCCGGAGCTGCTGCCCAATGCGGGCGCGGTGATCACGCAGCAGGCCGACCCCACGGGCATCAGCGTGGCACCCGGCTTCATCGTCGGTGCCGACGGGCAGATCACCTTTCCCTACATCGGCCGCGTCAAGCTTCAGGGGCTGACTGAAATCGAGGCGTCCGATCTCATTGCGAAGCGCATCGCGGTCTACATCAAGGATCCGCAGGTGACCGTGCGCATCCAGTCCTTCAGAAGCCGCCGCGCCTTTGTCGAAGGCGAGGTGCGAACCCCCGGGCTGCAGATATTTACCGACGTGCCGATGACGCTGGCCGAAGCCATCAGCCGCGCCGGCGGTATCACTGCGAACGGCGACCGTTCGTTCGTCACGCTGCAGCGCGGCGGCAAATCGACGCTCATCAACCTGACCAACCTCCAGGATGTGGGCGCTGACGCGAGCCAGATTCCGCTGCGCAACGGCGACGTAATCCAGGTGCGGAACCGCGACGAGAGCAAGGTGTTCGTCATGGGCGAAATCTCGCGCCCCTCGGCCTTGCTCATGCACAACGGACGCCTCAGCCTGAACGAAGCGCTTGGCGAGGCGGGCGGGCCCAACCTGGCGTCGGCCAACACCGGGCAGGTCTACGTCATTCGCAACAACGCCAGGGGCTTGCCGGCAATCTTCCACCTGAACGCGAAGAACCCGGCCGCCCTGGCGCTGGCCGAGCGCTTTCCGCTGCAGCCGCGCGACGTGGTCTACATCGATTCCGTGCCGCTCGTGACCTGGAACCGCCTGGCCAGCCTGATCCTGCCGGCGGCGCAAGTCATCAATGCCGGCGACGAGGTCTGGAGCCGCCACAGATGAAATCCATCCTGACAGTCTGCATCGGCAACATCTGCCGCAGCCCGATGGCGGAGGGCATCCTCTCCGCCGGCTTGCCGCATCTTCGCGTGGTGTCGGCGGGTACGGGCGCGCTCGTCGGCAAGCCGGCCGACGCCACGGCGCAAATGCTCATGCACCAGCGCGGCATCGACATTTCGGCCCATGTGGCGCAACAGGTGAGCCAACTGCTGTGCCGGCAGGCCGACCTGATCCTGGTAATGGACATGGAGCAGCGCCGCTATCTCGAATCGGCCTACCCCTTTGTGCGTGGCAAGGTCTTTCGCATTGCCGAAGCCGCCAAGCAGGACGTGCCCGATCCCTACCGGAAAGACGAGGCGGCTTTCGAGCATGCACTGGCCCTCATCGACGTGGGCGCCAGGACCTGGATCGATCGCATTCTGAAAATTACAAAACCCGAGCAGCAACCGACATGAACGCACCCCAGCAAGCCGCCCTGCCGATGCCAGCGCTGGAAGAAGAGGGCGAAGGAATCAATCTGGTCGAATACCTGGACATCCTCGCCGACAACCGCTGGCTCATTGCCATCGTTGCCGCGGCCGCCTTGTTCCTGGGCTTTGCCTATGCCTTCTTCGGCAAGCCCATGTACGAGGCCAACGTGGCGGTGCAGGTGGAAGACTCCGGCAATTCGGCGGGCAGCTTCCTGGGCGATGCCGCCTCTTCGCTGCTGAGCGTGAAGACCCCCGCCGCGGGCGAGATCGAAATCATCAAGTCGCGCGCCATCCTGGCGCAGGCGGTTGAAAACACCAAGCTCTACATCAGCGCGCAGCCCCGCTATGCCCCCGTGGTGGGCAGTTGGCTTTCGCGGCGCGCAACCGAGCTTTCGAACCCGGGCTTCATGGGGCTCTCGGGCTACGTGACCGGAACCGAGAAGATCGTCGTCCCCCAGTTCGATGTGCCGGCCGATCTCGAAGAGCAACAGTTTTCTCTGACTGTGCAAGCCGACAACCGCTATGAACTGGCTCATCCCGGCATCGAAACCCCGCTCAAGGGCACGGTGGGAACCCCGCTGGCCGCCAGTCTTCCGGGCGGCAGCTTGCGGCTCCTGGTCAGCTCCATCAACGCCAAACCCGGCGCGCAGTTCCAGCTGGTCAGGTTTTCGAAGCAACTGACGCTGCTGTCGTTGCAGGACGGGCTCAAGGTTGTCGAGAAGGGCAAGCAGTCGGGCGTGATCGACGTCAGCTGGAAGCACCCGAGTCCTGAAAAGCTGACCCAGCTCCTCAATGAAATCGGCCGCCTCTATGTTCGCCAGAATATCGAGCGCAAGGCTGCCGAGGCTGAAAAGACCTTGGGCTTTCTCGACACCGCGCTGCCGCAGTTCAAGAAGCAGCTCGAGCAATCGGAAGATCTCTACAACCGCTACCGGAACGAGAACGGCACCGTCAGCCTCGACGACGAGGCGAAAAACGCCCTGACGCAGACGGTCGACCTTCAATCGAAACTGCTCGAAGCGCAGCAGAAGCGGCGCGAGCTCTCCGCGCGCTTCACGGACAAGCATCCGAGCATCCAGACACTGGACACGCAAATCTCGGCGTGGAAGGGCGAAATCGCCTCGGTCGATTCGCGCATCCGCAAGATGCCGCTGCTGCAGCAGAACACCGTGCAGATGCAGCGCGACATCAAGGTCAACACCGACCTCTACGTATCGCTCCTCAACAGCTCGCTGCAGATGCGGCTGGCCAAGGAAGGCAAAGTCGGCAACGTGCGCCTGCTGGACGACGCCATCGTTCCTGAAGAGCCAGTCTGGCCCAAGCGGCCGCTGATCCTCGCGCTGGCGTTGCTCGTGGGCCTGATGGCCGGCGTGGCCGCCGCGATTGCCAGGAACTCGTTCTTCGGCGGCATTCGCAACCCGAGCGAAATCGAAATGCACACCGGGCTCAATGTCTACAGCAGCATCCCGCTGAGCGGCGCCCAGCGGATGATCGACAAGAGCATCGAGAACAAGGCACCCGGCCTACATATCCTGGCCCTGCAGCATTCGGAAGATCCCGCGGTGGAGAGCCTGCGCAGCCTGCGAACCGCGCTGCAGTTCGCCATGCTGGAGGCGCCCAACAACCGCCTGCTCATCTCGGGTGCCACGCCCGGGGTGGGGAAGACTTTTGTTTCCGTCAATTTCGCGGCAATTACCGCTGCGTCCGGCAAGAAGGTGCTGCTGGTCGATGCCGATTTGCGCAAGGGCCGGGTTAATCAATTCTTCTCAATGCCGCGATCTTCCGGTTTATCCGAATTGATTGCCGGCACATTGAGCCTTGAAAAAGCCATTCGCCCGTCGGTCCTGCCGAATCTCGACGTCATAACCACCGGGGTGCTCCCGCCGAACCCGGCCGAATTGCTCCTGAGCGACTCTTTTTCGCAACTTTTGGAAAAGCTTTCGCCGAGCTATGACTTGGTAATCATCGATACGGCGCCCGTGCTGGTGGCTGCCGATACCTCCTCGGTGGCGCCGCTTGCGGGCTCGCTGCTGCTTGTTGCCCGTGCGGAAAAAACCCAGCTGGGCGAATTGAACGAGAGCGTCAGAAGACTGGCGCATGCGGGCTGCGCCGCCAATGGTGTCATTTTGAATGCTATGGACTTATCGCGGCGCCACGCCGGTAGCAGCAGCTATAAATATGGCGGTTACCGTTACATACACTATAAATACAAAAACAACAGGGATACCACCTAGGCAGCGGAAAGATATCTGTGAAAATTAGGCCAGAGTGTGGAATTTCTCACTCGCCGCACTAATTTGGTGCCTTTGCTCAAAAGCTAATTACAAAGGCCTAGGGTCAATTACTTCGTTCTTTTGTATTACGTGGTTGAGTCGCCTGGACTGCGCGATGGTTTTTGTGCGCAGCATCCTTCAAGGCTCCCGGGCCGAGCCGTATCGGGCTTGGCGCCCGCGCCGCAACTTATCACCGACCCGAGAGGGGCAAGCGTTTGCTTGTAAGACGAAAGGTGCTCCAGCAATGAGAGTTCTTAAGCTGAAAAATTGCCTCCGCGTCAATTGCGAAAGCGGGGAATTCCTATGACAAACTTTCGGCCAGAGGAATTGACCGCTCCCATGAGCGAGGAAATGCATACCGAATTTTCAGATTCGGCATGGGAAGGAATTCGTCATTCGGCCATGTTGCGGGCAGGTAAAAGGGCGGTCGATATCGCGGCTTCGCTTTTCTTTTTTACCGCCTTCGGCTGGCTTTATGTCTTGCTTGCCATCGGCGTTTTTCTCACTTCCGGAGCGCCGGTCCTGTATTCGCAGCCGCGGTACGGCCGGGGTGGGCGCGTGTTCAAGTTCTACAAGTTCCGCTCCATGCTCCCCAACTCCGCCCAGATCCTGGAAGAGCACCTGAAGAACGATCCCGTGGCGCGCCAGCAATGGGACGACTACCAGAAGCTCGAAAACGATCCGCGCATCACCCGTTTCGGCAAGTTCATCCGCAAGACCAGCCTGGACGAATTGCCGCAGTTCTGGAACGTGCTCGTGGGAGACATGAGCCTGGTCGGCCCCCGGCCCTGCATGCTCGATCAAAAGGGGCTGTACGGCGCCGACTGGTCGTTCTATTGCGCGGTGCGGCCCGGCATTACGGGGCTATGGCAAGTCAGCGGACGCAATCAGCTGAGCTACAAAAAACGCGTGGCGCTGGATGTGAGCTATGTCGAGACGCTTTCCGTGGGAAGGGATATCTCCATCTTCATCCGCACCATCTGGGTGGTTGCAGTAGGCCACGGGTCGAGATGAATCCGTTTTGAAGATGAAAAAGATCCTGATTTGCGCGGTGCCTTTCAGCGACAACCTCGGAGATGGGGTGATCGCGGCGTCGCTGGCTCATATTGCAGCCATGAAGTACCCGCGGGCCAATGTCGAGTTTCTGGACATTGCCGGCCGAGTGGGCTTTGAAGAAGAAAACCTGCGGGGTGGGGGCGCTTTCCGTGTTTTTGCAAAGCTGCCATCGCTGCTTCGGTCGCTGATCGTTTTTCTCTACTGCCTCAAGGGCTACTTTCTCGTCTGGCGAAAGAACTGGAAAGCCGCGGTCGGCGATGCGGATCTCATCGTCATTGGCGGCGGCCAGCTCTTTTGCGACGTGGCGCTCAATTTTCCGGCCAAGCTTTTTCTGCTGAGCCGCTTGCTGCGCGGAAAGCGCGTGGTGGTGGTGTCGGTGGGGGTTACCGCACGATGGTCGTTTTGGGGCCGGTTCCTGGTCAAGCGGTTCATCAGCAATGCAAGGCCGGTTTTCTACGCCACGCGCGACAAGGAATCGGCAAACAACCTGCATGCGCATTTCGGAATTCCGAGGGGCAGCATCAGGGTCGTTCCCGACCCGGCGCTGGTTTGTGCCGATGCGTTTTCGAATGAACTCTCGCCAGAGAAGAACTGGGACATCGGCATCTGCGTGAGCAGCCTCGATGCGCTGGTCATGAACTCCGAATACGCGAACGCCAACTCGACGGAATCGGCCAGGTTCTTTTCGACGCTCGCCGAATCGTTGAGGGCCGAGGGAAAGCGGGTGCTGTATTTCACCAACGGGGCTTCTGAAGACAACAAGGTCCTGAACGAGATCTCTGCGGAATCCAGTGCGCCGAAATCCAATTTCCTGGTTCCCCGTCATCCCGATGAACTGGTCTCGCTGATCAGCGCCTGTTCATGCATCGTGGCTCACCGGCTGCATGCCAACATCGTGGCCTACAGCCTGAACATTCCTTCCATAGGCATGAATTGGGACAAGAAGGTCGAGTCGTTCTTCGAATTGACGAAGCGAAAGCGCTATCTCTTCGACCTGTCGCCCCGCGTGGAAAAGCTCGAAGCCTCGGTGCTGGGCCTGCTGAATGAAAAAACGCCGGACCGGCAAGCACTCGACCTGCTCAGAGGCGAAGTGGTTACCGGAATTCATGCCTTGATCTGACTGCGCAGGCCATGAAAATATTGCACATTGCCGAGACCCTCAAGGGCGGGCTAGAAACCTATCTTCGAATGGTTTCGGGCTTTCAGCAAAACTCGCCCGTCATCAGCCAAGCGAAATTCATCTTGCCCGGACCGGTGGAGTGGCTCAGTTCGCAAGACACCCATGTGGTGCCCACGGCGCGCAGCCCTTTGGCGCTCGCAAGCTATGCCGCGGAGGTCAGGAAGATCATTCGGACGGAGCGGCCGTCGGTTCTGCATCTCCACAGTTCGATTGCCGGCGGGGTTGTTCGCGCCATGGCGCTGCTCGGCCAGGTGCCGCAAGAGACAAAAATCGTCTATTGCTCCCATGGCTGGGCATTCGACCAGATCGGTCCTTCGTACAAGAAGTCGATCTATCGCTGGGCCGAATGGCTGCTGTCGTACTGGACCGACGCGATCATCTGCATCAGCGACCATGAGCTGCGCATCGCCGAAAAATTCGGCATCAAGCGATGCAGGTGCATTCCGAACGGCATCACCCCCGCAGCGATCGGCCAGGAGCAACCGGCCGGCGCAAAGGAAATGTCGGCGCGGCAAAGGCAGATTCTGTTCGTAGGCCGGCTCGACCGGCAAAAAGGCATCGACTTGCTGCTCGATGCCTATGCCCGCGTGCGGCCGAGATTCAAGCTGACCATCGTCGGCGGCGCAGTACGAAACGATCTTTCCCTGGCTCATTCGAGCGAAATCGAGTTCAAGGGGTGGCTCGAGAAAGACGATCTCGATGCTGCATACAGGTCTTGCGACGCAGTGATCGTTCCGTCCAGATGGGAAGGCTTCGGCTTTGTGGCCGTGGAGGCAATGGCGCGGAGCAAACCGGTTTTCGCTTCCGCCGTGGGCGGTCTGGTCGACATCATCGAAGACACGAAAAACGGCCGGCTGTTCCCGCTCGATCGCCTGGATGAAGCGCTGCGCGAGATCGACCAGATCCCGAACGAAGACCTGGTGCGTATGGGGCAGGCCGGGCGCGAGATCTTCGAGAAGAAATACACCGCCGACCGCATGAACTCGGCCATCGTCGATCTCTACAAGGAGTCGGTGCTGTGATGACGATTTCATCGCTGCGCGAAATCGCCAAGCTCTTCTGCACGCTGGCGGTGCTTGCTGCAATTTCGCTTTCAGCCCAGGCGCGGGGCGTCAGCGAATTGGGCACCGAATATCCGACGGCGCTGAGCGTGCAGATCGACCCGAACGACATCTCGGACGAAGACCTGAACGAAATCAGGGCTGCGGGATTCGAGTTTGTCCGGTTCGGTGTTCGGCCTCCGTTGAAGAGCGTCAACCCCGCAATGATCGATTACTCGAAACTGATCCGGCGCGTGCGCAATGCAAGGCTCGAAGCCATCGTGACGCTGTTTGGCGGCAAGGAGATCTGGGGGCATGACCCGTCGGACCTTCAGGCCGGCGGCCAAAGGGAAAAGCTGTTCGCAAATTTTGCGGCCCAATTCATGGACGCACATTCGACCGATGTGGCGGTGTGGGAGTTGTGGAACGAGCCCGACTACAAGACCTTTTTGAATCCGGCGCTCTTTTCGAACTTTGAAACCGCCACCACCGAGTTCTGCCGCAGCATCGCGCAACTCAAGAATCCGCCGAAGATCGTCATGGGATTCGGTTTTGCGAAGCTCCCTTTCAACCAGGGGCAGGTTCCGCCGCAACTCGAAAGCGCTTTCGTTTCGGGGGCCAAGGCCAACTGCCTGACGGACATATCGATCCATCCGTACCGCTCGGTTCCCGAGACCGCCATTGCCGACTACGGAAAGCTGCGCGCAAAACTGGACCAGCTGCAACTCGGCAAGGTCGGCATCGTTGCTTCGGAATGGGGCTATGCGTCTTACCTGCCGGTGCGGGACCGCAACGCACAGGCGTCGTTGATCTTGCGCGAATACCTGACCAATGTGGCCGCCGGCATCAAGCTTTTGAATCTCTACGCCTGGAAGGACCGGGGTACGTCGGTTGTCTCAAGAGAAGACAACTTCGGACTGAAGTCCAAGGGGGGCGAGAAGAAAGAAGCCTTCTCCAGCCTTTCCGAGTTCCTCAAGATCGCCAGAAATTCCAGGAAGGTTTCCTACGACAGCACCTCCGGCCTCAACAGGCTGGTGCTGAGCCGCGGAAATTCATTGCTGCACGTGGTGTGGACGCAAAGCTCGGAGCAGAACGTTCTGGTGTCCGCCGAAAAGGGCAAGAAGTGCACGCGCGTCGACTTCTTTCCGCAGGTGCGCCACGGAAGCTGCGGCAGTCCGGTCGACGGGGGCTTTGCCGCGAAGGCTAGCGCCTATCCGGTCCTGTTTTCGCTGTCGGACTAGTGAATGGCGTCGTTCGCGGGGATTCGAAAACGCCTTGGAGGTCCGATCTATGCAGTTGCTGACCAGTGCATCTATAGCGCGAGCCAGCTGCTGCTGAGCTTTGCGCTGGCGCGGGCGTTGTCGCCTTCGGACTTTGGCATTGCGTCGGCCTTTCTCGCAATCGTCAGCTTCCAATACATCCTGCATACGGCGGTGGTGCATGAACCGCTGCTGATCAAGCGCTACTACGCGGACCGCCCGGCAGCCTGGTGGAGTTGGGCGCTGGTTGCCGCAGTGTCGGTTGCGGGCTTCCTGGTGTGGCAGTTCGCGGGCTTTCCGGGGCCCCTGAGCTGGGCCGGCGTGGCTCTGATCATCGGCTACGAAATATTCTGGATCTCTCGCAGCATCCTGCTGGTCGGGCGCCGCTTCGCGGTGCTCTGCATATCGGGCGTCCTGATCAGCATCGGCTATGTGGCGGTCCTGATCGGCCTGAAGCCCGCTTCTTGGACGCAGGCGCTGCTCTGGGTTTCCATCATCCAGCTGCCGTTCTCGATCCTGATCGCTGCGGGCCTGAAGAATGTGATTGCGCCACTGCCGCCGCCGGCCGATGCGCAGACGCTGACCCTCAAGGAGGCGTCTGCCTATGGGTGGAAGGCGAGCCTGTCCCAGTTCATGAGCTGGATCATGACCGGGGGCGCCATCTTGCTCCTGGGCTCTTCGGCCGATTCCGCGCAGGGCGGGTTGCTGAAGATCTACATCACCTTCCTGCTGCCCATGCAGTACGTGCTGCTCGCGCTGGGCTACTACATCCTGCCCAAGCTGGCGGCCAGCTGGAAATCCGAGCGCCGGAAAGACGCGTTTCGCCTGTTCATCAAGTTCGTCGTCTTCGGATTCGTGGTGGCGGAAATCGGTGGGGTCTTGCTGGGCCTGCTGGGGCCTCACCTGGTGGTGCTGGCCTTCGGCAAGAACTACGGTGGGATGGATTTCTCGCCCTTTTTCTATGCGCCTGCAATCTTCGGCCTCACGATGTGCCTGCGGACCGGGTTCAGGGCCGCGGGCCGGCCGGGGGCTCTCTTGTGGTGCTCGATCTTCGGCGCGCTGGTGTTCGGGGCCTGCATGCTCATGGCCAAGCCGCCAATCTCCTACATCCACACCATCAACGCCATGACGCTGGGCTTTGCCTGCATGGCTGCGGCAATGATGGCCTGGCTGTTCTTCATCATGCGCGGGCCCGCCGCGCCGCAGGCTCGCTGAACCTGGCGACGCAACGAGCGAAAAGGCGCGAGCCCTAGCGCCGTTCGAACTTCAGGATGTTGTCGCCAGTGCCCGGAGCGCCGCTGTCGGGCGGCGCGAACTTGAAGGCGCTCGGGTCGCGGGCGGATGTCATTTCGTACAGCGGGTGGATGCGGCCAAGGCGCGCACCGCCGTCGCGCACCAGCGGCGCCCATGCGAAGTTGGCGGTGAACTTGTTCGAGCGCGGCAGCAGTGCATCGAAGGGCACCGAGATGTAGATGCCCTTGTCGAAGCTGCCTTCGCCGAACTGCCGTGCCGATATGTTGGTCTTGGTGGCGTAGGCACCGAGCACCACGCCGTTGTCGAAGCGCCGGCTGATGTCGATGGTGACCCCGCGGTCGCCCGCCAGGTATTGCCCCGCGCTGATCTTGGCCAGGATGCCGTTCCAGCCGGTGTCCCAGTAGAGCGTGGCATGGCCTGTGTTCACCTTGTAGTCGCGCAGGCCGAAGTCCTGCTCGAAGTCGCGCTGCCGCACATGGTTGAAGTCGACGCCTACGGCCAGCCGGCTGCGCCACGGCCGGTAGAGCCATTCTGCGCCGACGCCCGCATACATGCTTTCGAGCGCACCGCCGTACACGCTGTAGTACTGGTTGTCCGTCAGCCGGCCAACGTGGGTCAGCTGCAGCACCGGCATGGTCAGGCGCTTTGTGGTGACGTACTCGCGCTGGAGCGTTCGCACCCGCGGCAGGTTGCTGGGCGCCGTGTAGGTGAACTTGTCGAAGTTGTCGAGCAGGCGCAGGTTCAGCGCACCATTGACCCAGGTGCTCGGCGTGAAGCGGTATTCGGCAACCGCCTGCACGCCGATCTGGTACAGCACGAAAGAGTTGGGGCCCCCGAGGATCTGGCCCAGGCTGGGCGTCAGGCCAATGCTGAACTTGGAGGTGCGGCGCTCCCACGGCGCCAGTGCCTTGTTGTCGCCTGCAATGTCCGGCGCATCCCTGGACGCGATGGCCGCATTGGTGTGCGGAAGATTGGCGGGCTGAAAGTCGGCGCCGATGGGCGGGGGCGCGTAGTCGCGCTGGCTGGCCGCGCGGGCTTCACTCGGCGTCTGCGCTTGGTAGTGCGCCGTCACCCATTCGTTGCGGTCGACCACTTGCGCATGCATCGGCAAGCCGCGCTCCGAGTAATGCAGCACGAAGTTCTTGATCGAACCCGGCGCATCGCGATGCAGCACGGCAATGATCTGCTCGACGCGCGCGTTGCGGTAGACGGTGGCGCTTTCGGTGATCCACACGTGCAGCATCTGGCCCTGCGGGGCGATGCGCTGGATGGTCCACTCGGTGCGGCTTTCGATGTCCGCTGCAGTGGCTGCCCAGCCCGGAGAAGTGGCGGGCGGCGTCGGCGAAAAGCGCGGTGCCGGCGGATCCGCCGTCTTGGGCATTTGCATGCTCGCCAGGTTGGTCTGCAGCGTAAGACCCACCATCACCTTGTTGCCGCGCTCCAGCCCGGCGGAAAAGGTTACGCCGGGGGCGTAGCGGTACTCCAGCCCGAAGTTGATCGGCGAGCGCCGCGGCTGGTCGTTGTTGAGCGGCTCGTTCTTGTAGTTGTTGCCCTCGAACTCGAGCTTGAGCGTGAGCGGGTCCCAGGGCGTGCGCCATTGCACGCCGCCAAAGAGCGCGGTGGGTCCGCGAAAGAGCCGGCCGAAGTTGGCGCCACCCCATGTCGTCTCGCTGACGCGGGTCTTGAAGCGGCTGCTCAGCACACCGAACGGGTTGCTGATGGTTCCGCTGCTGCCCATGTAGCCCCAGCCGATGCCGAGGCTGAAATCCAGGTCGCCGTGCCGCTTGCTCGCCACGAGGTATTCGGACGAAAAGAGACCGGTACCGCCGATATCGCGAAAGCCCAGGGCCACCTCGGGCAGGTAGGCCGACTCTTTCCACAGCCGCGCCTTGAAGTCGATGCTCTTGTCCTTGTAGTCCTGGTTGCTCAAGCCGATGCCGTAGATGCGGTTGCCGATGGACGTGTAGCGGAAGCCGGCTTCGAGCCAGTCCAGCGGCTGGAACATCACGTTCAGCCGCGTGTAGGGCGAGACGTGCGTGATGGATGTGCGCATGTCGCCGGCCTGGCCCATGCGCGCAGAAGGCGTCTGCAGCAGGCCGGTTTCACCCCAGTCGTTGCCGCTGGGCTGCAGCGGGCGGTACTGCGGTGCGGCTTCGGGGCGCACTGAAACAGTGGTGGGCTGGTAGGACGCGGCTTGCGGCACGGGCTCGGCGGATGGGGCGGCCGCAGGTTCAGGTTCAGGTGCAGGTGCGGGTACCGCGATAGCCGCGGCAGTAGCGCCTTGCGGCGACGGTCCCTGCGTGGCCAGGAACTTGATCAGCCCCTCGGAGGCTGCCTCGAGGTCGTCCATGCCGCGAGGCGCCGCCCACACCCAGGCGCCGGGTGCCGGTTCGTCCGAGGGATGCGCATTCCACGTTGCCATGCCGACACGCGCAGTGCGGCCGTCGGGCTGTGCCACCCATGCCCAGTCATGCTTGCCTTCGGGCGCGCAAGCGGCCACGTAGTCCCATGCCGTGCGGCCAGGCTCGTGGGCCACCTGGCAGAGCCGCCCGTCGGGCTGCACCACCGAGACTGTGTTCAAGAGCGGCGGTGGCGCAACGAGTTGCTGGCCGGCCGTGAGCACCGGGTCTTCTTCAGGATGCGCCTCGAGCCAGCGCGGGTCCACGATGCCGAGCGCAACGCGGCCCGTAACGGGGAGGTTCTGCAGCCATCCAATCAGCCGCTGGCGTTGCGCCTGCTCTTCCCGCGGTGCGCGCCGCCTTGCGGCCTCGAGCCGCAGCAGCACCTGGTTCTTCAGGAATTGCTGCGCCAGCCGCTCTTGCGGAATGCGCCACGACAAGCCCGGGGCGGCCGTTTCCGCCGGCTGCCGCAGCAGCCAGGTGCTCAGGCGCTCGCCCGGGCGAATGTCGCTGTCGTCGGCGGGGGACTTGTTGTCGACGGGGCCATTGCCCAGGGGCTGGGCTGTGGCTGCGCAACTCGCCGCGAGCGCGCAGGCCACCGCTGCGCGAAGGGGCCAGGGGTGTTTGCCGAAGCCACGCAGAAGCGCGCCGCTCATGTACCAGCGCTCGCCGCTGCGACGGGTGCTGGAGAAGAAGGCGTCCACTGCTCGAAGCTCATACACAGATCATTGGAAATACATTGCTCGGAATAAACGACCCGAGGGGTGCCGCCCGCTTGTGAGACGCCGAAGCGCGCGGGTGGCAACGAGGCGCTTGCCGGCCGCGAAACGCTGCGCTCCTCGTACCAGCGCAGGGAAGCAGCAGCCGTGCCAGCCAAGGCGGTTTGCTGCGGTGCGGCAATCGGCGACAGCACGATCTCGTCACGAACGCCGAACCGGTAGCCCGGCATCATGTCGCGTTGGCGGCGATAGGTTTTTGCAGACGGCGCGGTGCCGGCATCGGCGCTCCAGGCTGGCAGTACTGAAAACCGCACCTCGCGCCAATCGGTGGAAAGACCGGTGGTTCCCACCAGGCGTCCATCGAGCAGCCTGACGACCTCGCCGCTGCCGCTGTACCAGACTTCGACCGCGCCTTCAGGGCGCTTGTCTATACAGCCTGACGACCTCGCCGCTGCCGCTGTACCAGACTTCGACCGCGCCTTCAGGGCGCTTGTCTATATAGCCGAGCACCATGAACACCGTCTGGTCGCCGGTGGCTACCCGCAAATAGCGGTAATTGGGATTAAAGGCGGGCAGGGGCGCCGAAGGCGCGCCGCTATATAGATGCCGAGCCGTTGCCAGCATGGCAGAAGATCCGGAAGAACAGCCGCCAACGCCCAAAAGAAATGCCGCCAAAAGACAGCATTCAACAAGTCGCGTGGCGTGGCCAACGCGCGGACTATTCAGCGAATGCCCTCCCGTCCGGAGGGCGCCCACGGTTAATTCGTGCCGGTCGTACCTGTGCCGGTGCCGCCGGTGCCGCCCGTGCCGCTGCCACCGCCGCTGTTGCCACCGTTGCCACTGGCTACGGCAGCTGCCAGGCCCACGCTGGCAGCAACGCCACCGGCCTGTCCGGCGGTAATACGGCCGAACGCGGAATTGGTTGCGCCAGTAGCGCTTGCCGGCTGGGCGACGGGTGTTTGAACGGGAGGCGTCGGGGTCGGGGCCTGTGCCAGAGCCGAAGAAATGCTCAAGGCTGCAATGGCGGTTGCGAACACCAATGGCTTAATTCTCATGGCAAACATCCTCTCAAATTGACGATTAACAGTTGAGAGAAGATTAGCAGCTAGCGAAGTGTGCCGCAACTAATTTAGCCTTTTGCAACCATTTGCCGGTGCAAATCGTTGTGACGAAATGTCGGCCAAATAAGTTGCAAATAAATACTAATTAATTGTTCTTAGTTGATCTTCCAGAGTGTCTGGCGGCAGCGCATTCGCACGTGCTCCGGGCTGGCGGCGTTGAATATGCCCACAACAGCCCGCTACAATCGCCGGTTGACCCTGCTCCAGCGAAGAAGACTTAGAGGATCCCCATGAGTGACATGACCTCCGGTTCCCCCCGGATCGACACAAGCAAGCGGACGTGGTTAATCGCATCCAGCTGTGCCGGCGTAGCGGGAGGCGTGGCCACCGCGATTCCCTTCGTAAGTACTTTCCAGCCCTCCGAAAAGGCCAAGGCCGCAGGCGCTGCGGTCGAGGTGGATATCGCAGGCCTCAAGGTCGGCGAGAAGATCACCGTCGAATGGCGAGGCAAGCCGGTTTGGATCCTCAAGCGTTCGAACGAGCAGGTCGCCGAGCTGGCCAAGCTCGACGGGCAGCTGGCCGATCCGCTCTCCAAGCGGCATCCCGACGAGTTCACCCCCGAATACGCGCAAAACCAGCACCGCTCCATCAAGCCGGACGTGCTGGTGGTCGTGGGTATCTGCACCCACCTCGGCTGCTCGCCCGTCGACCGCCTCCAGGCCGGACCGCAGCCTTCGCTCCCGAACGACTGGGAAGGCGGCTTCCTGTGCCCTTGCCACGGCTCCACCTTCGACCTGGCCGGCCGCGTCTTCAAGAACAAGCCTGCGCCTGACAACCTGCCTGTGCCCCCGCACATGTACCTGTCGGAAACCAAGTTGCTCATCGGCGAAGACAAGAAGGCCTGAGGCAGAAGAAGAACATGGCTGAATTCCACGAAATTTCCCCCAATGCGCCTGCCGGCGAGAAGCTGCTCAACTGGGTTGACAACCGCTTCCCCCTGACCAAGCTCTGGAACGACCAGTGGGGCAAGTACTACGCGCCGAAGAACTTCAACTTCTGGTACATCTTCGGCTCGCTCGCGATGCTGGTCCTCGTGATCCAGATCGTGACCGGCATCTTCCTGGTGATGCACTACAAGCCCGACGCTAACCAGGCGTTCGCGTCGGTCGAGTACATCATGCGCGACGTGCCCTGGGGCTGGCTCATCCGCTACATCCACTCGACGGGCGCCTCGGCGTTCTTCATCGTGGTGTACCTGCACATGTTCCGCGGCCTCATGTATGGCAGCTACCGCAAGCCGCGCGAGCTGATCTGGGTTTTCGGCTGCGCGATCTTCCTGTGCCTGATGGCCGAAGCCTTCATGGGCTATCTTCTGCCGTGGGGCCAGATGTCGTACTGGGGCGCCCAGGTGATCGTGAACCTGTTCGCCGCCATCCCGTTCATCGGCCCCGACCTTGCGTTGCTGATTCGCGGCGACTACGTGGTGAGCGATGCAACGCTCAATCGCTTCTTCAGCTTCCACGTCATTGCCGTGCCGCTGGTGCTGCTCGGCCTCGTGGTGGCCCACCTGATCGCTCTGCACGAAGTGGGTTCCAACAACCCCGACGGCATCGAGATCAAGGCCAACCGTGGCCCCGATGGCCATCCGCTCGACGGCATCCCGTCGCACCCGTACTACACGGTGCACGACATCTTCGGCGTGGTGGTGTTCCTCACGATCTTCTCGGCGGTGATCTTCTTCGCGCCCGAAGCAGGTGGGTACTTCCTCGAGTACAACAACTTCATTCCGGCCGATTCGCTCAAGACGCCCAACCACATTGCGCCGGTCTGGTACTTCACGCCGTTCTACTCGATGCTGCGTGCAACCACCGACGACATGGTCAACGTGTTCGCGCTGATCATCGGCCTTGCCGCCGTCCTGAACTTCATCAAGGGCAAGTCGGGCACCGGGCTGAAAATCGCGGCTGTCGTCGCCGCGGCCGTGGTCATCTTCCTGCTCAAGGCCTTCGACGCCAAGTTCTGGGGCGTGGTCGTGATGGGCGGCTCGGTCATCATCCTGTTCTTCCTGCCCTGGCTGGACAAGAGCGAAGTCAAGTCGATCCGCTATCGTCCCAGCTGGCACAAGTACGTGTATGGCGTCTTCGTGTTCTTCTTCCTGATCCTGGGCTACCTGGGTATCCAGGCACCCGGCGTCTGGGGCAACCTGGTCATCGGTTCGTTCGCGCTCGACATCGCGCAGACCATTTCGCAGATCGGCACGCTTTTCTACTTCGGTTTCTTCCTGCTCATGCCGTGGTGGAGCAGCAAGGGCGAGTTCAAGCCCGTGCCCGACCGCGTGACCTTCGCCGCCCATTGAGAAGCCCAAGAGAGCTCGAGAGAAACACGATGAAGAAAAGCATTTCTGGCTGGCTCGCGGTTGTGGGCCTGGCACTGGGCCTGACCTTTTCCGCAGGTGCATCGGCCGAATCCGGCGGTATTGCATGGGACAAGGCGCCCAACAAGACCACCGACGTGGCCTCCCTGCAGAACGGCGCCAAGCTGTTCGTCAACTACTGTCTCAACTGCCACTCGGCCGCCTTCATGCGCTACAACCGCCTGAAGGACATCGGCATTACCGAGCAGCAGATCAAGGACAACCTGCTGTTCTCGACCGACAAGGTCGGCGAGACCATGAAGGCCAACATCGACGCCCGCCAGGCCAAGGACTGGTTCGGCACCACGCCGCCCGACCTCACGCTCGTCGCACGCTCGCGCGCCGGCCACGGCGGCACCGGTGCCGACTACCTGTACACCTACCTGCGCACCTACTACCGCGACGAGACCAAGGCCACGGGCTGGAACAACCTCGTGTTCCCGAGCGTTGCCATGCCCAACCCGCTGTGGGAGCTGCAAGGCGAACGCCGCCCGGTGTACGCCAAGGTCGAGCAGCACGGCCACACCAGCGAAGTGTTCAAGGGCTGGGAGCAAGTCACTCCCGGCACCATGACGCCGCTGCAGTTCGACAACGCCGTGGGCGACTTGGTGAACTACCTGCAATGGATGGCCGAGCCGGCACAGAACACGCGCATCCGCATCGGCGTGTGGGTGTTGCTGTTCCTGGCGCTGTCGTTGGTTTTTGTGTGGCGACTGAACGCCTCGTACTGGAAAGACGTCAAGTAGTTCCGTCCACGCCGACCGGGCGCCTCGTGCGTCCGGTCCCACAGAGTGGGTTGCCAACGCGACCCACTCTTTTTGATTTTTAGGAGTCTCTCGCCATGATGGTCTTGTATTCAGGAACGACCTGCCCCTTTTCCCACCGCTGCCGCTTCGTGTTGTTCGAAAAGGGCATGGACTTCGAAATCCGCGACGTCGACCTCTACAACAAGCCCGAAGACATCAGCGTGATGAATCCGTACGGCCAGGTGCCGATCCTGGTCGAGCGCGACCTGATCCTGTACGAGTCGAACATCATCAACGAGTACATCGACGAGCGCTTTCCGCATCCCCAGCTGATGCCCGGCGACCCGGTCGACCGCGCGCGCGTGCGCCTGTTCCTGCTCAACTTCGAGAAGGAACTCTTCGTGCACGTGGCAACGCTTGAGAACCGCACCGCCAAGGGCAACGAAAAGGCGCTCGAAAAGGCCCGCTCGCACATTCGCGACCGCCTTACGCAGCTCGCGCCCGTGTTCCTCAAGAACAAGTACATGCTGGGCGACAACTTCTCGATGCTCGACGTGGCCATCGCGCCGCTGCTCTGGCGCCTCGACTATTACGGCATCGACCTGAGCAAGAACGCGGCGCCGCTTCTGAAGTACGCTGAGCGCATCTTCTCGCGCCCGGCCTACATCGAAGCACTGACCCCGTCCGAAAAGGTCATGCGAAAGTAAGTAAGCTGCGTGCCTGCTTCCATCGCTTTTCGCCGTCTTTCATGATCAACGCGCTCGAGTCGTCCTCCACCCGCCCGTACCTTATCCGGGCGCTGTACGAATGGTGCACCGACAACGGGTTCACGCCCTATGTCGCGGTGCAGGTCGACGACACCGTCCAGGTGCCGCGCGAGTACGTGAAGAACGGCGAGATCGTGCTGAACATCAGCTTCGACGCGACCAGCTCGCTCAAGCTCGGCAATGATTTCATCGAGTTCAAGGCCCGTTTTGCCGGCAGCGCGCGCGAAATCATCGTGCCCGTGGGCCGGGTGATCGCGATCTATGCACGCGAGAACGGGCAGGGCATGGCTTTCCCGGCTCCGGTGCCCGCAGGCAGCGGCGCCGAGGGCGGTGCTTCCACGGGCGCCGGGGCGCCTTCGCCCCAGGGGTCCGGGCGCATGCCGCTGCGGGATGCCTCGCGTGGTACCGAAGGCGATGCCGGCAAGATCGTGCACCTGGTCACGGGTGAAGACTCGGATGAAATGGTCGATGTCGGTGACGATTCCGGCTCATCGGCCGGCCCCCACGACGAGCCGCCGCGTCCTCCGGCCGGTGGCGGCAGCCGCCCCTCGCTCAAGCGCGTGAAGTAGGCGCGTTTCGCACCGCTAAAATCCCAGGATTCGTGCCGCTTTAGCTCAGTTGGTAGAGCACCCGCCTTGTAAGCGGAAGGTCGTCAGTTCGATTCCGACAAGCGGCACCATATATCGAAGATCCCGGAAAGGCATCCGCCTTGGCCGGCAAACAAAAAGGGGCGATTTCTCGCCCCTTTTTTGTTTCCTTCCAGCGGCTGACAGAGATCAGCAACGGCCCTTCTTGGCTTGTCCCGGCGGGCAGTGCGGGTGCCCGCCGCCGCCATGGTCGCCGCCGTGGTCCGCGTGGCGCGGTCGCTCCGCCCGGCGCCAGTCGCCTTCCATCCATCGCCATCCGCCGTCCGCCTGAACCCAGCGGCCCGGCGCGTACGCGTAGTCTGGCCGTGCGGCCTGCCAGAAGCCGGCGCGCCAGACGTAGGCGCGCTGGTTCCACTGCCAGTGCCCCGGCACCCACACCTGGCCGGCCCTGGGCCCCGGCATGGGCTCATACCGGGGCGCGGGCGGCGCAACCTGGACCAGAGGCAGGTTGATGTTGACCGAAACCTGTGCCGCGGCGGGCAGGGCGGACGCGACGAACGCGGCGGCCACCAGAAGAGCTGAGACTTTCATCGGAACCTTTTTTGGATATGTGAACACGTATGCACAACGCAGACCGGCGCAAAGTGTAATCAGCGCATTCCTCAGGTCGCGTCGTATCGAAAGCGTGCTAGCCGGGCGCCGCCGCTCCTGCCGGGTGCTAGAGTTGAAGTGCAAGTTGCACGCTGATGCGCAGACTCCGCTTTCTTACCCACCGGCATCGCGCCCCTTCGACGAATCGGGTGCTCGGCCTTCTGCTGGCCTTCAATGCCGGCGCGGTCAATGCGGGCGGCTTTCTTGTGCTGCACATGTATACCTCGCACATGACGGGCTTCGCGTCGCAGTTTGCCGACGGCCTCGTGCTTGGCAACACCAGGCTCCTGCTGAATGCGCTGGGCGCCATTCTGGCTTTTGTCTCGGGCGCCGCCGTCTGCGCCATTCTCGTGAACTGGGGTCGCCAGCATCGCCTGCGCAGCGTCTATGCGGTACCGCTGCTTCTCGAGGCGGCGCTCATGTTTCCGTTCGGCCTGATGGGGGCCATCACGCTGACATGGCCCACGCCGTTTGCGGTACCGCTCACGGTGCTGTTGCTATCTTTCATCATGGGCTTGCAGAACGCCGTCGGTTCGAAGACCTCCGGAGGCAGCATTCGCACGACCCACATGACCGGCAACATCACCGACGTGGGCATGGAACTGGGCAAGCTGCTCTACTGGAACCGCCATGCAACGCCCAAGCAGGCGATGGTGCGCCACAACCGCCGCAAGATGCAGGCGGCGGGCGGGCTGATCGGCATGTTCGTAGCGGGCGGAATTGTCGGCGCGCTCGGTTTCAGCTATATCGGCTTCGTATGCGTCGTGCCGCTCGCGGCATTGCTGCTGGCCGTCTCGGTGCCGCCTCTGGTGCAAGACGTGCCGCGGTCCAGAACCCTGCAAAAGCTATTGGCGGCATTCAAACAGCGCCCACACTTCCCGTGATCGGCAGCACGATGCCGGTGATGTAGCTGGCGCAACTGGGCGCGGCCAGGAACACATAGGCGGGAGAAAGCTCCTCGGGTTGCGCCGGTCTTTGCATGTCGGTGTTCTTGCCGAAGTCCTTTACTTTTTCCGGCGGGCTGTCCGCCGGGTTCAAGGGCGTCCACACCGGCCCTGGCGCGACCGCATTCACGCGAATGCCCTTCGGCAACAGGTTGCTGGCCAGCGACTTGGTGAAGGCGTGAATCGCGCCCTTGGTGGTCGAGTAGTCGAGCAGGTGCGCGCTTCCTTCCAGGCCCGTGACCGAACCGGTGTTGATGATCGACGAGCCCTGGCCGAGGTGCGGCACCGCGGCGCGCGCCATCTGAAAATAGCCGAACACATTGGTCCGGAGCGTCAGGTCAAAGCGCTCATCGGTAATGTCCTCGATCGATGAGGCATGCAACTGGAAGGCTGCGTTGTTCACCAGGATGTCGAGCTTGCCGAAGGCTTCGATCGTCTTGTCGACCGCCTCGCGGCAGAACGCCGGATCGCAGACATCGCCCTTGATCACGAGGCAGCGCGCGCCTTCGTCCTCGACATGCTTGCGGGTTTCCTCTGCGTCCTCGTCTTCATCGAGGTGCACGATGGCCACGTCGGCGCCTTCGCGCGCATAGAGCAGCGCCACGGCGCGGCCGATGCCGGAGTCGCCTCCGGTGATCAGCGCCGTCATGCCTTCGAGCTTGCCGCTGCCCTGGTAATCCGGCGCTTCGAACCGGGGGCGCAACTCCATGTCTGCTTCCTGCCCGGGTTTGCTCAGGTGCTGTGCCGGCATCGGGTTGGTCGGCTCGGGGCGCGAGCCGGCCTGTGCGGGCTGGCTGGACTTTTTGGCAGCGGGTTTCCCGCTTTCTTGGGCACTGTCTTTTGCATCCTGTGCGCGTTGAACCTCGCGCTGCTTGTCAGCCGTATGGGCTGCCCCTGCGGACTTGGCGGATTTTGGGGGTGATGACGTGGTCGATTTCATGGTGCCTGGGCTCCTCATGTAAACGACCACCGTAAAACTCCGCCGCCTGGCCGGCGTAGGAATCCGTCCCGACCGCATGCCCGCCGTGTCGCGCGAACCTGCCCCGCGACGGCGAGCTAGATTTCCGCGCCCTCGACGAGGAAGCGCACGCGGCGCACACCCTGCCACTCATCGGCATCGAGCCTGAAGGCGAGCTTCACGCGCGCAGGCAGCGGATCGGTATGGCCGAACCAGATGCCGTCGACCGGATGGCCCTGGTGCCGCAGCTTGAGCGCCAGGTGCTTTTCGCCGACGAGGCGTTGCGACACCACCTCTACCTCCTCGCTGAAGGTGGGCGGCGCAAAGCCTTGGCCCCATACCTCGCGATGCAGCGTGTCGACGAGGTCGATGCGCATGTACTCGCGTTCCAGCGGGCCGTCGGTGTCGAGGCGCCGGGTCAGCGTGGCTGCATCGAGCCATTCGTGCGCAACCTCGGCCAGCGCGCGTTCGAACACCTCGAACTTCTCGCGCGCCACGGTGCAGCCCGCTGCCATGGCATGCCCCCCAAAGCGCAGCAGCACGCCCGGATGCCGCTTGGCCACAAGGTCGAGCGCATCACGCAGGTGAAAGCCCGGAATCGACCGGCCCGAGCCCTTGAGCTCGTGTTCCTTGCCCGGCGCGCCGCTGGCGGCAAACACGAAGGTCGGGCGATGGAAGCGGTCTTTCAGGCGCGACGCCACGATGCCGACAACGCCCTCGTGGAATTCTGCATCGAACACGCTGATGGCCGCGGGCGGCGCTTCGCCGCCCGCGGCATCGGGGCCGAAGAGCGACTCGGCCAGCATCAGCGCCTGGTCGCGCATCCCGCCTTCGATGTCGCGCCGCTCTCGGTTGATGCCGTCGAGCATGCGCGCAAGTTCATCGGCACGGCCGGCGTCGTCCGTCAGCAGGCATTCGATGCCCAGCGTCATGTCGGCGAGCCTTCCGGCCGCGTTGATGCGCGGACCGAGCGCAAAGCCGAAGTCGAAAGTGGTGGCCACCGAAGCGTTGCGCCCGGCCGCCTTGAAGAGTGCCGCAATGCCCGCTGGCAGTGCGCCAGCGCGAATGCGCCTGAGGCCCTGCGCAACCAGGCGGCGGTTGTTGGCGTCGAGCTTCACCACGTCGGCGACGGTGCCGAGCGCCACCAGCGGAAGCAGCACGTCCAGCTTGGGCTGCGTTGCCGCCGTGAACACGCCGCGCGTGCGCAACTCGGAGCGCAGCGCCAGCAGCACATAGAACATCACGCCCACGCCGGCAATGCTCTTGCTCTCGAAGCCGCAGCAGGGCTGGTTGGGGTTCACCAGCACATCGGCGGCCGGCAGTTCCGGGCCGGGCAGGTGGTGGTCGGTTACCAGCACCTGCAGGCCGCGCGCCTTGGCGGCCGCCACGCCCTCGACGCTGGCAATGCCGTTGTCCACGGTGATCAGCATGTCGGCGCCGCTGTTTGCGACGCGCTCGGCAATCGGCGGCGTGAGGCCGTAGCCGTCGACCACGCGGTCGGGCACCAGGTAGCTCACGTTCTTTGCGCCGAGCAGGCGCAGGCCGCGCACGGCAACGGCGCAGGCAGTGGCGCCGTCGCAGTCGTAGTCGGCCACGATGCACAGGCGCTTGTCCTGCGCCATGGCATCGGCCAGCAGCACCGCCGCTTCGCGCGCGCCGTGCAGCGTATCGGGCGGCAGCAGGCGCGCCAGGCCGTCGTCGAGCTCGTCTTTGGCCAGCACGCCGCGCGCGGCAAAAAGGCGGGCCAGCAAGGGGTGCACACCGGCCTGCTCCAGCGCCCAGACCGTGCGGGGCGGAATTTCCCTGGCGATGATCTTCATAGGGCCTCGAGCACCGCAGGGGCGCGTGGCCGGTCGAACAGGCTTTTGGCCCAACCCACCAGGCCGCGCTGCTGTACCGCATAGCGCTGCGCCGCACGGTCGCCGCACAGCGTGAGCGTGATGTCGGCACCGGCGGTGTAGTCGGCCAGCAGGCCGGCGACGGGCCCCGCATCCAGCGCTTGCCACGCCTGTGCCCATTCCGGCCCGTCGTCGCGCAATGCGGCCACGCGAAGCGCGTCGCTCACGGTGGGCGCGGGCATGGCGGGAGAAGGGTCCGCCTGCAGCGCGCCGGTGCCGCTGAGCCAGAAGGAGTTGATCGGCGGTACGCCGCGGGCGGCGCGGTCGTCGTTCACGCGTTGGGTATAGAGCAGCATCTGCATTTCGTTCTGGAGGCGGCGCAGCGGCCGCGCGGCTTCGGCCAGCGGCGACCACTGCGAAATCGGATGGCCCACCGCACGGTCGATCGATGCCGTTGCCAGGCCGTCGAAGATGCGCGCGCGCGCCAGCCAGCGGCCCGGCGTGGAAGAGGGGTGCAGCGCAATGCCGTCTTCCTCGAAGAAGGGATGGGCGGCGGCCAGCAGTGTGGCCGATTCCGCGGCATCGATCTCGATGGCGCTCGGGTCGCCCAGCACCACGTCGTCGATGCCCACCTGCCAATTGCAAAGCGACACCAGGCCCCAGCCTTCGCGGTCGCCGGGCTCGGCAATGCCGATCTGCCTGGCCTCGAGCGCGGCCCAGGGAATGCAGCCGTCGGCTGCAGAAATGCCCAGCGCCGCGGCCAGCGCCCGTTCATGGGGCGGTGAGCGCGTGCTTTCGTCTTGGGTATCGGTCTCCACCAGCGAGAGGCGGGAGAGCAGGGACTCGAGGTTGGGCAGCCGAAGCGATGGCAGCGCGGCGCGGCAAGCAGGGGAACCGCGGCCGGCAAAGGGAATCAACAGATGACGTGGGAGAGGTTCGGCCATTCCCCTATTGTCCGGGAATGCCACAATCCCGGGGATGAAACGCCCCGAAGCGCCGTTGGCGCCGGAAGCGCGTTAAATAACTGAAAATATGCGACTTCCTTATGAACTGCAGCTCGGCTGGCGCTATACGCGCGCAGGCCGGGCGACACGGCGCAACGGCTTCATCTCCTTCATCTCCGGCGTGTCGATGCTTGGCATCGCATTGGGGGTGGCGGCGCTGATCATCGTGCTCAGCGTGATGAACGGCTTCCAGAAGGAAGTGCGCGACCGCATGCTCGGCGTGGTGTCGCACATCGAAATACTTTCGCGCGACGGCCAGGCCCTGCCCGACATCGACGCCATCACGGCAGCCGCCCGCAAGAACCCCGAAGTCATCGGCGCCGCCCCCTTCATTGCCACGCAGGCGCTCATTGCGCGCGGCGAAGACATGAAGGGCACGCTGGTGCGCGGCATCGTGCCCAAGCTCGAACCCGAGGTCACCGACATTGCCACCACCGCGCAAAAGGGCACGCTCGACAAGCTGGTGCCGGGCGAGTTCGGCATCGTGCTCGGCGGCGAGCTGGCCCGGTCGCTCTTCGTGCACCCGGGCGACCAGGTCACGCTGGTGGCACCTGGCGGGCAGGTCACGCCCGCGGGCGTGGTGCCGCGGCTCAAGCAGTTCACCGTGGTGGGCACCTTCGATTCGGGCCACTACGAATACGACTCGGCGCTGGCAATGATTCATGCCGAAGACGCGCAGCGCGTGTTCCGGCTCGACGGGCCCACCGGTATCCGCATCAAGCTCAAGGACCTCAACGAGGCACGCGACGTGGCCGACCAGATGGCCGTCACCCTGCCGGGCCAGTTTCTCATTCGAGACTGGACGCGCCAGAACAAGACATGGTTTGCGGCCGTCCAGGTCGAGAAACGCATGATGTTCATCATCCTCACGCTCATCGTGGCCGTGGCGGCCTTCAATCTGGTGTCCACGCTGGTAATGACCGTGACCGACAAGCGCGCGGACATTGCCATCTTGCGCACACTGGGCAGTTCGCCGCGCAGCATCATGGGCATCTTCGTGGTGCAGGGTGCCATGGTCGGCGTGATCGGCACCGTGGCCGGGCTGCTGCTGGGGCTGGGCATTGCCTACAACATCGACGTGATCGTGCCCGCGCTCGAGCAGCTCTTTCATGCGAGCTTCCTGCCCAAGGACATCTACCTGATCAGCAAGATGCCGAGCGACCCGCAGCGCAGCGACATCATGCCGATTGCGATCATTTCCCTTGTCCTGGCCTTCCTGGCCACGCTGTATCCGAGCTGGCGCGCGAGCCGCGTCAACCCCGCCGAGGCCCTGCGCTATGAGTGAACGGACCCCCACGCTCGGCACTGACGTGTCCTCGCTGCCCCCCGAGGGGGCCGCCAGCGGCTTGGGGCGGCCCGGCGCCAATGCCGTCGTCCTGAAGGCCCGCGGCCTTACCAAGCGCTTTCACGAGGGGCGCATCGACCTCACCGTGCTGCACGGCGTCGACCTGGACGTGCGCGCCGGCGAAACGCTGGCCATCGTCGGCGCCTCGGGTTCCGGCAAGAGCACGCTGCTGCACCTGATGGGCGGGCTCGACGCGCCCACCTCCGGAAAGGTCGAGCTGCTCGGCAAGGACATCGCGCATGCCGATGCGGCCGAGCAGGGGCGGCTTCGCAACCAGCACCTGGGCTTCGTCTACCAGTTTCACCACTTGCTGCCCGAATTCAGCGCGCTCGACAACGTGGCGATGCCGCTCAAGATCCGGCGCACCGAGCCCGCGCAAGCGGCGGCGGCGGCCACCAGGATTCTCGAAAGCGTGGGCCTTGGCGGCCGCCTGCATCACCGGCCCGCGGAGCTGTCCGGCGGCGAGCGCCAGCGCGTGGCCATCGCGCGCGCGCTGGTCACGCAGCCGGCCTGCGTGCTGGCCGACGAACCCACGGGCAACCTCGACCGCAACACGGCCGACACCGTGTTTGCGCTGATGATCGAACTCGCGCACAAGCACCGCACGGCGTTCGTGATGGTCACGCACGACCAGGAACTTGCAAAGCGCTGCGACCGCGTGCTGCAACTTGTGGCGGGACGTCTGGCGGGTTGAGTCGATGCCGCCTGCCACGCGTGCACGCAATGTCGGCGAAACTGTCTGTCTGTTCGGCAAGATGCCGTTCAACTACAGGAGTGCTTCTTCATCATGGAAACCGACGACGACACCACGCCCGCTGCCACTGCCGAGCCGCGCAACTCCTATCTGGAAGAAAAAGCGTTCAAGTCGCGCACGCTGCTGATCTTCGGCAGCATCACCGATTCGGTGGCCGCCGACGTGACGCGCAGGCTCATCGCGCTGGACGCCGACAGCGCCGACAAACCCATCGACATCCTGGTGAGCTCGCCCGGCGGCCACCTGGAATCGGGCGATGCGATCCACGACATCGTGCGTTTCATTTCTGCGCCGGTGAACATGATCGGCACCGGCTGGGTCGGCAGCGCCGCCACGCATCTGTACCTGGCCGCGCCGAAGGAACGGCGCGTGTGCCTGCCCAACACCCGCTTCCTGATTCACCAGCCCAGCGGTGGCGCGGGCGGTCAGGCGACGGACATTGCCATTCAGGCGCAAGAGATCATCAAGGCCAGGCATCGCATTGCGCACGAAATCGCGCGCGAAACCGGCAAGCCGATCGACGTGGTGCATCAAGGCCAGGCATCGCATTGCGCACGAAATCGCGCGCGAAACCGGCAAGCCGATCGACGTGGTGCTGGCCGACATCGAGCGCGACCGCTGGCTCTCGGCCGAGGAAGCGGTCGAATACGGCCTGGTCTCGCGCATCATCCAGCGCAAGACCGAGCTGCGGTAATTCAGCGGCGCTGGTGACTTACTTGGGCTTGTAGGCCACCACGTCGATCTCGACCTTGGCGTCGACCATCAAGCGCGCCTCGGTGGTCGAGCGCGCCGGCTTGTTTTCACCGAAATAGCTCATGTAGATGCGGTTGAAGGCACCAAAGTCGCGCGCGTCGTGCAGCCACACGGTGCTCTTGCACACGTCGTCGAGCGTGGCGCCGGCCAGTGCGAGCACCTTCTTCAGGTTTTCCATTACCTGGCGCGTTTGCGCCTCGATGCCGCCCACCACGATTTCGCCCTCGGCGTTGGCGGGCACCTGGCCCGACACGTAGATGAAATCGCCCGCGCGCACGGCGGGGGAGAAGGGGCGGGCCTGGCGGTCCGAGGCGACGGGCGGGGCGCCGAGGTATTCGAGCGGCATGGGAAAACTCCTGGAGTGAAAAAAGAAGGGAGGAAAGAGGATCGCAAGTATCGATCCAATCTGAAAATTAGTTTCAGAAAAGCCATCAAACAAGGGTTAACACGGATGATTTGGCATGAATACTGCTTCAAAGTCCGGGCCGAAAAGAAAATTTCTTTCACAACCTGCCCGCCCCATGAAGGAGTTCCCCATGCCTCACGCCGGTCTTGTCCAGCGCCTGCCGCACCTGTCCAAGCGCAGCCTCCTGGGCGCTTCCCTGCTTGCGCTGCTGTGCGCCGCGCTGCCCCATCAGCAGGCGCAAGCCCAGGGCCCGCGCAACTTTGCCACCCTGGCAATGGTGGCCGAGCCGCAGACGCTCGACCCGATGGCTTCGACCGCCGACCTGGTCGGAACCATCATGCAGCACGTGTACGAAACGCTGTACACCTTCGACGCCAAGTGGAACGTGGTGCCCATGCTGGCCGAGACCATGCCGAAGATCTCAGCCGACGGCAAGACCTACGCCATCACCCTGCGCAAGGGCGTCATGCTGCACAACGGCCGCGAACTCACGGCCGACGACGTGGTGGCCAGCCTGCAGCGCTGGATGGACCAGTCGCCGCGCGGCAAGGCCGTGGGCAAGGAAATCGAAAGCCTCAAGGCCAAGGGCCCGCTGGGCGTGGAGATCGTGCTGAAGGCGCCGTATGCGCCGCTGCTGTCGCAGCTTGCGCTGCCGAGCGGCATGGCCGCCATCATGGCGAAGGACTCTTTCGCCTCGCCGCTGAAGGACTTCGTCGGCACCGGGCCCTACAAGTTCAAGGAGCGCCGGCCCGACCAGTTCGTGCTGCTCACGCGCTTCGACAAATACGCAGCGCGCAAGGAGCCCGCAAGCGGCTACGGCGGCAAGCGCGAAGCCGCCATTGAAGAACTGCGCTTCGTGCCCGTGCCCAACGCCAGCACGCGCGTCGAAGGCGCCCTGGCCGGCCAGTACGACTTTGCCGACCTGCTGCCAGTAGAGGCATTGCCCCGGCTCGAGAAGGCTGGCGGCAAGACCGTGCCGATCATGACGCCGTCGTTCGGCTTTCCGTACCTGGTGCTCAACACCAAGGAAGGCGTTGCTTCCAACCAGGCCATCCGCCAGGCCATTCAAACGGCGCTCGGCGAGGGCGAGATGCTCGCGGCCGGCTTTGGCGACACGCGCTTCTTCGTGGCCGAGGGCAACCACTTTCCGAAGGGCTCGCCGTTCTATTCGGCGGCCGGCGCCACGCTGTACAACGAACGCAACGCGCCCAAGGCCAAGGAGGCCGCGGCCAAGGCCGGCTACAAGGGTGAGCCGATCCGCGTGCTCACCAGCCGCCAGTACGACTTTCACTACAACATGTCGCTCCTGATGGCCGAGCAGCTCAAGCGCGCCGGCTTCAAGGTCGACCTCAACGTGGTCGACTGGGCCACGCTGGTGCAGCGCCGCAACGACCCCAAGCTCTGGGACATCTACGTCACCCATTCGGGCCAGTTCCCCGAACCGATGCTCTCGCCGCCGCAGCTGGGCGACGGCGCGCCCGGCTGGTGGGATTCGCCCGCCAAGAAGGCGGCGCTGCAGGCCTTCAACGTCGAGAGCGATCCCGCCAAGCGCGGTGCGCTCTGGGGCAAGGTGCAGCAGGTGGTCTACGAAGAGGTGCCGTACATCAACGTGGGCAAGTTCAACGGCCTCTCGGCCAAGAGCCCGGCGCTGGACAACTACCAGCCCGCCACCTGGCCCTTCTTCTGGAACGCACGGATCAAGTGATGGGGCCGTTCGCCTTCGCATCGCCTCGACAAGACCGCACTCCATGATCCGCTACATCGCTTCCCGCGCCGCCGGCATGCTGGTGGTTCTCGCCATCGTGGCGGTGCTCGTCTTCGTGCTCACGCGTGCGGCTTCGGGCGACCCGGTGTCGGTGCTGCTGGGCGACCAGGCCACGGCCACCGACATTGCGCGCGTGCAAAAGGAATACGGCCTGGACAAGCCGCTGCCGGTGCAGTTCGGCTACTGGCTTCGCGAGGTGCTGCAGGGCAACCTGGGCACCTCCATCTTCCTGCAGCGGCCGGTCACGCAGGCGCTGTGGGAGCGGGCCGAGCCCACCACGCTGCTTGCGCTCATGGCCGTGGCCATTGCGGCGCTGATCGGCGTGCCCTGCGGCATTGTTTCGGCCGTGTTCCGCGGACGGGTGGTGGACCAGCTGTTCACCGGCATTGCCATGCTCGGCGCCAGCATTCCGAGCTTCTGGCTCGGCATCGTGCTGATCCAGATCTTCGCAGTGTCGTTCGGCTGGTTCCCGGTGTCGGGCTACGGCGCGCCTGACGCGCCGTTTGCCGAGCGCCTGCATGCGCTGGTGCTGCCGGCCACGGTGCTCGGCCTCTTGAACTCGGCCCTCATCATCCGCTTCACGCGGGCCTCGATGCTCGACGTGCTCGGTGAAGACTATGTGCGCACCGCGCGCTCCAAGGGCCTGAGCGAGAGCGTGGTCGTGCTCAAGCATGCGCTGCGCAATGCATTGGTGCCCATCGTCACGGTGATCGGCCTCACGGTGGCGCTGATGATCGGCGGCGCCGTCATTACCGAAACCGTATTCGGCCTGCCCGGCGTCGGCAACCTGGTGGTGAGCGCGGTGCTCCGGCGCGACTACCCGGTGATCCAGGGCGCGCTGCTCGTGATTGCGGCGATCTACGTGCTGATCAATTTCTCCATCGACCTGCTGTATGCGGTCGTCGATCCGCGCGTGAAGGTTTGAGAGAGAACAACAACATGCAAATGCCCCGAATGCTCCGCCAGCTGATGCACCGCCGCATCGTGATGGTCTCCGCGCTGGTGCTGCTGGTCATCGCGGTCATGGCCATCGGCGCGCCGCTGTTCGCCTCCATCGATCCCAACGACACCGCCGTGCTGCAACGCCTGAAGGGGCCGAGTGCCGAGCACCTGCTGGGCACCGATGAACTGGGCCGCGACATGTACTCGCGCATCGTGCACGGTGCGCGCTACTCGCTGGCGATTGCGGCGCTCACCGCCCTTGGCGCGGTGGTTGCCGGCACGGTGCTGGGCCTCATGGCCGGCTTCTTCCGCCGGCTCGATGCACCGCTGATGCGCGTGGTCGACGCGATGATGTCGTTCCCAGACATCCTCCTGGCGATCGCGCTCGTTGCCATCCTCGGCCCTTCGCTCATCAACACGGTGCTGGCGCTGGTGCTCGTGTACACGCCGCGCGTGGCGCGGGTGGTGCGGGCCTCGACATTGGTGGTGCGCGAGCTGCTGTTCGTCGAAGCGGTGCGTGCATTGGGCGTGCGCACCTCCCGCATCCTGTGGCGGCACATCCTGCCCAACCTGATGTCGCCGATCCTCGTGCAGGTGTCGTTCATCTTTGCCTACGCCATCCTGGCCGAGGCGGGGCTCTCGTTTCTCGGCGTCGGCGTGCCGCCTGAAATACCGACCTGGGGCACCATGGTCGCGGGCAGTCAGCAGTACGCGCACCAGGCCTTCTGGGTGGTGCTGTTCCCGGGGCTCGCCATCATCTTTACCGCGCTCTCGCTGCAGCTGCTGGGCGACGGCGTGCGCGACCTGCTCGACCCCAAGCTCAAGAAGACGCTCTGATGACGACCGCTGCGAACACACCGCGTCTCCAGGTCAGCAACCTGAGCACCAGCTTTCCCACCGAAGACGGCCTCATCCGCTCGGTAGCCGATGTGAGCTTTTCAATCCAGCCGGGCAAGACGACGGCGCTGGTGGGCGAATCGGGTTCGGGCAAGTCAGTCACCAGCCTCACGCTGATGCGCCTCCTGCCCAAGACTGCCAACGCACAGGTCAGCGGTTCGGCTTCATTCGTCACGCGCGAAGGCAAGACGCTCGACCTGCTGAAGATCGGCGAGCGCGAAATGCGCAGCTTGCGCGGCAACCAGCTGTCGATGATCTTCCAGGAGCCGATGACCAGCCTGAACCCGGTCTTCACCATCGGCGAGCAGATTGCCGAGAGCGTGCGGCTGCACAAGGGGCTCGACCGCAAGGCCGCGCTCGCACATGCGCTGCGCATGCTGGAGCTGGTCGAGATTCCGGCCGCGGCGCAGCGCATTCACGAGTACCCGCACCAGCTGTCAGGCGGCATGCGCCAGCGCGTGATGATCGCGCTGGCCATGGCCTGCGACCCGACGCTGCTGATTGCCGACGAGCCCACCACCGCGCTCGACGTGACCATACAGGCGCAGATTCTCGAGCTCATGCGCCGGCTGCAGGCCGAGACGGGCATGAGCATCCTGTTCATCACGCACAACCTCGGCGTGGTCGCGCACCATGCGGATGATGTGGTGGTGCTGTACGCAGGTCGCGTGGTTGAAAGCGCGCCCGTGCGGCCGCTGTTCGCGCAGCCTGAGCATCCGTACACGCAGGGCCTGCTGGCTTGCCTGCCGGGCAAGGCGCGGGTGCCGGGGCAGCCCAAGCCGAAGCGGCTGTTCGCGATTCGCGGCCAGGTGTCGAGCCCGCTCGCACCGCCCCCCGGCTGTGCCTTCGAGCCGCGCTGCGACCGCGCGGTGGCAGGGTGCAAGGAGGCGATGCCTCCGCTCATCGACATCCGCCAGGATCGCCAGGCGCGCTGCACGCGGGTGCAGCCGGAAGCGCAACTTGCGAGGGTTGCATGAGCCGCCCGCTGCCGCCCCTGTCTTTCTCCCTCCCCTTCCGGGGGAGGGTTGGGGTGGGGGCTCTGGGCGGTGGAGACCGTCGCAACAATAAAACGGCCGGCTGCCCCCACCCCAACCCTCCCCCGGAAGGGGAGGGAGCCAATACAACATCCCCACAATGACCGCCGCCCCTCTCATCGAAGTCCGCAGCCTCAAGAAATACTTCGGCAGCAGCGACCGCCCGGTGCGCGCCGTCGACGATGTGTCGTTCGTCATCCGTCCCGGCGAAACACTGGGCCTCGTCGGCGAATCGGGTTCCGGCAAGAGCACCATCGGCCGCACCGTGCTGCGGCTGGTGGAAAGCACTGCGGGCCAGGTGCTCTACCGCGGCGACGACATCGGCACACTCTCGGGCGAGCGCATGCGCAAGCTGCGCAGCAAGCTGCAGATCATCTTTCAAGATCCGTACGCAAGCCTGAACCCCAAGATGCGCATCAGCGCCATCCTCGGAGAGGCGCTGTCCACGCACGGCCTGCACAAGGGCGCCGCCGCACGCGACAAACGCATTGCCGAGCTGCTCGAAACCGTGGGCCTGCGCGCGGAGCATGCGAGCCGTTTCCCGCACGAGTTCTCGGGCGGGCAGCGCCAGCGCATCGGCGTGGCGCGCGCGCTCGCGGTGGAGCCGGAGTTCATCGTGGCCGACGAGCCGCTGTCGGCGCTGGACGTCTCCATTCAGTCGCAGGTCATCAACCTGCTGGCCGACCTGCGCGAGCGGCTTGGGCTGACCATGCTCTTCATCTCGCACGATCTCGACGTGGTCGAGTACCTGTGCGACCGCGTGGTGGTGCTGTACCTTGGCAAGGTGATGGAGGTAGCCACCACCGACGAACTGTTCGCGCGGCCTTCGCACCCCTACACCCAGGCGCTGCTGGCCGCGAGCCCGAAGCCCGACCCGACGCTGGCCACGGAACGCATCGCGCTCAAGGGCGACATTCCCAGCCCCATCTCTCCGCCTTCGGGCTGCGTGTTCCGCACCCGTTGCCCGCACGCCATCGCGGCCTGCGCTCAGACCGTGCCGCCGCTCGATGAGATTTCCGTCGGACACTACAGCGCCTGCATCCGCAAAGAGCTGCTCTCCAACATTGCCGCACGACCATGACCGACACCACAGCCGCCACCGACAAGATCAACGATTTCAACGACCCGCTGCTGGGCAGCAACTTCAAGGGCTACCCGCGCACCCAGCCGCCGCGCCGCCGCAGCGAGGTTGGCGCCGCAGGGTGGAACGTGCTCGCCGGCGACCTGCCGCTGCCGCTGGCCGTGCTCAAGCGCGAGGCGCTCGAGCACAACCTGACCTGGATGCAGTCGCGCGTGCGCGAGTGGGGCATCGATTTGGCGCCGCATGGCAAGACGACCATGTCGCCGCAGCTCTTCCAGCGCCAGCTCGATGCCGGCGCCTGGGGCCTGACCTTCGCTACCGTGACGCAACTCGCCGTTGGCGTCGCGGCCGGCGCCCGCCGCACGCTCATCGCCAACCAGGTGGTCAGCGACGAAGACCTGGCCGGCATCCAGTTGCTGCTGCATGCGCATGCGGACCTTCGCGTGGTGTTCCTGGTCGATTCGCTGGCGCAGCTCGCGCTGATCGAAGACTGGTCGAAGCGCCACCCCGAGAGCGTGCCTTTCGAGGTGATGCTGGAGATTGGCGTCGAAGGCGCACGCACCGGCTGCCGTACCCACGAGGAAGCCGTGGCCCTTGCCACGCGGCTGCGCGCCAGCGATGCGGTCAAGCTAGTGGGCATCGAAACCTACGAAGGTCAAGGCGCCACCGGCGCCAGCGAACCCGATGCGGCCTATGCCACCACGCTGATGGACCGCGTGGAAGCCATTGCGCGCCACTGCGATACGCAGCAGTTGTTCGAAACGGCCGAGGTGCTGGTTTCCGCTGGCGGCTCGGCCATCTTCGACCTGGTGGCCGGCCGGCTCAAGCCCGCGCTGGGTTCGCCCGTGCGCGGCCTGCTGCGCTCGGGCTGCTATGTCACGCACGACCACGGGTTTTACAAGCGCATGGTGAGCGCGGTGGACGAGCGGCTGGGTTGCGATTGCGGGGAGAGCCTGCGCCCCGCCATGGAGGTGTGGGCCACGGTGCAATCGCGGCCTGAAAAGGGCCTGGCGATTCTGGCGGTCGGCAAGCGCGACATTTCGTTCGATCTCTCGATGCCGGTGCCCATCGCACGCGCCGCACGCGGCATGCTCGAAGCCGAGGCCGTGCCCGCCGGCTGGAAGATCACCGCGCTGAACGACCAGCACGCCTATCTGCGCTGGAACGAATCCGAAGAGGCGCAGGCGCCCGTGGTCGGAGACCGGGTCGGCCTGGGCATTTCGCACCCCTGCACCACCTTCGACAAGTGGCACTGGATGCCGGTGGTCGAAGAGAACTACCGCGTGAGCGACGCCGTCGCCATGCACTTCTGAACAACGCGAACCCGATGACCCCCTCATTGCTTCAGAAGATCGGCGAGATCCGCAGCAGCGCACCCGCCACGCGCCGCGCAATTCTCGACCTGATCCTCGAGGACCCGGACCGCGCGCTCGAAGAGAGCTTCGAACAACTGGCCGAGCGCTCGGGCAGTTCGGTGCCCACCATCATGCGCACCTGCCGCGACCTGGGCTTTGCGGGATTGCGGGAGTTCAAGCTTGCGCTCGCGCAAGAGCTCGCGCTGGGCGGCTCCCCGCTGCACCGCCGCGTGAACATCGAGGACGCGGCGGACGAAGTGGTCAGCAAGATCGCGCGCAGCGCCGCGGCTTCGGTCTCGGGTGTGCGCGGGCAACTCGACATGCAGGTGCTCGAAGGCGCGGTGGCCGTCATTGCGGCCGCACCGCACGTCGACTTGTACGGTGCGGGCGCCACCTCGTGGTTCATGGCCAACGATCTGCAGGCGCGGCTCTTCAGGCTCGG
Organism: Variovorax paradoxus; assembly: GCF_029919115.1. Taxonomy (NCBI): domain Bacteria; kingdom Pseudomonadati; phylum Pseudomonadota; class Betaproteobacteria; order Burkholderiales; family Comamonadaceae; genus Variovorax; species Variovorax paradoxus. The sequence goes on from NZ_CP123990.1 coordinate 684,614, forward strand.
CCTCTCGGCCAATGCCTGGGCCGACTACCACCTGCAGCAGGTGGCGGGCGCGGCGCAGCGCCCAGGCGGAGTGGTCATCGCCATCTCGCACGTGGGTGGCATGCCTTCGCTGCTCGACGCGGTGGACATCGCGCGCGGGCAGGGCGCCAAGGTGGTCGCGCTCACGCGGCCGGACACCGCGCTGGCGGCCAAGGCCGACTTCCTGCTGGGCCTTTCGGTGCCCGACGACGCGGTGATGCATGTGGGCATCGATGCCTACCTGACGCACCTCACCGCTATCGAGATTCTCACGGTGCTGGTGGCGCAGCGACGGGGCGAGCCCGCGGTGCAACGGCTGCAGCGCGCGCGCGAAGCCTTTCAGCGCCACGGCATCGACGCCGCCACGCACCCGCTGCAAAGCTGGGACGGCGGCGGCATCAACACGGGAGGCCGCGCATCGTGAGCGGAGAAGCCAAAGCCATATTGCTCGAAGCGGGCCTGGTCGTCGATGGATCGGGCGGGCCTTCGTGGACCGGTGACGTGCTGCTGCAGGGCGATCGAATCGTTGCGCTTGGCGAACGCCTGCGTGAGCGGCTGCCCGAAGGCCTGACGCTGGCCGACATCGAGATCGTCGACTGCCGCAAGAAGGTAATAGCCCCCGGCTTCATCGATGCGCACACGCACGACGACGCCATCGTGCTGCGCGACCCGCTCTGCCTGCCCAAGGTGTCGCAAGGAATCACCACCGTGGTGACCGGCAACTGCGGCATCTCGCTCGCGCCGTACCGCACGCCGCAGTCCAAGCCGCCGCTCACGCTCCTGGGCGCAGAGTCGTTCAAGCACGCCACCATGGCCGAGTACCGCGCGGCTGTCGATGCAACGCAGCCCGCGCTCAACGTTGCGGCGCTGGTGGGCCACACCACCTTGCGCTTCGCGGCCATGGAAGCGCTCGATCGGCCCGCAAGCAACGACGAACTGGCGCGCATGGCCATGCTGCTCGACAGCAGCATGGCCGAGGGTGCGCACGGCATGTCGTCGGGCCTGTTCTATGAAGAAGCGTTTGCCGCTCCCGCCGAAGAAGTGACGGCGCTCGCGCGCGTGGTGGCAAGGCATGGCGGCGTCTACGCAACGCACCTGCGCAGCGAAATGCAGCAGATCATCGAAGCGCTGCATGAAGCGGGTGACACAGCCTTCAGCGCGGGCGTGCCGCTGGTCATTTCGCACCACAAGTGCGCCGGCCCCGCCAACTGGGGCCGCACGAAGGAAACGCTGCCGCTGATCGAGGCGCTGGCCGAGCGGCAGAAAATTTCGATGGACGTGTACCCCTACGTGGCGGGCTCCACCGTGCTGCGTGAAGACCTGGTCGACGGCGTCATCGACGTGCTGCTGACCTGGTCCGACCCCTACCCGGAGATGACGGGGCGGCTCATTTCCGACATTGCACGCGAGTGGGGCACCACCGAACAGGAGGCGTGCCTGCGCCTGAAGCCCGGCGGCGCCTGCTATTTCCAGATGCAGGAAGAAGACGTGGAGCGCGTCATCGCACACCCGCTCACCATGATCGGCAGCGATGGCCTGCCGCACGACCGCCATCCGCATCCGCGGCTGTGGGGCGCATTCCCACGCGTGTTCGCACGCTACTGGCGTCAGCGCCGCCTGTTCACGCTGGAGCAGGCCGTGCACAAGATGACCGGCATGACCGCGCGCAACCTGCGCATCGCCGACCGCGGGTTGCTGCGCGTGGGCGGCATGGCCGACGTGGTGGTGTTCGACCCCGAGACCATCGCCGACACCGCCACGTACGACAAGCCGCACGGCGTGAGCTTGGGCGTCGAGCGTGTGTTCGTGAATGGCGTGCTGGCGTACCGCGGCGGTGGCGCCGAGGCGAAGGTGCTGGCTCGGGCGGGGCGGATGCTTAGTCGGGGGGGAAGGGCTTAATTGATTCAGGGCGTGTGCACTGCCGGTTACCCCTGAACAGCGCGTGCGGAGAGCCGCAAGGCGTGGCATGCTGGCCGCATGACCCGTTCCTCGTCCGCTACTCCCGACGCATCGTCGTCTTCGTACCGCTCGCCGGTTCCCCTGGCCAAGGCCTACCGCCTGATCAACCACGGTCCCACCGTTCTCGTGAGTGCCGCTCACGGCGGGCAGCGCAACATCATGGCCGCGGCCTGGGCGATGCCGCTGGACTTCGACCCGCCCAAGGTGGCCGTGGTGCTCGACAAGAGCACCTGGACCCGCACGCTGCTTGAAAGCGAGGGCACCTTTGCGCTGCAGGTGCCCTCTCGCGCGCAGCTCGATCTGACGGAAGCCTTGGGCAACAGTTCGGGGCGCGAGATCGTCGAACGCGATGGGCGCGACAAGTTTGCGGCCTACGGGCTGCAGACTTTCGCCGGCACCGCCGTTGCGGCGCCCTTGCTTGAGGGCTGCGTGGCCTGGCTCGAATGCCGGCTGTTGCCAGAGCCGCACATTCAGCAGCGCTACGACCTGTTCCTCGGCGAGGTGATTGCTGCGCAGGCCGACTCGCGCGTGTTTGCCGAGGGGCGCTGGAACTTCACGGGACACGATGAACTCCGCACGCTGCATCATGTGGCGGGCGGTCATTTCATCGTCGATGGCGACGCGGTCGATGCGCAGCCGATCCGGCCGGTGCAAACCTAGTTTTTTGATTGGCGTCCTGCGTCAGGGCGCTTGCCTGCGCGCAATGGGTGCCACCAGCATGTGCCGCAAAGCCAGCACGCCGCACACTGTTGCCACCAGGATTGCCACCAAGGCCAGCGCGGTGTCCGCGAGCGAAATGGTTTCGGGCAGGTCGCTCAAGAAAATGGTGCCGGTGTTGTAGGCCGCATGCAGCGCGATGCACGGAATGAGCGAGCGGGTGCGCTCATAGAGCCACCCCAGCACCGTGCCCAAGACCAGCCCGACGAAAAACTGGTAGATGTTCATGTGCGCCACCCCGAAGAGCAACGCCGAGCCCAGGATGGCCTGCCACCTCGAATAGCGCTGCAGGAAACCCCGCAGAACGATGCCACGGAACAGCATTTCCTCGAGCAGGGGCGCCATCACGCACACGGCAAGCGTGGCGGCAACGCTGCCGTCGGCCATGCGGCTGAACATCGATTCTTCCCAAGCGGAAAGCGGCGCGACCAGCACCAGCAGGTTCATTGCCGACACTATCACCACCATCAGTCCCGGCACCAGCAGCAGCACCGGCGGCACGATCAGCACCAGCGTGGCCCGGGCGGAGGCCGGAGACTGGTGGAACAACTCGCGATAGGTGAGCTGCTGAAAGTGCATGACCCCGGCAAAGACGCAGCCGTTGCCCAGCACGGCGGCAAGCACGCCAAGCTGCATGTCGTTCAGCCCGAGCCAACGGTTGGCGTCGCGCAGCGCAACGGCAATGACGAACTCGCACAGGAACAGCGCCAGGAACAGGAGGGCGGCCTGCGGCCCGCTGGGAAAGCCCTGGCTCTTCACAGCAGGAAAGGAATGAAGCGCCGCGTGCGGCGCATGTACTCGCGGTAGGCATCGCCAAAATGGGCAATGCATTCCTTCTCATCGCTGCGCGCCGTCAGAAACAACAGCACCGTGGCCGCCAGCACCAGCGCAAGGGTGAGCCAGGTGAACTGCTTCAGGAAGGCGCCCCAGGCCAGCAGCATCAGTGCCGTGTACATGGGGTGGCGAATGTAGCGGAAGGCACCCGTGCTGACGATGAACGATGTTTTCTCGAAACCATAGAGCGCCGGATCGTCGTTGCGCGCCTCGGTCGGCTTGCCATGGGCCTTGAGCAGCCTTACCGCATGGATCGGCAGCCAGATCGACAGCGCCAGCAGCACGCAGGAGAGCAGCTGGGTGAACGACAGCGGGTCTACATGCCAGACCGGCAGGTTCACGATGATGAGCACCAGCATGCACTCCCACGCAAAAAAGCGGTAGAAGCCGTGCGAGCCCGGCTGGCTCAGCGGGCCGCGCGACACGTACAGCAGCGCTGCCGTGCCGGCGACAAAAAGAAAAATCTGAAACCAGAGGAGCATGGCGGCCGAATTTACACGGCCCGCCCGACTTCAGCCAGAGATTGAAAATCCGCCGTCCACCGGAATCGCAGTGCCGGTCACGTAATCAGACGCCCGGCTGGCCAGAAACACGGCCGTGCCGGCAATGTCGGCGGGCTTGCCCCAGCGGCCGGCGGCCGCCCGGGCGACCACCCGGTCGTACAGGCCCGGAATCTGGCTGCGGGCGCCGTCGGTCAGCTCGGTCTCGAACCAGCCCGGGAGAATTGCGTTCACCTGGATGTTGTCGGCCGCCCAAGAGAGCGCGGTCGACTTGGTGAGCTGCACGATGCCGGCCTTGCTCGCGGCATAAGCTGGGGCGTAGGGCGCGCCGAAGATCGACATCATCGAGCCGATGTTGATGATCTTGCCGCCGCCCGCCTTCTTCAGGTGGGGATGCGCGGCCCGGCTGCACAGGAAGGCGCTGGTCAGGTTGGTGTCCATCACCTTGTGCCACTCGTCCAGCGCCAGCTGGTCCACGGGCTTGCGCACCGTGGTGCCGGCGTTGTTGATGAGGATGTCGAGCCGGCCGCAGCGCGCAGCCGCTTCGTCGAAGGCCTTCTGCACCGAGGCTTCATCGGCCACATCGATTTCGAGCGCAAAGCTGTCGCTGCCCAGCGCCTTGAGCGCTTCGACCGCGGCGGCCGACTTTTGGGCGTTGCGCGCGGCCACGATGACGCGGGCGCCGGCTTGGGCAAGGCCCTGGGCCATTCCCAAGCCGATGCCGCCATTGCCGCCGGTGACGAGTGCTGTTTTTCCTGTGAGATCGAACATCAGGTGGATTCTGGTTTCTTGGAGACGAGGGTCAGGATATCGTAGCTCGCGACCAGCTCGCCGTCCTGGTTCGTCACTTCCACATCCCAGGCCACCACGCCTTGACCCTGGCCACTCGCGTCCTTCTTGTTGCGGTCGATCTTGCGTTTGCAGGTCAGGCGCGCGCGGATGGTGTCGCCAATGCCCACGGGCTTGACGAAGCGCAGCGTGTCGAGGCCGTAGTTGGCGAGCACCGGGCCCGGCGCGGGCGACACGAAGAGGCCCGCCGCCGCGGACAGCACGAAGTAGCCATGCGCAATGCGCTTGCCGAAGGGCGACTCCTTGGCCGCCACCTCGTCGAAGTGCATGTAGAAATAGTCGCCCGAGATGCCGCCGAAGGCCACGATGTCGGCCTCGCCGACCGTGCGGCGGTGCGTGAGCAGCGAGTCGCCGATGCGCAAGTCTTCGAAATGGCGGCGGAAGGGATGCACCTCGCTTTCGCGCACCGCCGCGCCGCGCACATGCTCGCCGGTGATCGAGGCCAGCATGGTGGGCGAGCCTTGCACCGCGGCGCGCTGCAGGTAGTGTTTGACCGCGCGCAGGCCGCCGAGTTCTTCGCCGCCGCCCGCGCGGCCCGGGCCGCCGTGCTTGAGTTGCGGCAGCGGAGAGCCGTGGCCGGTCGATTCGGCGGCCGCTTCGCGGTCGAGCACCAGCAGGCGGCCGTGCCATGCGGCAGCCACCGGGATGGCCTTGGCCGCAATGGCCGGATCGCGCGTGACCAGTGTGCCCACCAGGCTGCCGCGGCCACGCGCGGCCAGCGCGAGCGCTTCGTCGAGGCCGTCATAGGGCATGAGCGTGCTGACGGGGCCGAAGGCTTCGACGTCGTGCGCGGCGTCATGTTCGAGCGGCTTGCGGCTCAACAGCAGCGTGGGCGCGAAGAAGGCGCCTTCGCTCACGCCTTCGCCCACCGGCGAGAAGCCGTCACGCTCGCCATAGACGAGCTCGGCGCCTTGCAGCAGCGTGGCCACGCGGTCGGCCACGTCGAACCTTTGCGCATGCGAGGCGAGGGCGCCCATGCGCACCTCTTCGCGAGAAGGATCGCCGATGACCGTCTTGGCCAGCCGCGCGCGCAGGCGCTCGGCCACCGCGTCGAGGTGCTGGCGCGGCACGATTGCGCGGCGGATGGCGGTGCACTTCTGGCCGGCCTTGATGGTCATTTCGCGTGCCACTTCTTTCACGAAGAGGTCGAACTCCTCGTCGTCCGGCGTCACGTCGGGCGCGAGGATTGCGCAGTTGAGTGAATCGGCCTCGGCGTTGAACGGTATCGACTGCCGTACCAGGTTCGGGTGCACGCGCAGCTTGGCGGCGGTGTCGGCAGAGCCTGTAAAGGTAACCACGTCGGCACTCCCGAGCCGGTCGAGCAGGTCGCCCGTGCCGCCGACCACGAGTTGCAGGCTGCCCTCGGGCAAGATGCCCGACTGTACGATGAGCCGCACCAGTGCCTCGGTCACGTAGCTTGTTGCGGTAGCTGGTTTGCCGATGCAGGGCATGCCTGCCAGAAAGCTGGGCGCAAATTTTTCGAGCAGGCCCCACACCGGAAAGTTGAACGCGTTGATGTGCACCGCCACGCCCCCGCGCGGCACCAGGATGTGCGTGCCGGCAAAGCCGCCCTTCTTGCCGAGTGGAAAGGCCGGGCCTTCATGCACCAGGTTGCCGGAGGGCAGCTCGTTGGTGCCGATGCCCGCATAGGCGCTGAGCGTGCCGGCGCCACCCTCGATGTCGATCCAGCTGTCGGCGCGGGTCGCGCCGGTGTGGGCGGAAATGGCGTAGAGCGTTTCCTTGTGCGTGGCCAGGTACTTGGCCAGCGCCTTCAGGCGCTCGGAGCGCTGCTGGAAATCGAGAGCCATCAGCGCGGGGAGGCCGACGTTGCGTGCGTGGTTCAACGCCTCGGCGAAGTCGATGGCCTCGGCATGCGTGCTGGCGACGGCCTGGCCGTTGATGGCGCTGCGCAGTTGTTGCGCGCTTTCCTTGCCGATCCAGCGGCCGGCGATGTAGCTTTGAAGGGTGGTCATGAGAGTGTCCTTTAGATGCATTGCTCCTTCCCCTTTCGGGGGAAGGCTGGGATGGGGGCAAGCGGCGTTGGTTCGGCGCAGTGCTTTATCAAATGCCGGCGTGCCCCCACCCCGACCCTCCCCCGGGAGGGGTGGGAGAAAAAGTCGGGGTCAGTGTTTGTTGCCGATGCCCAAATAGGTATCGATGATTCGCTGGTCGTGCAGCAGGTCGCCGGCGGCGCCTTCGAGTGCGATGGCGCCCATCTCCAGCACATAGGCCCGGTCGGCCACTTGCAGCGCAGCGCGCGCGTTCTGTTCCACCAGCAGCACCGAAACTCCGTGGCTTCGCAATTGCGACACCACGCGAAGCACTTCGCGCACCACCAGCGGAGCCAGTCCCAGCGAGGGTTCGTCGAGCATCAGCAGCCGTGGCCGCGCCATCAGCGCGCGGCCGATGGCCAGCATCTGCCGCTCGCCGCCCGAGAGCGTGGACGCCAGCTGCGGCTTGCGCTCGCGCAGGCGCGGAAAGATCTCGAACACTTCCTCCATGCGTGCGCGCTGGTCGCGCTTGCCCTTGCGCCACTGGTAGAAGCCGCCGAGCAGCAGGTTGTCTTCGACCGACATGTCGCCGAACAGTTCGCGCCGCTCGGGCACCAGCGCCACGCCGCGCGCCACCATGGTCTCGACACCGGGGCGCGCGATGCGTTCGCCATGCAGCGAGAGGCTTCCGGTGGAAGGAAGCAGCCCCATGGCCGCACACAGCAGGGTGGTCTTGCCCGCGCCGTTGGGCCCGATCACGGTGACGATCTCGCCTTCGTTCACATGCAGGCGCACGCTGTGCACCGCCTCCACGGTACGGTAGGCAACGCAGAAGCCGTCGAGTTGAAGGAGTGGATGGCTCATCGTGCGTCCTCCAGCAACTCGTCGTCGGCGCCGCCCAGGTAGGCCTCGAGCACGCGCGGATTGGCTTGCACCTCGGCCGGCGTGCCGGTAGCGATGACGGTGCCGAATTCGAGCACGGTGATGCGGTCGGCAAGATTCATCACAAATTCCATGTCGTGTTCGACCACGAGAATGCCGAGGCCTTCGGCGCGCAGCTGGCTCAGCAGCACGGAAAGCGCGCGCTTCTCCAGGTGGCGCAGGCCCGCGGCGGGCTCGTCGAGCAGCAGCACCGAGGGCTGGCCGGCCAGCGCACGCGCAATTTCGACCACGCGCTGCTGGCCGAGCGAGAGCGATGCGGCCGGCGTATCGGCATGCGCGCCAAGGCCGCAGCGCTCGATTTGCCGGCGGGCTTCAGCCATCAGCGCGGCCTCTTCCGCGCGGTCCAGCCGAAGCATGGCGGCAAGCCAGCCGCGGCGGGCACGCAGGTGCGCACCCAGTGCCACGTTCTCGACCACGCTGCGCTGCCCGAGCAGGCGCACATGCTGGAAGGTGCGCCCCAGGCCGAGCGCCGCGAACACGCGCGAAGGCCTGTCCGCCATCGGCTGGCCGGCAAGGCGCACCTCGCCGGAGCTCGGATCGTCCACGCCCGAGATCATGTTGAAGAAGGTGCTCTTGCCCGCACCGTTCGGCCCGATCAGCGCATGGATCTCACCGGCCTTCAGCGTCATCGAGATGTCGTTGTTGGCGACGAGGCCACCGAAGCGCTTGCTGACGTTGACGGCCTGCAGCATGACCTCGCCCTTGGCGGGCAGGTTGCGCTGCGCCAGTTGCATCGCGGGCTCGGAAGGCTGCGAAGCCTTGGTTTCAGCACCCGCATGCGGGCGCACCCAGCGCCTAGCAATGCGCGCCAGCGTTGGCCACAGGCCGTCCGCAAAGCGCTGCAGCACAAAGAGCATGAGCAGGCCGAAAACGATCACCTCGAAGTTGCCGCTGCTGCCGAGCAGGGAGGGCAGCACGTCCTGCAGCTTTTCCTTGAGCAGGGTGATGAGCGCGGCGCCCAGCACCGCACCCCACAGGTGCCCCGCGCCGCCGACCACCGCCATGAACAGCAGCTCGATGCCGATGTTCAGGTTGAAGGGGGTGGGGTTCACAAAGCGCTGCAGGTGCGCATAGAGCCAGCCCGATACGGCCGCCAGCAGGGCCGCAAGCACGAAGAGCTTCACGCGGTGGCGGGCGGTGTCCACACCCATGGACTCGGCCATGAGCCGCCCGCCCTTGAGCGCGCGGATGGCGCGGCCTTCGCGCGAATCGAGCAGGTTGTGCATGGCCCAGAGCGCCAGCAGCAGCACGGCCCAGATCACCACGCCAAGCGCGCGCGGCGTGGCCAGCGAGAAGCCGGCAATCACCAGCGGCGGCACGCCGGTGATGCCTGTTTGCCCGCCAAGAAAATCCATGTTGCCGAACAGGTAGTAAAGGCTCAGGCCCCAGGCAATGGTGCACAGCGGCAGGTAGTGCCCCTGCAGCTTGAGCGTGACCGCGCCGAGCGCCCATGCCAGGGCGAATGTCAGCAGCAGGCCCAGCAGCAGCCCGGCCCATGGCAGCAGGGCGGGGCCGACAATGCCGCCCATCCAGGCCGCCGCGCCAGGCGAGGTGCAGATCCACGCAGTCGCGTACGAGCCCACGCCCACGAATGCGGCCTGACCGAATGACGTCATGCCGCCCACGCCGGTCAGCATGACCAGCCCGACCGCGACCAGCGCATAGAGCCCGATGTTGCTGAGCACCGAGACCGTGAACTCCGGAAGGAAGCCCCAGGCCGCTGCAAGCAGCACGACAAGGCCGAGCGTGAGCTGCCTTGGCGTGACCAGCGCGCGGCCGGTGGATGCCGGCGCGGCGCCGGCGGTGTTGTTGGCGGAGGTGTCGTTCATTCCTCGTCCTCCACATGATGGCTGTGCAGCGACCGCCACCACAGCACCGGGATGATCAGCGTGAAGACCAGCACTTCCTTGAACGGGCTGGCCCAGAACGAAGCGAAGGCTTCGAGCTGGCCGACCAGCAGCGCGCCCGCCAGCGCCAGCGGATAGCTTGCGAGCCCACCGACGATCGCGGCGACAAAGCCCTTGAGGCCGATGAGGAAGCCGGTGTCGTAATACACCGTGGTGAGCGGCGCAATCAGCAGGCCCGAGATGGCACCGATGAGCGCCGCGAGCGCAAAGCTCAAGTCGCCCGAAAGCTCCGTCGGGATGCCCGACAGGCGAGCGCCCACACGGTTGATGGCCGTGGCGCGCAGCGCCTTGCCGATCATCGAGCGGCCGAAGAAAAGGAACATCGCAATCACCAGCAGCAGCGTGACGCCCACCACCACCAACGATTGGCCGCTTACCGGGATCCCGCCCACGTCGAAGCGCTCTTCAGAGAACGCCGCGGTGCGGTAGCCCTCTGCGCCGAAGAACAGCAGGCCCAGCCCCACCAGCACGCCGTGCAGCGCGACCGAGACGATCAGCAGCATCAGCACGCTGGCATCGGCCAAAGGCCGGTAGGCCAGGCGGTACAGCAGCGGCCCAAGCGGTGCGATCAGCACCAGTGTGGTGAGGGCTTGAGCCGCCATCGATGTGGGCTTGAGCAGCAGTACCAGCGCGGCGGCGGCCAGTGGCAGCACGACGCACCACGCAACTGCGGAGGCCCAGTCGACGACCGCGCCGCGCTTCCAGCGCCACAACTCGACCACCAGCACCATGGCCGCGAGCGCAATCAGCAGCCACAGCGTGGCCGGCACACGGCCCGTTTGCAGCATTGCCATCGAGAGCGCCCCGAAGGCGACGAACTCGCCCTGGGGAATGAAGATGACGCGCGTGACCGAGAACACCAGCACAAGAGCAAGCGCTATCAATCCGTAGACGGCACCATTCACGATGCCGTCCTGCCCCAGCAAAAGGGCGATCTGCAGATCCATAGAAAACCTTTGGGCTCAGCCCTTGTATCGAATCAGTGCCTGCATTGCTCCTTCCCCCTTTGGGGAAGGTTGGGATGGGGGCAGCCCCCGTGTTCACGGCTGCACGAACGTCGATGCCGTCGAGCCCCCACCCCAGCCCTCCCCCAGAGGGGGAGGGAGCAAGACCAGGTCAGGGCTGGTATTTCCAGGCGCCGTTTTCGATCTTGACCATGACGCGGGCACGCTGGTCCAGCCCCAGGTGGTCGTTGGCGGTCATGTTGAACACGCCGTGCGCGCCGGCCACGTCCTTTACCTGCTCGAGCGCGTCGCGCAGCGCAGCGCGGAATTCGGGCGTGCCGGGCTGCGCCTTTTTCAGGGCAACGGGAACGGCCGACGTCATCAGCAGGCCCGCGTCCCATGCGTGCGCGCCGAAGGTCGACACGGTGTTCTTGCCGTTCGCGCCTTCGTAGGCGGTCACGTAGGCCATGGCCGATTTCTTTACCGGATGGCTGGCCGGCAGCTGCTCGGCCACCAGCACGGGACCGGCGGGCAGGAAGGTGCCTTCCGCGTCCTTGCCGCCGACGCGCAGGAAGTCGGCGTTGGCCACGCCGTGGGTCTGGTACATCTTGCCGGTGTAGCCGCGCTCCTTGAGCGTTTTCTGCGGCAGCGCCGCCGGCGTGCCCGAGCCCGCCACCAGCACCGCATCGGCCTTGGCCGACATGATCTTCAAGGCCTGTCCGGTCACGGAGGTGTCGGTGCGCGCATAGCGCTCGTTGGCCACGATCTTGAGCTTCTTCAGCTCCGCCGCCTTGGCGAATTCCTGCGACCAGCCTTCGCCGTACGCGTCGGAAAAACCGATGAAGGCCACGGTCTTCACGCCGTTGGCCGCCATGTGCTCCGCAATGGCCAGCGACATCATGATGTCGTTCTGCGGCGTCTTGAAGACCCATTGCTTCTTCGCATCCATCGGCTCGACGATGCGGGCCGAGGCTGCGATGGAAATCATCGGTGTCTTGGCTTCGCTGGCCACGTCGATCATGGCAAGCGAGTTGGGCGTGGTGGTGGAGCCCAGCACGATGTCGACCTTGTTATCGGCAATGAGCTTGCGCGTATTGGCCACGGCCGCCGTAGTGTCGGATGCGTCGTCCAGCACGATGTAGTTGATCTTCTGGCCGCCGATGGTCTTGGGCATCAGCGCGATGGTGTTCTTCTCGGGAATGCCGAGCGAGGCGGCCGGGCCGGTGGCCGAAAGCGTCACGCCGACGTTCACATCGGCCCATGCCAGGGCGGCAGTGGCGCACAGCGCGGCAATCGCCAGGGGCTTGAAGAATTTCATTTTGGTTTGTCTCCGGGTTGAAAAATCGTTGTGTGTCAGCGCTCGTCGAACGACAGGGTGACGCGTTCGGTGAGGGGGTGCGCCTGGCAGGTCAGCACGAATCCTGCGGCCACTTCATTCTTGTCGAGCGCAAAGTTTCTTTCCATGCGGACTTCCCCCTCCACCAGCTTGGCACGGCATGTTCCGCACACGCCGGAGGTGCATGAGAAGGGCACTTCGAGCCCCGCCGCCGAGGCCGCATCGAGAATGCTCGGCTGGCCTTCGGTAAAGGCGATTTCGCGCTGAAGGCCGTCGCGCACGATGGTGATGCGCGCCTGCTTGGCATCGCCCGGCAAGGCCTCGTGCACCACTGCGCCCACCTGGCCCGCCGAGGTGGCGGAGGGCAGCGCAACGCCAAAGCGCTCGATGTGGATGCGCTCCTCGGGAACGCCCGCGGCAAGCAGGGCGGCCTCGGCCTCGTCGTTCATCTGGAACGGGCCGCAAACGTAGACGTGGTCGATGCTCCTGGCGGGAACCACCGTCTGAAGAAACTCACCGATCTTTTCGCGGTTCATCACGCCGTGGCCCAGCGGCGAATCGGTATGCTCGTCGGAGAACACATGCTGCAGCACCAGCCGGGTCATGTAGCGGTTCTTCAGGTCCTCGATTTCTTCCTTGAACATCGTGGATTGCAGCTGCCGGTTGCCGTAGATCAGCGTGAAGCGGCTATGGGGTTCGCGCGCCAGCACGGTCTTCATGATCGAGAGAATCGGCGTGATGCCGCTGCCGCCCGCAATGCCGACATGATGGCGGGCGGCGCCGGGTTCGATGGGTACGAAGAAGCGGCCCTGCGGCGCCATCACCTGCACGGTGTCACCGGGCTGCAGGTGCGCGTTGATCCAGTTTGAGAAAACGCCGCCGCGCACCTTGCGCACGCCGACGCGCAGCTCGCCGTCGTCGAGGCCGGCGCAGATCGAATACGAACGGCGCAGGTCCTGTCCGTCGATGTCGCGGCGCAGCGTGAGGTACTGGCCCTGGGTAAAGCCGAAGGTTTCCCGCAGATCGGCCGGTACTTCGAACGACACGATGACGGCCTCGGCCGTGTCGGGCTCGATCGCCTTCACGCGCAGCGGGTGGAAGAGGGTGCTCATCGCTTTGTCAGATCGGCTTGAAATGTTCGAAGGGCTCGCGGCAGGCCATGCAGCGGTAGAGCGCCTTGCATGCGGTGGAGCCGAAGGCGGAAAGGCGTTCGGTGCGTTCGCTCGCGCAGCGGGGGCAGGCGATGCGCTCGCCGCCGGCCATGCGGCCGAAGAGGCGGATGGGCATTGCGGTATTGGCTGCCGCCTCTGGCGTGAGATGCGCCGGCGGCGCGATGCCGTAGGCCTTGAGCTTGGCGCGGCCTTCGTCGCTGATCCAGTCGCTGCTCCAGGCGGGTGCACGGCGCAGCGTGGCGCGTGCGTGGCCGAGGCCTGCCTGCTCGATGGCGGCGAGCACGTCATGCTCGATGGCTTCGGTGGCGGGGCAGCCGGAGTAGGTGGGCGTGAGCACGATCTCCAGACCGTCGTCATGCTCGATCACCTCGCGAACGATGCCGAGGTCGCAGACGGACACGGCCGGCACCTCGGGGTCGAGCACCGTATGGAGCACGGTCCACGCCGCATCGACGCGCGATGCCACGGCGTTCACCACACGCCTCCCGGGTAGGAGCGCTGCAGGTGCTGCATCTCGGCGAGGATGTAGCCCATGTGCTCGCTGTGCTCGCCGTGCTTGCCGGTGCTGCGGAAGGCGGCTTCCTGCGGCATCGGGAGGCCGGCGGCATCGAGCACCTGCTGCACCTCGGCAAGCCATGGTTCGCGCAGCTCGCTCCACGCCGGGCCAAGTCCACTCGCGCTGGCTGCTTCATCGACCGCATCGCTTTCGAACAGTTCGGGCATGTAGAGCCAGAGCTGTTTCAAGGCTCGCTCGGTGCGGCGGCGCGATTCCTCGGTGCCGTCGCCGAGCCGGACGACCCAATCGCCCGAATGCTGCTGGTGATAGCGCGCCTCCTTCACGGCCTTGCCGGCAATGGCGGCCACCTCGGCATCGCTCGAAGCGGCAAGGCGTTGCCACAGCAGCTTGAGCAGCGTGGCGACCATGGTGTTGCGCACCACGGCAAAGGCGAAGTCTCCGCGCGGCAGCTCGACCAGGGTGAGGTTGAAGTAGTCGCGCTCGTCGCGCAGGTAGGCGAGCTGGTCTTCGTCATGCTCGCGTCCTTCGCCTTCGAGCTTGCCGGCATGGGTAAGCAGTGCGCGCGCCTGACCGACCAGGTCGAGCGCGATGTTGGCCATGGCGATGTCTTCTTCCAGCACGGGTGCATGGCCGCACCATTCGCCCAGGCGCTGCGCGAGCACCAGGCAGGTGTCGCCGATGCGCAGCAGGTATTGCACCGTGGGGGTGCGGTTCAGTTCTATGGATGCTTGCATGCCGGCCGCCTACATGTGGTCCACGGACTTGGGCAGCGCATAGAAGGTCGGGTGCCGATACACCTTGTCCTCCGCCGGATCGAAGAACATGTCCTTGTCCCCCGGGTCGCTCGCCACGATCTGGTCCGAGCGCACCACCCAGATGCTGCTGCCTTCCTGCCGGCGCGTGTAAACGTCGCGCGCCAGCTGGATCGCCATCTTCGAATCCGCTGCGTGCAGGCTGCCGCAATGCTTGTGGTCGAGCCCGGCCTTGCTGCGCACGAACACTTCCCACAGGGGCCACTCTTGTTTCTGTTCGGCGCTCATGCGGCCTCCTTCATCGGTTGCTTGTTGGCGTGGGCCATGGCGGCTTCGCGCACCCATGCGCCTTCATCCCAGGCGTCGACGCGGGCCTGCAGGCGCTCCCGGTTGCAGGGCCCGTCGCCGCCCACTACGCGCCAGAACTCGCTCCAGTCGATGGTGCCGAAGTCGTGCGCCTGGCGCTCTTCGTTCCACTTCAGGTCGGGGTCGGGCAGGGTCACGCCGAGGATGCGCGCCTGCTCCACGGTGGCGTCGACGAACTTCTGGCGGAGTTCGTCGTTGCTGAAGCGCTTGATGCCCCAGCGCATCGACTGCGCGGAGTTGGGCGACTGGTCGTCCGGCGGTCCGAACATCATGATCGACGGCCACCACCAGCGGTTGACCGCGTCCTGCACCATCGCCTTCTGCGCATCGGTGCCGCGCGTCATCATGGTCAGCAGGGCTTCGTAGCCCTGGCGCTGGTGAAAGCTCTCCTCGCGGCAGATGCGCACCATGGCGCGCGCATACGGCGCATACGAGCAGCGGCAGATCGGCACCTGGTTCATGATGGCCGCGCCATCGACCAGCCAGCCGATGGTGCCCATGTCGGCCCAGGTGAGCGTGGGGTAGTTGAAGATCGAGCTGTACTTGGCCTTGCCGCTGTGCAGCGCGTCGAACATCTGGTCGCGCGAGGTGCCCAGCGTTTCGGCGGCGGCGTACAGGTAGAGGCCGTGGCCGCCTTCGTCCTGCACCTTGGCCAGCAGGATGGCCTTGCGCTTGAGAGTAGGTGCGCGGCCGATCCAGTTGCCTTCGGGCAGCATGCCGACGATCTCGGAATGGGCATGCTGGCTGATCTGGCGCACCAGCGTCTTGCGGTAGTGCTCGGGCATCCAGTCTTTCGCCTCGATGAATTCACCGGCGTCGATGCGCTCATCGAAGCGTTCTTCGAGCCGCATTTCGTCGGCGGAGCGCACGGCCTTTTTCTTGCCGTCGTCGCCTGCGTCCTTGCCCATGGTGTCCATTGCCTGGGTGTACATGTGCGTGTCCTTTGTCTGCAAAGAGAATGGAAACGGTGCGCGTTCAGCGCGGCCGTGTGTCGATCACGCGGCGGGCCTTGCCGGTCTGCGTGCGTTCGATGGAATCGGGGTCGAACACGCGCACCGTGGTCGAAATGCCGACCAGCGTCTTCACGCGGTCCTGCACCCAGCCGGCGATGGCCTTGCGTTCGGCTTCGTCGACGGCGCCGTTGCGGTGGTCGAGCTCGCAATGCACCTCGACTTCGTCGAGCAGGCCTTCGCGGCGCACGTGCACCTGGTAAAGGCCCGAGAGGCGCTCGTGCGCGAGCACGACTTCTTCCACCTGCGTGGGAAACACGTTCACGCCGCGGATGATCATCATGTCGTCGCTGCGCCCGACGATCTTGCCCATGCGGCGGAACGATCGCGAGGTGGGCGGCAGCAGCCGCGTGAGGTCGCGCGTGCGGTAGCGCACGATGGGCATGGCCTCCTTGCTGAGCGAGGTGAAGACCAGTTCGCCTTCCTCGCCGTCGGCCTTGAGCTCGCCGGTGTCGGGATCGATGATCTCGGGGTAGAAGTGGTCTTCCCAGATGACGGGGCCGTCCTTGCTTTCGACGCATTCGCTGGCCACGCCGGGGCCCATCACTTCGGAAAGGCCGTAGATATCGACTGCGTCCAGGCCGGCCTTGCCCTCGATGTCGCGGCGCATGGCCTCGGTCCAGGGCTCGGCGCCGAAGATGCCGATCTTGAGCGAGCTGTTCTTTGCATCGAGGCCCTGGCGCTCGAACTGCTCGATGATCACCTGCATGTAGCTGGGCGTGACCATGATGATGTCGGGCTTGAAGTCCTGGATCAGCTGCACCTGCTTTTCGGTTTGCCCACCGGACATCGGAATGACGGTGCAGCCCGCACGCTCGGCGCCGTAGTGGGCGCCCAGGCCGCCGGTGAAGAGGCCGTAGCCGTAGGACACATGCACCATGTCGCCCGGCCGCCCGCCCGCGGCACGGATCGAACGCGCAACGAGGTCGGCCCAGGTGTCGATGTCTTTGAGCGTGTAGCCCACCACGGTCGGCTTGCCGGTGGTGCCCGACGAGGCATGGATGCGCGCCACTTGCGCGCGCGGCACGGCGAACATGCCGAAGGGATAGTTGTCGCGCAGGTCGCTCTTTACCGTGAACGGAAATTTCGAGAGGTCGGCAAGGGACTTCAGATCACTCGGGTGCACGCCCTTGGCATCGAAGGCCTTGCGGTAGTGCGGCACGTTGTCGTACGCGCGCTGCAGCGTAGCGCGCAGGCGGCTGAGCTGCAGGGCGGCAATTTCGTCGCGGCTCGCGGTTTCGATGGGCTCGAGTTCGCCGGGGGCGGGGTGTCTGGCGGTCATGGTGCGTGTGTCTCCTCAGGCGGCAACGGCGGTGCGGCCTTTGGCGGTGTATGAGCGGCCGCGAAAGATGGCGACGCGCTCGCCGCGCTGGTTGGTGATTTCGGTGTCGTACACGCCGGTGCGCCCGGCCTTCGAAACTTCGAAGCAGCGCGCGGTGAGCACATCGCCTTCGTGTGCCGGTGCAATGAAGTCGATGGAAAAGCCCGAGGCCACCGTAAGTTCGTTGTACGAGTTGCAGGCGAATGCAAAGGTGGAATCGGCCAGGGTGGCCATGAAGCCGCCGTGGCAGATGGCGTGGCCGTTGAGCATGTCTTGGCGCACCTGCATCTGCAGGGTGGCCTGGCCGGGGGCGACTTCGACGATGCGCATGCCCAGGCCCTTGCTGGCGTTGTCGTTGGCGAACATGCCGTCGCGGACGTGTTCGGCTGTCTGTTGTGGGGTGCGGGTGGTGTCGGTCATTTCAGCGGTCCTTGAACACCGGTGCACGCTTGGCGCGAAAGGCTTCCACGCCTTCGCGGTAGTCGGCGGCGTTGCCCAACTCGCGCTGGATGCGTGCTTCTTCGGCGAGGGCCGTGTCCAGGTTCATGTCCTGCGCGGCGGCCATGGCCTGGCGGGTGGCGACCACGGCGCGGGTCGGCATTGCGGCGAGCTTCGATGCGAGCGATGCCACTGTGTCGGCCAGTGCCGCGTCGTCCACGCACTGCCATATCAGTCCGATGCGCGCCGCTTCTTCGGCTGGGAGCTTGTCGCCCAGCATCGCGATACCAGTTGCCCGAGCCGAGCCTACGAGCCGGGGCAGCAACCAGGTGCCGCCCGTGTCGGGCACAAGGCCGATCTTGGTGAAAGCCTGGATGAAGCTCGCCGAGCGCGCGGCCACGACGAGGTCGCAGCACAGCGCAAGGTTGGCGCCCGCGCCGGCGGCCACGCCGTTGACGGCGGCGACCACGGGCACCGGCATCGAACGCAGGCGGGTGACCAGTGGGGCGTAGTACGTGGAGATGACGTGGCCCAGGTCCTTGGGGCTGGCGCCGGGAGTGAGGTCGGGCGCGACCGAGGGATCGGCCAGGTCTTGGCCGGCGCAGAAGGCGCGGCCGGCGCCCGTGAGTACTACGCAGCGCACGCTGTCGTCCTTGGCTGCGAGCTCCAGTGCGGCCATCAGTTCGGCATGCATCTCCGTCGTGAAGCTGTTGAGCGCGGCGGGGCGGTTGAGGCTCAGCGTGCGAACGGCGGCGGCATTGCTGGTGAGAACTAAAGGTTCTGGCATGGGCTTGTCTCTCATCCTTCTTTTGGCGAAATCGGCACGCAAACACTATTGACCGACCGGACGGTAGATTTTAGGATCGAGCTCGGTTCCGGCACAAGCGGGTTGATTCAGGGCAAACCCTGAGGCCCGGAGAAAAGGAGACTGACCGAATGCCCAGCTATTCCATCGACGGCGTGATACCCGTCGTCGACCCCACGGCCTATGTGCATCCCAGTGCCGTATTGATCGGCGATGTCGTCGTGGGCCCCCACTGCTATGTGGGCCCGTGCGCGAGCCTGCGCGGCGACTTCGGGCGCATCGTGCTGGAAGAGGGCTCGAACGTGCAGGACCACTGCTGCATCCACGGTTTTCCGGACCAGGACACGGTGGTCGAGGTCAACGGCCACATCGGCCATGGCGCCATCCTGCACAGCTGCATCGTGCGGCGCGATGCGCTCGTGGGCATGAACGCGGTGGTGATGGACGAGGCGGAAATCGGCGAGCAGGCCATCGTGGCGGCCTGCGCCTTTGTGCCGGCCGGCATGAAGGTGCCTGCGCGCTCGCTGGTGGCCGGCATTCCCGCCAAGGTGAAGAAGATGCTGAGCGAGGAGGAAATTGCCTGGAAGCTCGAGGGCACGCAGACCTACCAGGCGCTGACGGTTCGCAGCCTTGCCAGCCTGCACGAGGTGGCGCCGCTGCGGCAGATGGAGCCCGATCGCCCGCGGCTGCCAGCCACTGACGTGCGTTCGCTCATTGCGACCCGGCGCGGCTAGCCGGCGCGCTTCATGCAAGATCGCGGGTTGCCCGCAACGCCAATCAAGGAAGAAAGAAGACCCGATGCCGCGTGGAAGATCCGCCACTTACGACGACCAGCGCGAGTTCATCCTTGCGCAGGCCGCCCAGCTATTCGCGCGCCGCGGCTATCCCGCCACCTCGATGAACCAGGTGGCCGAAGCCTGCAACCTTTCCAAGGCAACGCTCTATCACTACTACAAGGACAAGAGCAGCCTGCTGATCAGCATCGCCGAGACGCACGTCTCGAAGCTCGCGGCGCTGGTGGCTGAGGAAGAAGCGTCGACGCACACCGATGAAGAGCGGCTGCGCCGCTTCATCTACCGCATCGTGGAGGAATACGCCGGCGCGCAGGACGCGCACCGCGTGCTGACCGATGACGTGCGCTTTCTCGAAGAGGAAGACCGCGAGCGCGTGCTCGACAAGGAGCGCGAGGTGGTCGCGGGCTTTGCGCGCGCCGTTTCGGCACTCCGGCCCGGCGCGCCGAGCGACGACTTGGCCAAGCCGCTGACCATGCTGCTGTTCGGCATGATCAACTGGATGTTCACCTGGATGAAGCCCGATGGAAAGCTCGACCACGCGGCGATTGCGCCGATCGTGGCCGATCTCTTTCTTGGGGGTATTGGCGCGGTGAAGTCGCCGGACCAGGCGGCTGCCGCCGAGGCCGATCAGACCGTTGCCAAGTAGCGCGCGGCCGGCTTGCTGGTCTGCGAGGCGCCGAACAGCTTGGTGCTTGCATCGGTGAAGCCGGTGAGCAGGGCGGCGTCGTTCACCGACGGCAGCGTGATCGCCTCGCCCAGGTCGAGGCCGGCCAGCGCGGCGTCCACGCATTCTTCGGCCTGCATGACGGTGCCTTCGGCCAGCGCCGACACCGGCACGCCCGAAAGCTCCCAGATATCGGTGGCCGTGGCCGCCGGCAGCACCAGCTGCACCTTCACGCCGGTGCCTGCCACTTCTTCCTGCAGCCCGCGCGTGAAGGCGACCACAAAGGCCTTGGTGCCGCTGTAGATGCTGCTGATCGGCAGCGTGTAGAAGCCGAGCACCGAGCCGATGTTCACCAGCGTGCCGCGGTTGCGCGACTTGAACGCGGTCAACGCGGCATGGCTCAGGTGAGCGAGGGCGTTGATGTTCACGTCGAGCATGCTCTGGAGTTGCGCGCTCGTGGTCAGCGCGACGGGCGCGAGCGTCGAAAGGCCGGCGTTGTTGATCAGCAGCGTGATCGACGGGTCGGCGGCCACGGCCTTGGCCACGCGCTCGAGGTCATCGGCGGCGGCCAGGTCGGCTGCGAGCGTTTGCACCTTGACGCCGTACTTGGCGCGCAGGGCGGTGGCAACTTCTTCCAGCAGGTCGGCGCGGCGCGCCACCAGCAGCAGGTCGTGGCCGCGGCGGGCCAGGCGGTCTGCGTAGATCTTGCCGAGGCCGGCCGAGGCGCCGGTGACGACCGCGGTGCCGAGGGTTGCTTGTTCGCTCATTTGGAATCCGTTCAAAGGTAGGTTGTAGGTCTGGGTCACTGCAAGCATGATGACCATCATGTTTGAGGTGTCGAAGCATGATGGGTATCATGCTTAACGTCAAGCCATGCCTTGAAGTACCCCGGAACAGAAAGAGGTCACATGCGATACCCCGCAGCAGAAACCGCCGAAAAGCACCAGAAGATCCTTGCCGAGGCCTCGCGCCTCTTCAAGGAACGCGGCTTCGACGGCGTGAGCGTGAGCGAGATCATGAAAGCCACGGGGCTCACGCACGGGCCGTTCTACAACCACTTCGAATCGAAGGAGGCACTGATGGCGGAGTGCATTGCCCACTCGGGAGATGCCGCGCTCGCCTACCTCGACGAAACCGGCGAGACGCCCGAAGGCATGCGCGCCTATGTGCGCAGCTACCTGAGCCGCGAGCACCGCGACAGCCGCGCCGGCGGCTGCCTCGTGGCGGCCTTTGCCGCGCATGCGGGCCAGCCGGGCAGCGAGAAAGCCATCGGCGCGCCGCTGACGGCCTACTTCAAGGTGCTGATCGACCGGTTCACCAGCAAATTTCCGTGGCGGTCGAAGAAGAACGCCCGCGGCGACGCGATCCGCATCCTGGCATCGATGTACGGCGGCGTGGTGCTGGCCCGCGCCATGGACGACGAGGCCTTGTCCGAAGAAATTTTGCGAGAAGTGCTCGCCGGGCTGCCGGCCGCCCCCAAGGCCGGAGCTAAAGAATCCGGTTGAACCAGAGCAGCGAGAGCCCCGCCGACAGCAGCGTGAGAATGGCCGCGCCCAACGCGAAGAGGGCCGAGATCTCGGTTTCCTTCTTCTCGACCGTGAGCTTGGAGCTCAGCGTTTCATACACCTTCTTCAGGTCGGCGGCGGTGCCCGCGTAGAAGTACTCGGCATTGGTCTTGTTGGCCACGGCCTTGAGCGTTTCCTCGTCGAGCCGAACGCGCATCGACCAGCCTTCGAAACCGATGGTTTCGCCATCGACCGTACCCACGCCCACCGTGTAGATGCGCACCCCGCGGTCGGCCGCCGCCTTGGCCGCGTCGAGCGGATCGACGCCGGTGGTGCGCTGGCCGTCGGTGAGCATGATCACCGCGGCCGAGGTGTAGGAGCCCGGCGCCACCGGCGTGAACTCCTTCGCCTGCTTCTCGGTCTGGTCGATGGGCGTGCCGCGCTGGCGGCTGGGCGCACTGAACTGCGAAACGTCGATGCCCGCGTCGGGGAAGAGCGTGGCAAGCGACACCACGATGGCGTTGCCCGTGGCCGTGGCGCGCTGTAGCTGGAAGCTGTCGATCGCGGTCACCAGATCGTCGTGGTTGGTGGTGGGCAGCTGGGCCACCTGGGCACTGCCGGCAAAGGCGACGATGCCCACCTTCACATGGCGCGGCAGGTCCTTGATGAAGCTCTTGGCAGCTTCCTGCGCGGCAACCAGCCGGTTGGGCAGCACGTCGGCCGCGCGCATGCTTCCGGACACGTCCATCGCGAGGATGATGGTCTGCTGGTTCGATGGCAGCAGCACCACGGCCATCGGCCGCGCGGCGGCCACCAGCATGGCGGCCATGGCCAGGAGGAAGAGAAAGGGCGGAATGTGCCGCCTGATGCTCTGCCCGGCGCCCATGGCCTCGCGCACGATCGAGAGGCTGGCATAGCGCACAGCGAGCTTCTTCTTGCGGCGGATGAGCCAGACGTAGAGCAACACCAGCAGCGGCAAGGCCGCCAGCAACCACAGGAATTGAGGCCAGAGAAATGTCATGCTGCCACCGCCTTCACTCCGCTGGAGCCGATGCGCGTGCGGCGCTTGCGCAGGTCGGCAAAACGTACGATGGCCTCCACCAGGTCGTCGCTGGTCGAAAGCTCGAGTGCATCGACGCCGGCCTTGGCGAGCGAGGCGCGCAGCGTTGCTTCGCGTTCGGCCGCCAGCCGGGCGAAGCGTTTGCGAAAACCGGCATCGTGGGTGTCGACCCATAGCTGCTCGCCGGTCTCGGCATCGCGCAGCGGCACCAGGCCGAGGTCTGGCAGTTCGAGCTCGAGCGGATCGAACAGGCGCACGGCAATCACTTCATGCCGCTGCACCAGTTGACCGAGCGGCCGCTCCCAACCGGGCTCGCTCAAGAAGTCGGACACCACAAAAACGGTGGAGCGGCGCGGCATCAGCGTGGCGGCCGATTTCAGCAGGTCGGCCAGCCGCGTCATGCCCTTTTGCGCGGGCGCTTTTTCGGCCTTGTCGGCCCGGCGTTCCATGGCGTGCAGCAGGTGCAGTACATGCCGGCGGCCGCTGCGAGGGGGAATCACCGCTTCGAGGTCGCTGCCGTAGACCAGCGCCCCGACCCGGTTGCCGTGGCGCGTGAGCAGGCGCGCGAGCACGCCGACAAAGCCGGCCGAGATCTCGCGCTTGGCCTTCAGGCCGGAGCCGAAGTCGACCGAGCGGCTCAGGTCGAGCACGAACCACGCGGACATCTCGCGGTCTTCGGTAAATACGCGCACGTGCGGCGTCTGCAGCCGGGCAGTGACGTTCCAGTCGATGTGGCGCACGTCGTCGTGATGCTGGTATTCGCGCAGGTCGGCCAGGTCGAGTCCGGTGCCGCGCATCAGCGTGCGGTAGTCGCCCTGCAGCAAACCATCGAGGCGGCGGATGACCGTCCATTCGAGCCGGCGCAGCGCGCGTTCCGCTCCGCCGGCCTGTGCATTGAGCCGTTCGTCGTTGGCGGCCTCGGGGGCCTTACGCCACCAGCTTTTCATGTTCGAGCGGTTTTGGGGGAGCGGGAACGGCCTTCATGATCTTCTCGATCAGGCTGTCGGGTGTGAGGCCTTCGGACAGGCCCTCGTAGGAAAGCGTGACGCGGTGGCGCAGCACGTCGGGCACCAGCGCGGTCATGTCTTCGGGCAGGGCGTAGCTGCGGCCGCGCAACAGGGCGAGCGCGCGCGCGCCTTCGGTCAGGCTGATGCTCGCGCGCGGGCTGGCGCCAAAGGTGATGAAGCGGTGCATGTCCTTGAGCCCGTGCTTGTCGGGCGTACGCGTGGCCGATACGAGCTTTACCGCGTACTGGATGAGCGAAGGGTCGACATACACGCGCCGGGCCTCGGCCTGCAGGGCCGCGAGCTGCTCGGTGGTGGCCACCGGATTGACCTCGACCAAGGTGCCGATCACACGCTGGACGATGACGAACTCTTCCTCGTCGGTCGGGTAGTCGACCAGCACCTTCATCATGAAGCGGTCGACCTGCGCCTCGGGCAGCGGATAGGTGCCTTCGGTTTCGATGGGGTTTTGCGTGGCCATGACGAGGAACGGGCGCGGCACCCTGTGCGTTTCGCCGGCAATGGTGACCTGGCGCTCCTGCATGACTTCGAGCAGCGCGCTCTGCACCTTGGCCGGCGCACGGTTGATTTCGTCGGCCAGCAGCAGGTTGGCAAACACCGGGCCGAGCGAGGTGCTGAACTCGCCCGTCTTCTGGTTGTAGATGCGCGTGCCCACCAGGTCGGCCGGCACCAGGTCGGGCGTGAACTGAATGCGCTTGAACTGGCCGCGCACCGTGTCGGCCAGCGTCTTGATGGTGAGGGTTTTTGCAAGACCCGGCACGCCTTCGACCAGCAGGTGGCCGCCCGCGAGCATGGCGACCATCACGCGCTCCAGAAAGCGGTCCTGGCCCACCACCACGCGCTTGACCTCGTAGAGGATCTGCTCCATCAACTCGGCCGTGGCGGCAGACGTGGAAAAGGGGGTCTCGGTGCTCATGCGATGGCCTCTCAATAAACAATCGAAGAATGCATGCTGCGGTTTTTCTAGGTCGCGCTAGAACGGCGGCGAGCCGGCGGCGGAGGCCGCGTTCTCTATGGGCACGGCAAAACCGATGCCTATGAAGGTGCGCTGCTGCGTGGGATTGAGAATGGCGGTGACGATGCCGAGCACCTCGCCGTCCATGTTGATCAGCGGACCGCCCGAATTGCCGGGGTTGGCCGCCGCATCGAACTGGATCAGGTTGCCCAACTCCTGCTTGCCTTCGGGCGAGCGGAACGAGCGCTTCAGGCCCGACACCACGCCCGCCGACACCGAAGGACCGATGCCGAACGGAAAGCCCACCGCGGCCACCTGGTCGCCGGATTGCAGGTCGGCCGTCGAGCGCATGACCGCGGGAATCAGGTCGTCGGGGATCTTCTGAGCCTGCAGCACCGCAAGATCGTTCTCGGGCTGCACGCCGGTAATGGTGGCCACCGCCTCGAGGCCATCTGAGAACGTGACCTTGATGGTCTCGGCGCCGGCCACGACGTGCAGGTTGGTAAGAATGACGCCCTTGTCGACAATGACCACGCCCGTGCCTACGCCGCGCTCGGTTTCGCCCGGCGGCGGGTCGGCTTCAGGCGACTTGCCCTTGGCAAGATTGCGTCCGCGCTTTTGCGTCTTGGCCTCTGGCGTGGCCTTTTCAGGTCCGTAGCCGACCACGCGAACGACTGAAGGCCGCACGATCTCGGCGGCCTTGGCGGCGGGCGAGGGAAGCGTGTTGGTTTGCAGGGTGCGCAGCACCGCGGCATCGATGTCTTTTTGGGTCAGTGCCTTGGCGCCGTGGCGGGGCCACCAGGCGGCGCTGCCGACCGCAACGGCGCTGAGCACCACCAGAAACGCGAAGCTGCGGCGGCCGGGCTGCCAGCGCTGCTTGCCTTGGGGCGGAGAAACAGGTGAATCCGGCGGCGCGCCATTGCGTCCGCCCTCGGGCGATGGCACGGCCTGATCGGCGGCCGCGGAATCGGCCGCTTGAGGCAGCGTGCGGGGCGAACGGCTGTAGAAAGCGGGCCTGCGCATCGAAACACCTCCGGCAAGGGATGACGGGTGAGGGGTTCACAGTAGCACGCTTTCTTCTGCCTTGCATCCCTTCGGGCATCATCTCGCCATGGCTGTATTCATCGACACCCACTGCCATCTGGACGCGCCCGAATTCGGTGCGGAAATGCCGCTCATCCGTGCCCGTGCCGCCGAACGGGGCGTGGCACTGTGCGTCATTCCGGCCGTTGCGGCGTTCAACTTTGCAACCGTGCGCGAGCTGGCGCATGTGCAGCGCGACGCCTATGCGCTGGGAATCCATCCGCTGTGCACCGGCAATGCGCAAGAGTCCGACCTGGAGGCGCTCGACGCCGAACTGTCCACCCGCCTGGGCGATCCGCGGCTGGTTGCGGTCGGCGAGATCGGCCTCGACTACTTCGTGGAAGGGCTGGACAGCGACAAGCAGCAGCACTTTTTTCACACTCAGTTGCAACTCGCCCGCAAGTACGACTTGCCGGTGCTGATTCATGTGCGCCGTTCGGTGGACAAGGTGCTCAAGCATTTGCGCCAGACGGCCGGCGGCCGGCCGTGGGAGGGCATTGCGCATGCATTCAACGGCAGCGAGCAGCAAGCCAAGGCTTGCATCGACATTGGCCTGAAGCTCGGCTTCGGCGGCGCGGTGACTTTCGACCGCGCGTTGCAGCTGCGGCGGCTGGCGGCCACGCTGCCGCTCGAATCGATGGTGATGGAAACCGATGCGCCCGACATCCAGCCGCACTGGATCTACCGCACGCAGGCACAGCGTGCGGCCGGCGAGGCGCAGGGGCGCAACGAGCCGGGAGAACTGCCGCGCATTGCCGAAGTGGTGGCGCAACTGCGCGGCATTGGCGTTGATGAACTCGCCGAGGCGACGACCCGGAATGCGCTCAAAGCCATGCCACGGCTTGAAAGTCTTCTCTCGTTGTCGGAGCAGGAACCGCAGTGCACGTAGGCCGACGCCCCGACTTGCGTTTGCGCAAGCGGGCGCTGCATTTTTGCTGTCATCCTCGGTGTTCGAAGTGGCGTTGTTTGTTCAGTGGCAAGTTCGTCACTCCGACACTTCATCCAAAAAGGAGTCTTTACATGACCACATCTTTCGTTCGCACCGTGCCCGTCCTGCTTGCTCTCGCGCTTGCTTCCATCGGCGTGTCCGCCGTGGCTCAAACCGCGACAACCGCCGCGCCCGCAACGACCACCGCCGAGCCCACCACCACCGAAAAGGTGAAGGAAGCCGGCAGGGACGCAGTCGATGCGACCAAGACCACCACCAAGAAGGCCGTGAACGCCACCGAACGCGGCACCAAGAAGGCATGGGACGCCACCAAGCGCACCACCAAGAAGGCCACCAACGCCACCAAGAACGTGGCCGCCAAGACCGGTGACGCTGTTGAAACCGCGGGCCACAAGACGGCGGACGGCATGCGCAGCACCGGCAAGGCCATCGGCGAAAAGGTGCCCGGCACCGCCGAACACGAAGCCGCCAAGAAATAACCGGCGCTCGCTTTCAGCACAAACCCGCTGCGGCGGGTTTTTTCATGGGCGATCGACAGTGCCAAGATAGAGGCTGTTCATGAAACCAACCAACGTACCCGATACCAAGGGCGCGGTGCTCACAGGCCTTGCGCCCGTCGTGTCTCCTGCCACCGTCGTGCTGATTCTCGGAAGCTTCCCGGGCGTTCGCTCGCTCGAGCAGCAGCAGTACTATGCGCATCCGCAAAATCAGTTCTGGAAAATCTTGCAAGCCGTTTGGCCCCGACGCCCGCTGCCAATGGGCGCAGACAGCTATCCCGAAAAGAAGAAATGGCTGCTTGCGCGCGGGCTGGGCGTTTGGGACGTCTACGCCGCCTGTGAACGCGAAGGCAGCCTTGATTCGGCGATTCGCGCACCCATTGCCAACGACATTGCCGGGCTGCATCTGCCGAAGCTTGCGGCCATTGCCCACAACGGTGGCGAGAGCTTCAAGCATGCACGCCACACGCGCACCCTGGGGGTGCCCGTTTACCAGCTGCCTTCCACCAGCCCCGCCAACGCGTCGTGGAGCTTCGAGCGCAAGCTCGCAGCCTGGCGCGAGGTCTTCGAAGCCCACCAACTCACCTGATGGCCACGAGCAAAACCCCCGTCCTCCCCGAAGTCAATTTTTCCGACTGGGGCGACATCCGCTACCTGCACCTGGGCACCGAATGGGTTCAGGGCTCGATGAAGATCGATGCGCCGTTCGAGATCGAGCTCGAATACGTGCAGCGCATGATGGCCTGGCTGCTGTTTGCAGACCCGAAAAGCGTGGCCAGCCGCCATGCCATGCAGCTGGGCCTCGGCGCGGCCACGCTCACCAAGTTTTCGCGCAAGACCTTGCGCATGCGCACCAGCGCGGTCGAACTGAACCCGCAGGTGGTGTCTGCGTGCCGCGGCTGGTTCAAGCTGCCGGCCGACGACCCGAAGCTGCGCGTGGTCATTGCCGATGCGGCGCTTGAAATCCGCAAGCCCGAGTGGCACGGCACGGTCGACGCATTGCAGGTTGACCTGTACGACCATGAGGCTGCCGCGCCGGTGCTCGACAGCGAAGACTTTTATGCCGATTGCCGTGCGTTGCTTACCGAAGACGGCTGCATGACGGTCAATCTGTTCGGCCGATCGTCGAGCTACGAACGCAGCCTCGAGAAAATTGCCGGCGCGTTCGGCGCCGATGCCGTGTGGGCCTTCAAGCCGACGCGCGAAGGCAACACGGTGGTGCTGGCGCAGCGCACGCCAAGCCGTCCGAAGCGCGAAGCCCTTGCCGAGCGCGCCCAAACGATCCAGACTCGATGGGGCCTGCCCGCACCTAAATGGCTGCGTGTGTTCAAACCGCTGAATCCCACTCTCACCCGACCTTCCGGCCCATGAGCGCTGTTCCCGCTGCTTCCGCATCCAAACCTTCGCATCCTCCCCACGAAGGCCCGCTCGACCTTCGCCGCTTGATCGAATGGCTCGCCGCCGACGGCGTGATCTCGCCGGTGGAAGCCAAGCGCACCATTGCGCGCTGCGCCCAGGCCGAGAGCCGGCAGGCGCCGCTGGTGCGCCTTGCCAACGTGGCCATGACGCGCGAGAGCGACGGCAAGCCGCTCGATCTTGAAATGCTCACGCAGTGGCTCGCCGGCCGTGCGGGGCTCGGCTACCTGCGCATCGATCCGCTCAAGGTCGACGTGGGCAAGGTGGCCGACACCATGAGCGCGGCCTATGCCGAGCGCCACAAGGTGCTGCCTGTGCAAGTGCTCCCCACCGAGGTGGTGGTGGCCACGGCCGAGCCGTTTCTCACCGACTGGATCGCCGAGGTGGAGCGCCAGGCGCGCCGCACGGTGCGCCGCGTGGTGGCCAACCCGACGGACATCCAGCGCTACACGGCCGAGTTCTTCGCGCTTGCCAAGTCGGTGCGCGCGGCGCAGAAGGCGGGGGGCAACACCGGCGGCGCGAGCTTCGAGCAGCTGGTGGAGCTGGGCAAGAGCACCAAGCAGCTCGACGCCAACGACCAGAGCGTGGTCCAGGTGGTCGACTGGCTCTGGCAATACGCCTTCGACCAGCGCGCGAGCGACATCCACCTGGAGCCGCGCCGGGAACAAGGGGTGATCCGCTTCCGCATCGACGGCATCCTGCATCCCGCATACCAGATGCCCATGGGCGTGATGAACGCGATGGTGTCGCGCATCAAGCTGCTGGGCCGCATGGACGTGGTCGAAAAGCGCCGCCCGCTGGACGGCCGCATCAAGACCCGCAACATGCGCGGCGACGAAGTCGAAATGCGGCTGTCCACCTTGCCGACTGCTTTCGGCGAGAAGATGGTGATGCGGATCTTTGACCCCGACACCGCGGTGAAAGATCTCGACGCGCTCGGCTTCTCCCAGCACGACGCGCACCGCTGGGAGCAACTGGTCACGCGCCCCAACGGCATCATTCTGGTGACCGGGCCCACGGGCTCGGGCAAGACCACCACGCTGTACTCCACGCTCAAGCGTGTTGCAACCGAAGAGGTCAACGTGAGCACGGTCGAAGACCCGATCGAAATGATCGAGCCTTCGTTCAACCAGACGCAGGTGCAGCCGCAGCTGGATTTCGGTTTTACCGAAGGCCTTCGCGCGCTGATGCGGCAAGACCCGGACATCATCATGGTCGGTGAAATCCGCGACCTTGCCACGGCCGAGATGGCGGTGCAGGCCGCGCTCACCGGCCACCTGGTGTTCAGCACGCTGCACACCAACGATGCGCCGAGCGCCATCACGCGGCTGATGGAGCTTGGCGTGCCTTCGTACCTCATCAATGCAGTGATGCTCGGCGTTCTGGCCCAGCGGCTGGTGCGCACGCTGTGCCCCAACTGCAAGCAGCCTGACGACACCGTCACGCGCGAGAAGCTCGAGACCATCGTCAAGCCGTGGCAGATCACCGGCTCCGTGCGTGCCTACAAACCCGTGGGCTGCGTCGATTGCCGCATGACGGGCTACATGGGCCGCATGGGGCTTTACGAGCTGCTGAGCATCAGCGAAGACTTCAAGGCCCAGGTCAACAAGGAGCCGAACCTCGCAGGGCTGCGCCGGCAGGCCGTGATCGACGGCATGCGCCCGCTGCGTCTGGCCGGCGCATTGCGCGTGGCCGAGGGCGTGACGACCATCGAAGAGGTGCTGAGCGCCACGCCGCCCCTGGAATGAGCCGTGGTGCTGTGAAGTCTTTCGGGTTATCCCTAGGCCTTTGGTTAGTGGAATCCACATCGGCCTGACCACCAGCTGACTCGACAATCTCGCATCGAAATTTGTTCGAGGAGACTGTTCGTGAAGATCAAGAGTCAGAAAGACTTTTTCTCGGGCCTGATGTTTACGGTCGTGGGCGTGGCGTTCGCATGGGGCGCCACCACCTACAGCGTAGGCAGCGGCGCCCGCATGGGGCCGGGTTACTTCCCGTTGATGCTGGGCGTCCTGATGGCCGTCATCGGCCTGGGGATCATGTTCAGCGGCCTGACCGTTGAAACCACCGACGGCGAGAAGATCGGCAAGTGGGCCTGGAAGCAGGTGGTGTTCATTCTGGGCGCCAACATTGCCTTCGGCATCTTGCTCGGCGGCCTGCCGAGCCTTGGCGTACCGGCCATGGGAATGATCATCGCGATCTACGCGCTCGTGATCATCGCAAGCCTGGCGGGCCACGAGTTCAAGCTGCCTACCGTGCTGATCCTGGCCACCGTGCTGGCCATTGGCAGCTATATCGCGTTCATCTGGGCTCTCAAGCTGCAGATCCAGGTCTGGCCGACCTTCATCACCGGTTGAGAAGAAAGCTGCTCACATGGAATTGTTTGAACACCTCTCGATGGGTTTTGGCGTTGCCTTTACCTTCACGAACCTGCTGTACTGCCTGGCCGGCTGTGTCCTGGGCACGCTGATCGGCGTGCTGCCGGGCATTGGCCCCGTTGCGACCATCGCAATGCTGCTGCCCGCCACGTATGCACTGCCGCCCGTTTCGGCGCTGATCATGCTGGCCGGCATTTACTACGGTGCGCAATACGGCGGCTCGACCACCGCCATCCTGGTGAACCTGCCGGGCGAATCGTCCTCGGTGGTGACCGTGATCGACGGTTACCAGATGGCGCGCAAGGGCCGTGCAGGTCCGGCGCTTGCCGCAGCGGGCCTGGGCTCGTTCTTTGCCGGTTGCGTGGGCACGCTCATCCTGGCTGCCTTTGCACCGCCGCTGACCGAACTGGCCTTCAAGTTCGGCCCGGCTGAATACTTCTCGCTGATGATCCTGGGCCTGATCGGCGCCGTGGTGCTGGCTTCGGGCTCGTTGCTCAAGGCAATCGCCATGATCGTGCTGGGCCTTCTGCTGGGCCTGGTGGGCACCGACGTGAACTCCGGCGTTGCACGCTACAGCTTCGACGTTCCCGAACTGACCGACGGCATCGGCTTCGTGGCCATTGCCATGGGTGTGTTCGGCTACGGCGAAATCATTGCCAACCTTTCGCGCCCCGACGACGAGCGTGAAGTGTTCACGGCCAAGGTCTCGGGCCTGTTCCCGACCAAGGAAGACTTCAAGCGCATGATCCCCGCTGTGCTGCGCGGCACGGCACTGGGCTCGTCGCTCGGCATCCTGCCGGGTGGCGGTGCGTTGCTGTCGGCCTTTGCGGCCTACACGATCGAGAAGAAGACCAAGCTGCACCCGGGCGAAGTGCCCTTCGGCAAGGGCAACATCCGCGGCGTGGCAGCACCCGAGGCGGCCAACAATGCCGGCGCGCAAACTTCCTTCATTCCGCTGCTGACGCTGGGTATTCCGCCCAACGCGGTGATGGCGCTGATGGTGGGCGCAATGACCATCCACAACATCCAGCCGGGCCCGCAGGTGATGACCAGCAACCCGGAGTTGTTCTGGGGCCTGATCGCCTCGATGTGGCTTGGCAATGCGATGCTGATCATCTTGAATCTGCCGCTCATCGGCATGTGGATCAAGCTCTTGACGGTGCCATACAAGTTCCTGTTCCCCGCCATCGTGTTGTTCTGCGCCATTGGCGTGTACTCCACGAACAACAACACGTGGGACATCTGGATGGTCGGTGTCTTCGGCTTCGTGGGCTACACCTTCTTCAAGCTGGGTTGCGAGCCTGCACCGTTGCTGCTGGGCTTCATCCTCGGGCCGATGATGGAAGAAAACCTGCGCCGCTCGCTGCTGCTCTCGCGCGGTGACTGGAGCGTTTTCGTCACCCGTCCGATCTCGCTTGGACTGCTGCTTGCCGCTGCGTTGCTGCTGGTGATCGTGCTGTTGCCGGCGGTGAAGGCGAAGCGCGAAGAGGCTTTCGTCGAAGACTGAGTTCCGTCTTACGGCTTTATTCAAACGGCGCCTTCTGGGCGCCGTTTTTATTTGTGCTTTGTTTGGGGCGTTGCTTCAGGGCGTGTGCACAGGCCACCGGGTACTCCCCTCCGCGAATGTCCCCCGGGGCTGCGCCCCTCCTCCTTTATTTCGCTGCGAAATAAAGGAGGAGGCCGCAGGCCGGGGGACATTCGCGGAGCAAGGTACCCCGTCGGCGGGTGCGCCGCCCTGAACGAACAGCCCGCCAGGAGGCCGCAGGCCGGGGGACATTCGCGGAGAAAGGTACCCCGTCGGCGGGTGCGCCGCCCTGAACGTCGACGCTGATCGCGCCACGACACGAAATAACAAAACCTACGGCTTGCCAGCCCTCGGTGGTTTCATGTACTGCCGAGCCATGGCCAGGAAGGCCAGCGCGGCGGGGCTGAGTGGGTGCTTGGCCAGTCGTACCGCGACCACCGGGTATTCGAGCGTGGGGCGCGTGACTGCCACTGCACGCAGGTTTCCAGGCATCAACACTTCGACATAGCGCGGCAGCAGCGCCACTCCGGCACCTGCCTGGATCAGGCCGAATGCCGTCGACAGCATCGATACGTGATGAACCACGTGCGGGTACACATTTGCCATGCTCGACAGCTGGCGGCTCACCGAGCGCCACACATTCGCGTCCGGGTTGACGTGGATGAAAGGCAGCGCCTCCAGGTGCCTGGCGTCGACCACCACACGCTGCGCCAGCGGATGGTCCTCGCGCACGAAAAGCGCCATGCGCTCCGTAAACAGCGGCTCGGTGGCCAACTCCGAGTGCTTCTGCCCGATGTCCGAGCCGAAGCCCAGGTCGGCCTCCTGCGAGAGGAGGCGCGAAATCATCTGCTCCGCGGTGCTGTCGAGCAGCGTGGTCGCCAGTGTGGGGTGCTTCTGCGAAAAGCGGCCGAGCATCGGCGGCAGCAGGGCACCGGCCGTGAGGTGGCCCACCGCCAGCACCACGCGGCCTTCGCGCAACTGCGACTGCGAACGGCAGGCGTCTACCGACTCATCAATGAGCCGCAGCGCGCGCACCGCGGTTTCGACCATCACCTGGCCGGCGCTCGTCAGCTGGATGCGGCGGCCCCGCACCACCAACGGTTGGCCGAGTTCTTCTTCCATGCGCTTGACCAGGTGGCTGATTGCGGGCTGCGTCAGCTGCAGGGTTTCCGCCGCGAGGGTAAAGCTGCCCGTTTCGGCCACTGCAGCCAACGCCCGCAATTGCTGCAGCGAAACCTCATCCGAGGCGTTCTTTGCCATAAACCCCATTCATAGTTGAATAAAGTGGATTATCTGGCTTGATGCGCGGCGGCTGCATAGCATGCAAGGTTTTCCTATCGAGCCAGAATCCAGCACCATGAAACGAATTCAGTTCCTTCAAGGAGTTGCCGCGGCGCTTTGCCTGGCTGCATCGAGCACCGCCAGCTTCGCGCAGGGCTATCCCACCAAACCGGTGCGGCTCGTTGTGCCGTTTCCTGCGGGCGGCGCCACGGATCTATTTGCCCGCACGCTGGGCCAGAAGATGGGCGACAAGCTCGGCGCCATGCTGGTCATCGACAACAAGCCGGGTGCCGGCGGCGCCATCGGTTCCGACCTGGTGGCGAAGGCGCCGGCCGATGGCTACACCCTGCTGCTGGCCACCACCAGCACGCATTCGATCGGCCCGGCCATCACCAGCAAGCTGCCTTACGACACGGTGCGCGATTTTTCGCCCATCGCGCATGTGGGCGATGCACCCAGCATCATGCTGGTGCCGGTCAATTCGCCCGCGAAAACGGTGCGCGAATGGATCGACCATGCCAAGAAGAACCCGGGCAAGCTCAACTACGCTTCGAGCGGCAACGGCACCATCGTGCAGCTCACGGCAGAGCTCTTCAAGGCGCAGGCCGGCGTGTTCGTCACGCACATTCCCTACAAGGGCACGGCGCTTGCCATTCCCGACCTGATCAGCGGCAAGATCGACGTGCTGTTCGATTCGCTCCCTACCGGCATGCCGCACGTGCGCGACGGACGCTTGCGCGCGCTTGGCGTGACCACGCTGAAGCGCAGCCCGCTCGCGCCGGAGTTGCCGCCCATTGCCGACACGCTGCCGGGCTATGAGTCGAACACCTGGTTCGGCTTCTATGGGCCGAAGGGGCTGCCGGCGGACATCGTGGCGCGCGTCAACAAGGCCGCCAACGAAGCGCTGGCCGATCCCGAGGTGAAGGACAAGCTTTCGCGCCTGGGCATCGAACCTGCCACCGCCGGAACGCCCGAGCAGTTCGCGAAGATGGTGGCCGCCGATGCCGCCAAGTGGAAAAAAATCGTGGTCGACCGCAAGATCACCAACGAGTAACGAGACAAAACCGACATGAACTTCGATTTCAACAATCCCTATCTCTCCACCCGTATCCCGATCTTCGCGCGCAATGTGGTGTCGACCTCGCACCCGCTGGCGTCGCAAGCCGGGCTGCGCATGCTCCAGCAAGGCGGCAACGCCGTGGATGCGGCCGTTGCCACGGCGGCCGTGATGACGCTGGTCGAGCCGGTGAGCAACGGCCTCGGCAGCGACGCGTTCTGCATCTTGTGGGACGGCAAGGAACTGCATGGCCTGAACGGCTCCGGTCCTGCGCCCAAGGCCTGGACGCCTGAATACTTCAAGGCCAAGTACGGCGCCGATGCCGCCACGCCCCCCATGCGCGGTATCGATTCGGTCACGGTGCCGGGCGCCGTGCGCAGCTGGGTGGCGCTGAGCGACCGCTTCGGCAAGCTGCCCTTCGCCGACCTGATGGCGCCGGCCATCGACATTGCCGAGCGCGGCTACCTTGTGCCGCCGGTGGTGCAGGGCAAGTGGGTCGCGGCCACCTCGCTGCTCGAGTCGCAGCCGGGCTTTGCGCAGAGTTTCCTGCCTTGGGGCCGCGCCCCCGAGATCGGTGAACTGTTTCGTTTTCCGGCCGCCGCGCGCGCGCTCAAGGCCATTGCCCGCACCAAGGGCGAGGCCTACTACAGCGGCGAGATCGCCGAAGCGCTCGCCAGGTTTTCGAAGGAGCAGGGCGGCGCGCTCACCGTGTCCGACCTCTCGGCCTATCAGCCGGAGTGGGTCAAGCCGATTTCGCGCGACTACCGCGGCCACACGCTGCACGAGATTCCGCCCAATGGCCAGGGCATTGCAGCGCTGATCGCGCTCGGCATTCTCGAAAAGTTCGACATCGCTTCGCTGCCGGTCGACTCGGTCGCTTCGCAGCATTTGCAGATCGAGGCCATGAAGCTGGCCTTTGCCGACGTGTACCGTTACGTGTCGGAGCCATCGTCGATGACGGTGACCCCCGCGCAAATGCTCGATGACGCCTACCTCGCATCGCGTGCGAGACTTATCGACGTGAACAAGGCGCAGGACTTCAAGGCCGGCAACCCAGTGAAGGGCGGCACCATCTATCTCACGGCTGCTGACGAGAGCGGCATGATGGTGAGCTTCATCCAGAGCAACTACATGGGCTTCGGCTCGGGTTGCGTGGAGCCCGAGTTCGGCATCAGCCTGCAGAACCGCGGCCACGGCTTCAGCCTCAAGGCCGAAAGCCCGAATGTCGTCGCCCCGGGCAAGCGGCCCTTCCACACCATCATTCCGGCCTTCCTTACCAAGGACGGCCAGCCGGTCATGAGCTTTGGCGTGATGGGCGGCAACATGCAGCCCCAGGGCCATATGCAAACGCTGGTGCGCATGCTCGACTACAAGCAGAACCCGCAGGCCGCGTGCGATGCGCCGCGCTGGCGCTTCAACGCGGGGCTCGAGATCAACGTCGAGGCGGCAATGAACCCGAACACCGTGCAGGGCCTGCGCGACCTCGGCCACAAACTGGACGTGATCAACGATTCCTACCAGGACTTCGGCGCCGGCCAGTTCATCTGGCGCGCGGGCGATCCGTCGGTCGAAGGCTATGTGGCCGCCAGCGATCCGCGCCGCGATGGCGTGGCTGCAGGCTATTGAAGACCACGCGATGATCGAGGAATGACCAAGTCCGCCGTACAGACCGGCATTCCCTCCGCGCACAGCGGCGCAAAGAGCATTGCGCCCGGCCTCATCCTCGCTTCGCTGGGCGCCATCGCGTTCAGCGGCAAGGCCATCATCGTCAAGCTGGCGTACCGCCATGGGGTGGATGCCGTCACGCTGATCATGCTGCGCATGCTCTTTGCGCTGCCGCTCTTCGCGGTCATGGCGTGGTGGGCAGGTCGCGGCAAGCCTTCGCTCACGTTTCGCGACTGGCTGGGGGTGATCGGGCTCGGCTTCTCGGGCTACTACCTTGCAAGCTTTCTCGACTTTGCGGGGCTCGCCTACATCTCGGCCAGCTTTGAGCGGCTGATTCTTTATCTCAACCCCACGCTGGTGCTGCTGTTCGGCTGGCTCCTGTACGGGCGGCGCGCCACACGGCCGCAGGTGCTGGGCATGATCGTGAGCTACGCCGGCGTGCTGCTGGTCTTCGGGCATGAGCTCTGGACCGGCGGTGGCGGCAAGGGCGGCGGGGCGGCAGCCTGGGGCGCCTTTCTGGTGTTTTTGAGCGCGGTGAGCTATGCGGGCTATCTGGTCTACAGCGGCGAGTTCGTCAAGCGGCTCGGCTCGCTGCGGCTCGTGGGCCTGGCCACCACCGTGGCCTGCGTGCTGTGCATCTTGCAGTTTGTGCTCACGCGGCCCATGAGCGTTGCAATGCAAGTGGCGCCCGAGGTTATCTGGCTCTCGGTGCTGAACGCCACGCTGTGCACGGCGGTGCCTGTCCTGATGGTCATGATGGCCATCGAGCGCATCGGTCCTGCCATGGCTGCGCAAACCGGCATGATCGGGCCTCTTTCGACCATCCTGATGGGGGTGGTCATACTCGGCGAGCCGTTCACCGCGTGGATCGCGGCCGGCACGTTGCTCGTGATCGCGGGCATCTTCGTTTTCACACGCACGGGGCGCTAGCGCCCCTGCAGTACAGGAGAAAAAACATGGATCTGGGCATTGCAGGCAAGACCGCGCTGGTTTGCGGCGCGAGCAAGGGGCTTGGCTATGGCTGCGCCGAAGCGCTGGTGCGCGAAGGCGTGAACGTGGTGATCGTGGCGCGCGGCGCCGAGGCGCTCGAAGCGGCGGCTGCAAAGCTGGTTGCGGCGGCAGCGGGCTCGCCGGCGCCTTTCGTCAAGCACGTGGCAGCGGACATCACCACCGAGGCAGGCCGCGCGGCCGTGTTCGCGCTCCGCCATGAGTTCGACATTGTGGTGACCAATGCCGGCGGCCCGCC
This sequence comes from Variovorax paradoxus, assembly GCF_029919115.1. NCBI lineage: Bacteria > Pseudomonadati > Pseudomonadota > Betaproteobacteria > Burkholderiales > Comamonadaceae > Variovorax > Variovorax paradoxus. The sequence continues at coordinate 722,092 of NZ_CP123990.1, forward strand.
GCCAGGTGACTTCCGCAACTGGGACCGGGAAGCCTGGATCAAGGCGGTCGACGCTAACATGCTCACGCCCATCGAGCTCATCAAGGCCACGGTCGACGGCATGGCCAAGCGCGGCTTCGGGCGCATCGTCAACATCACCTCCAGCTCGGTGAAGTCGCCCATCGACATCCTGGGCCTTTCGAACGGCGCGCGCAGCGGCCTCACGGGCTTTGTGGCAGGTGTGGCACGCACGGCCATTGCGGCGCAGGGCGTGACCATCAACAACCTGCTGCCCGGCTCGTTCGACACAGACCGCCTCAAGGGCACGATGGCCGGTACGGCCCAGAAGACCGGCCAGGACTTCGACACCGTGTGGGAAGCCCGCAAGAAGAACATCCCGGCCAAGCGCTTCGGCACGCCGGCCGAGTTTGGCGCCATCTGCGCCTTTCTCTGCAGCATGCAGGCAGGCTACATGACCGGGCAGAACGTACTGGCCGACGGCGGGGCTTATCCAGGCACCTACTGACCCCGCCTCGTGGTCTCAACGTCTGGATGACGACGAGACCACGATGCCACCCACGATCAGCAGGAATGCCGCGCCGTGGTACCAGTGCGGCGGCTCGCCGAGGAACGCCGCAGACAGCAGCGCGGCAAACAGCGGCGTGAGATTCATGAAGAAGCTTGCCGCCTGCGGCCCGGCCTGCTGCACGCCGCTGCCCCAGCAGCGGTAAGCCACCACGGCGGGGCCAATGCCGATGAACGCCAGGGCAGCAAAAAGGGGCCAGCCGAGCACGATGTGTGCATCGGTCAGCGTCCACTCTCCGGCCGCGAACGCGCCTGACCATCCCAGGCCGAACACCATTTGCGCCATGAGAAACGCGGCCCAGTCTTGCCGCACGCCTTGCGGCTCTCGCGTGCGAACCAGAATCCAGCTGTAGAACGCCCAGGCAATGGTGCCCAGGATCATGTACAGGTCGCCCGGCACCAGGCGCAGCGCGAGCAACTGCCGCCATTCACCCCGGCTCAGCACCAGCAGCACGCCAAGCATCGAGAGCAGCGAGCCGCCGATCTCTCGCGCGTTGACGCGGGCGCCGAAGAAGACAGCGCCCGTCGCGAGCATCCACAGCGGCAGGCTGGAGCCCACCAGCGTGACGTTGATCGGCGTGGACGTCTGCAGCGCCAGGTACTGGAAGGCGTTGTAGCAACCGATGCCGAGCAGCCCCAGCACCGCGTAGCGCTTCCAGTGCGGCCACATCGGGCTGCCGGGGCGCAGCACGGGCCACGCAAGCGGCAGCAGGAGCACGAAGGCTATGATCCAGCGCACGAAATTCAGGGTGAGCGGCGACACCAGTTCACGCACCATGCGGCCGACCACCGCATTGCCGGCCCACAGCAGCGGCGGCACGGTGAGCAGGAAGACGGTTGTCGGTGTAAGGCGCTGCTGGATCTGCATGGCCGCCGACTCTACCGGGCATTGCCCGCCGCCGCCGCGGAAAGGCCAAACGTGGCACGATGCGCGTCTTCTTTTTCGCGAGCCTTGGAGACTGCAAAATGATGAGCAAAGCCGTTCGTATCGACCGCCATGGCGGTCCCGAAGAACTGAAGATCGTCGACGTGGAAGTCGGCGAACCCGGGCCAGGTGAAATACGCATTCGCCACAAGGCCGTGGGCCTGAACTTCATCGACACCTACCAGCGCAGCGGCCTCTACCCGTTCCAGATGCCTTTGCAGCTTGGCATGGAGGCCTCGGGCGTTGTCGAAGCGGTGGGCGAGGGCGTCACGCATCTCAAGGCGGGTGATCGCGCCGCCTATGCGAGCCAGCCTCCCGGTGCCTACTGCGAGCTGCGCGTGATGCCGGCCAAGTGCGTCTGCAAGCTGCCCGACGCCATTTCTTTCGAGACCGGCGCGGCCATGATGCTCAAGGGCCTCACGACGCAATACCTGCTGAAGAAAACGCTGCCGGCGGAAGGCCTGCAGCCGGGCGACTTCGTGCTGTTCCACGCTGCGGCCGGCGGGGTCGGGCTGATCGCCTGCCAATGGGCCAAGGCGCTGGGCCTGCAGCTGATCGGCACGGCCGGCAGCGACGCCAAGTGCAAGCTCGCGCTCGAGCATGGCGCGGCGCATGCCATCAACTACAGCACCGAGAACTTCGCGGCCCGGGTGAAGGAGATCACGGGCGGCAAAGGCGTGAAGGTGGTGTACGACTCGGTCGGCAAGGACACCTGGGAAGCCTCGATCGAGTGCCTGCGCCCGTTCGGTTTGCTGGCGGTGTTCGGAAATGGCTCGGGCCCGGTGCCGCCGATCAGCCTTGGCACGCTGGCCTCGAAGGGGTCGCTCTACGTGACGCGCCCCACCTTGTTCACGCACATTTCGACGCGCGAGAGCACGCAGGCCATGGCGGACGACCTGTTCGCGGTGGTGCAAAGCGGCGCGGTGAAGATCCCGATCGACCAGCGCTACGCATTGGGCGACGTGCAGCAAGCGCACCGTGACCTGGAAGCGCGCAAGACCACCGGCTGCACGATCCTGACGCTCTGAGGGAGGGCAAACGCCGGCCCGGCGCCGGGCCAGCCTTGTCCTACCCGCGATGGGGTGTCATGCCTTCGTCTTGTGCAAAGCGCACTTTGTAGCCTGCTACAAAGCTCGAGAAACGCCACATGGACACCGTTAGAACCTTTGTTGTCGAGGACAACCCCACCATCCGCGAAAACCTGTTGGGTACCTTGCGCGAAGTGGCAAGGGTCGACCCGGTGGGCCAGGCGGAATCGGAGCGTGAAGGCACCCGTTGGCTGACGAGCAATCTCTCGCAATGGGACCTGGCCATCGTCGACCTGTTCTTGAAGGACGGCACCGGCTTCAGCGTGCTCGAGGCCTGCCGCAACCGTGAGCCGGCGCAGAAGATGGTGGTGCTCAGCAATCACCTTACTCCCGAGATGCGGCGCAAGTGCAAACAGCTTGGCGCCGATGCGGTGTTCGACAAGGCCACCGAGATCGACGACCTGATCGACTTCTGCCTGCGTCGCCGGCAGGAGCAGTTCATGAATTCGTCGTTCTCGGCTGCGCACTGACGAATCGGCCTCGCGCGTCTTCGCGCAGTCTTGCGCCGGCGAATCAGCCTTCGATCTTGCCCAGCCGCGATTCGCGCAGCCGGCTCGGTGCCAGCGCACCGGCCGATTCGAGGATCGGATAGGCGATGGAGCAGATGTGCGAGTTGATGCGTTTCAGGTCGCTGATCAGGTCGATGTGCAGCGAACTGGTCTCGATGCTCAGCGTGGTGCGGTCCGACAGCCGGTCGAGGTGGGTGGTGGCATAGGCCCGTTCAAGGTCGCGAAAGCGTGCTTTTTCTTGCAGCAGCTTTTGCGCATCGCGCACGTTGCCGTTCAAGAACACGCTCATGCTCAGCCGCAAGTTGGCCACCAGCCGGCCGTGCAGCTCGACGATTTCCGCCATGCCGGCGGCCGAGAAGTTGCGCTGCGGCTTGATCTTCTTGTCTTCGATGTCGATGATCACGCGCTCGATGATGTCGCCGATCTGCTCCATGTTGATGGTGAAGCTGATGATGTCGGTCCAGCGCCGGCTTTCTTCTTCGCCCAGCGCCTCGCGCGAGATGCGCGTCATGTAGTACTTGATGGCCGAGTAGAGCTCGTCCACCGTGTCGTCGAGCTGGCGCAGCTCCTGCGACAGGCGCAGGTCGTTGTGGCGGATCACGTCCAGCGTGCCGATGAGCATGGTTTCCACAATGTCGGCCTGGTGCAGCGCCTCGCGCGCCGCGTTCGAAATGGCGAGCGAAGGTGTTGAAAGCGCCGAAGGGTCCAGGTGATGCGGCCGGGTGGAAGTGGCCGGTTGCTGCGGCACCGGCAGCATCCTGGTGACCAGCGTTGCCACCCACTGCGTGAGGCCGATGAATCCCAGGCTGATGACGACGTTGAACGCCAGGTGGAACAGCACCACGCCGTGCGTTGCGTTGGGCACTTGGGGTTGTACGTAGCGCAGCCAGAGCCCCACGAACGGCGCGACGATGGCCACGCCAAGTGCCTTGAACAGCAGGTTGCCCACCGTGACCTGCCGCACCGGCACGGCCGACTTGGCGGTGGTCAGCACGGCCAGCAATCCGCTGCCGAGGTTCGCGCCGAGCACCAGCCCCAGCGCCACGTCCAGCGGAACCACGTTGGAGCTTGCCATGGCCGCGACCAGCAGCACCACCGCCAGGCTCGAATACGCCACGATGGCCAGCGCGGCGCCAATGGTGATTTCGAGCAGCACGTCGCTGTTGAGCGAGGCCAGGAGCGCCCGCACCGCCGGAGCCGAGAAGAGCGGCTCGGTGGCCTCCACCACCAATTGCAGCGCGAGCAGCATCAGCCCCAGGCCGATGAGCACCCGGCCGACGCGCCCGGCGACGCTGGCCGAGCGCGAAATGAACAGCACCACGCCCACGAAGATGAACATCGGCGAGAGCCATGACAGATCGGCCGAGAACAGCACCGAGATGAGTGCCGTACCTATGTCGGCTCCGCGCATCACTGCCAGCGCGGCCGGCAGCGTGACCAGGCCCTGCCCCACGAAGGACGAAGTCATCAGCGAGGTGGCCGTGCTCGACTGCACCAGCGCGGTCACGCCGATGCCCGACAGGGCGGCCGTGAAGCGGTTGCGCATGCTCTGCACCAGGATCTTGCGCAGATTGGCCCCGAACACGCGCAGCACGCCTGTGCGAACGAGGTGCGTGCCCCACACCAGCAGTGCGACGGCGGCGAGCAGGTTCAGAAGATGCTTCATGGGTGCCGGTTTCTATCCTTTTCGTTTTAGTTCGTTTTCGCCCCCATTTTCCACACTATGGGCTCAATCGATCAGTGCTCCGTTGTCATGGAAAGGAAAAGGGCCTTCGAATGTGCCGGAAGCCGCCAAATGCGTCACGAGCCGTCCACCGCGCGCGGACCAGGCGTGCACGCGGAATCCGGGCGGCTCCAGCATCCACGCCGAAGCCGCGTCGGGCGCCAGGTCCAGGCAGACCTGGTGCGCCGGTGCGGGCGAAGTGGATGCGATGGTGCCGCCGAAGCGCGCGTCGATGGCGCGGTGCAGGTGTCCGCAGATCACGCGTTCGACGTTGGGGTGCCGCGCGACCAGCGCTTCAAGTGCCTCGGCGCCTTGCAGCAGGCCGATCTCGTCCATGTGGCCGATCAGCGTCTGGAAGGGCGGGTGGTGCATGGCAATCACCACGGGTTCGCCCCGGCAGGCTTCGAGCTGTTGCTCGAGCCAGGCCAGCCGCTCGTTGCAGAGGGCGCCATGGCTCTCGCCCGGCACGCAGGTGTCGAGCGTCAGCAGGCGCAGCGCGCCCACGCGCACCGAGTATTGGACAAAGCCGGCAGAGCCCACGCCCGCCGCCAGGTAGCCATGGCCTGGGAAGCTGCGGCGCAGCTGGTCGCGGTCGTCGTGGTTGCCGGGCATCAGGTAGACCGGCATGTTGAGCGGCGTGAGAAGACGTGCCAGGTGCTCGTATTCGGCCGCACGGCCGAAGTCGCTCAGGTCTCCGGTGATTACCACCGCGTCGGGCAATTGCGGCAGGCGCAGCACCGACTGCACCGCGCGCTCCAGGTAGGGCGCGGTGTCGATGCGGCCGTACGCCAAGCGGCCGGGCTCGCGGATGTGCAGGTCCGTCAGCTGCGCCAGGAAGGTGGTGTCTTGTGTCGTTGCCGTGTTCATGCGCTGGTTTCCTGCGACGTCATCAGGCGATCGGGTTGGATGCGAAGGCCGACCGGATCACCTGGGCCGAAAGGCGTGTCGCGGCCGACATCGGCGACCAGCAAGGGCTGGTCCTGCGTGCGCAGCTGCAGTTGCACGCGGTCGCCGAGAAAGGTACGGCGTTCGACAGCGGCGAGCCCCCAGCCCGGCTGGGGCGCGCTTACCTCCACGTCTTCGGGTCGCACCAGAAGCATCGCATGATCGCGCCAGGCGGGTGGGCAAGGCAGCGTGCTTCCGCCGAGTCGGACAACGCCTTGCGCAATGGCGTCCGGCTCGCGCGCCAGCCGGTTCACCCGGCCCAGGAACTCCGCCACGAAGGGGTGTGACGGCGCGCGGTACAGCTCTTCGCCGCGGCCGACCTGCACGATGCGTCCGGCGCTCATCACCGCCAGGCGGTCGGCAATGGCCAGCGCCTCCTGCTGGTCGTGCGTGACGTGGATCGCCGTGATGTGCAGGCGGCGCAGCAGTTCGGCGAGCTCGTCGCGCAGCGACTCCTTGAGCTTGGCGTCGAGCGCAGCCAGCGGCTCGTCGAGCAGCAGCACGCGCGGGCGCACGGCAACCGCGCGCGCCAGGGCCACGCGCTGGCGCTGGCCGCCCGAGAGTTCGGCGGGTCGCTTGTTCTCAAGCCCGCCGAGCCGCGTCAGGTCGACCAGTTCGCCCACGGCGCGCTTTTCTTCTTCGGGCGACACACCGCGAATGCGAAGGCCATAGCCGATGTTGGCGGCCACCGTCATCTGCGGAAAAAGTGCATAGCTCTGGAACACCATGCCCACGCCGCGATGTTCCACCGGGCGCTGCGTGACGTCTTGCCCGCCGAACACGATGCGGCTGCCTTCGTCGGGTGCCTCGAGCCCCGCAATCAGCCGCAGCAGCGTGGTCTTGCCGCAGCCGGAGGGGCCGAGCAGCGCGAGCACTTCGCCCGCTTCCACGTGCAAGTCGGTCGGCAGCAGGCCGCGCGTGCCGTCGGCGTAGGTCTTCGCGCAGTTCGCGATGTCGATGGGAATGCGTTCAAGTTCCATGGCGTTTCTGGATTAGGTTGGCAAGGTACTGCAGGCCCCACAGCACCGGAAGAATGACGGCGAAGAAGACCAGCGTGTAGGCCGATCCGATCTCGATGCGCATGGAGGCATAGCTGTCGGCCAAGCCCACGGGCAGGGTGCGCGTGAGCGGCGTGTGCAGCATCCACGTGAGGTTGAACTCGCCCACCGAGAGCGTGAACACCATCAGGCTGCCGGCCACGATGGCGGGGAACACGGCGGGCACCAGAATGCCCATGAAACGCTGGCGGAAGTTGGCGCCCAACGAGCGCGCAGCTTCTTCGAGCGCGAGGAGGTCGCCGCGCTGGAAGGCCGAGCTCACGGTGCGAACCATGAACGGCAGTGTGAACACCATGTGGCCCACGAGAATGAAGGCGAAGCTCTGGCGGAAGGCGGTGAGTTGGCCGTAGGCGAGGATGAGCGCCAGCGCGGTTGCGAGGCCCGGCACTGCAACGGGCAGTGTCAGCAGTTCTTCGAAGATATGCGCCGCGCGCGAGCGGCTGCGCGCCAGCGCATAGGCGCAGGGCACGCCCAGCAACACGGTGCCGACGACGCAGGCAGACGCCAGTGCGAGCGACCAGCCGACGGTGCCGCCATAGTTTTCCCACACTTCGCCGAGCCAGCGCAGCGTGAGGCCGCTCTTCAGGCCCGTGCTGTAGTTGTTGACCAGACCGGCCATGACGGACAGCAGCATCGGCGCGATCATGAAAATGCTCACCAGCACAGTGGTGGCCAGCAGGAAAGGCGCCTTGGATTGCGTGTTCTTTTTTCGCATGAGCGTTTTCCTTCAGCGCGCGACCGGGTTGGCCCCGAAGCGGCGCGCAACGAACAGCACCAGCCAGGTCACGATGCCCAACGCAATCGAGAGCGATGCGGCGAGCGCAAAGTTGGCGTAGTTGGTGAATTCGTTGTAGATGGTGATGGGAATCACCTCGAACTTGCTGGCGAGCGTGAAGGCGGTGCCGAAGGCGCCCATCGAGGTGGCGAACAGAATGGCGCCGCAGGCCAGCGTGGTGGGGGCAAGCTCGGGCATCCAAACGTCGCGCGCCACGCGCAGCCGAGAGGCGCCGAGCGAGCGCGCGGCTTCTTCGAGCTGCACGTTCATGGCCTCGGCCGCCGCGGCGTAGGTTGCAATGGCGCGTGGAAGCGAGAAGTACAGGTAGGCCAGGAACAGTCCGAGCAGTCCATAGGCGAAGGTGATGCGTTCACCGAAGAGGCTGTCGCCGATGTCGGCCACCAGCCCTTGCCGCCCGCCGAGCAGGATGACGAAGAAGCCGATGATCACGCCTGGAAAAGAGAGCGGGAGCGTGAGCAGCGACAGCAGCATGCGTTTGCCGGTGAAGGCATGGCGCGCAAGATAAATGCCCACGGCCGCGCCCAGCACCAGTGTCGTCAGCGTTACCGCCACCGACAGCGCAACGGTGTTGGCCATGCTCTGCAGATAGCGCGAATCTGTCAGCACCGCGAAGTAGGTGGACCAGCCCTTGGTCGCGGGCAGCGTGAGCAGGCGCACTACTGGCAGCAGCCAGAAGGCAGCGAAGAACACGGCGGCGGGTGCTGCGCAGGCCAGCAGGCGCCAGCGTGGGTTCCAGGCGTTGGCTTGCTTCATCTCAGTCTTTCATTTCGCGCTGTGTTGCGGGTGCTGTTGTTCTGGGCGCTGTTGTTCAGGGCGCGTGCAAAGGCCACCGGGTACTCCCCTCCGCGAATGTCCCCCGTCAACCACCGCTCTGCACAACGCTCCCGTCGATGGGGTGCCTTGCGCAGCGAAATAAAGGAGGAGGCCGCAGGCCGGGGGACATTGAAATAAAGGAGGAGGCCGCAGGCCGGGGGACATTCGCGGAGCAAGGTACCCCGTCGGCGGGTGCGCGCCCTGAACAAAACACTTCAGCGCACTTCCTTCAGATACCGATCAGAGAACGCCCGCTGCGCCTCAGCCATGCGCGCGTAGTCCACGCTCTTCGCGCGGGCGTACTCGGTAGCCGGCAGGAACTGCGCCTCGATGTCCTTCGGCATTGCGCTGGCGCGCACCGGCCGCAGGTAAGCTTTGGCCCAGATGGCCTGGCCTTCGTCGGACAGCACGAAGTCGAGCACCTTCTTGCCATCGGCGGCGTGCGGTGCCTTGGCAACCAGGCTCATCACGTAGGGGACGGCCAGCGTGCCTTCGCTCGGAATGACGAATGCGACGTTGGCTTTGTCCTTGTACTTGGCGCGGTAGGCGTTGAAGTCGTAGTCGAGCAGGATCGCGATTTCACCCGACAGCACGCGCGCATAGGAAGTTTGCTTCGGCACGATGGGCTCGTTCTTCTGCAGCGCCTTGAAGTAGTCGATGGCCGGGCCGAAGTTGTCGAGCGTGCCGCCGCGTGCTTCGTTCACCGCCACGGCACCCACGTAACCGACGAAGGCCGAAGCGGGGTCGAGGTAGCCGATAAGGCCCTTGTATTCGGGCTTGAGCAGGTCGGCCCACGATCTTGGAATTGGCTTGCCCTTGAGCGCATCGACGTTGACCATGAAACCGAGCGTGCCGGAGTGGATGGTGAACCAGTTGCCGGCCGGGTCCTTCAGGCCGTCGGGAATGTCTTTCCACGCTGCCGGCTTGTAGGGCTCCACCACGCCGTCCTTCTGGGCCTGCACCGCGAAGGTCACGCCCAGGTAGGTGACGTCGGCCACGGGGCTTGCCTTCTCGGCGACGAGTTGCGCGAGCGACTGGCCCGAGTTCTTGTTGTCGGCCGGCACGGTGACACCGGTCTTGGCCTTGATGGCTTTGAGCTGCGTGCCCCAGTCGGCCCATTCGGTCGGGCAGTTGTAGCAAATGGCGGTCTGGGCCACGGCGCCGCCTGCGGCAACGAGCGTGGCGGCGAGCAAGCCCAGGCGGGCCATGCGGGAGATGCGGAGAGACATGAAAGAACTCCTTGATGTGGATGTGAGGGTTGAGGCGGGTGAGAGGGGTGATCAGTCGTCGGCGATACCGCTTGCGGATGCGCACGATTCGCCGTCGCGGAAGAAGCAAGGCAGCAGCAGGCTCGCGCCGGCCTGCAGCGTGGCGCCGCCGGCCATGGCCTGGATCAGCAACTCGACGCTGCGGCGGCCGATGTCGCTGTTGGGTTGCGCAACGGTGGTGAGCGCCGGCGTGAGGTCTTCGCCGAGCGCAATGCCGTCGAAGCCCACCACGCTGAGGTCGTCGGGCACGGACAGCCCGCTCAGGTGCGCGGCGCGGATACTGCGGATGGCGAGCAGGTCGTTCGAGCAGACCAGTGCGGTGGGACGACCGTCGGCCTGCAACACGTTGACGACCGCGCCGACCGCGCTTTCGACAAAAGGTACCTCGATGAGCGGGGGCGCATCGAGCCCGGCATCGGCCATGCCTTTCTGGTAACCCCGGTAGCGCTGCTGTGCACGGTCGGAGGCGGTGAGCGTGCCGCTGACCATGGCGATGCGCCGATGTCCGAGCAGCACCAGGCGCGCGACGGCGTCGGCGACTGCAGCTTCGCCGTCGACAGTGACGCAAGGGTGATCGGGGTGCCGGTTGTAGGCGAGCACATAGGGTGTGCCGCCGTTGCGAAGCCGTGCAAGAGCGGCCGAAGTGGACGGGTTGGACACCACGAGGATCAGCCCGTCGACGTTTCCCGCCAGCAGCAGATGGACCGCGCGTTCTTCTTCGTCCAGCTGGTAGCCCGTGGTAACCGGAATGATGGCGTATCCGCCCGCAATGGCGGCACGCGCGATGCCTTGCAGGCACTCGGCGAAGGTGGGGTTCAGGAGCGTGGGAAGCACCACGCCCAGCGCGCGGCTGCGCTGGGTGCGCAACGTGCGCGCGCTGGCGTTGGGCACGTACTGGAGCTCGCGCGCCACGCGTTCCACCAACTCACGCGTGGCCGGCGTGACCTTGTTCGGGAAATTGAATGCCCGAGATACGGTGGCCACGGAAACCCCGGCCTTGGCTGCAACGGATTGAATGCTCATCGTGCGGTGCTATGTAAACGATTACATTGCACCGCGGCAGTATGACCCTGCTATGACAAGCCAAGAAAGCCGGGAAAAACCCTCGCGTTGGGCCTTGAAGAGAAAGGGGCCCGAAGGCCCCTTGAGAAACTGGCTTACTTCCCGCGTCGAACCCGCCGGATCTCGTCGACGATCAGGCAGATCGCACCCAGCGTGATGGCACTGTCCGCCGCATTGAAGGCCGGAAAGTACCAGTTGCCAGCGTGAAAGCTCAGGAAGTCGACCACGTACCCGTGCATCATCCGGTCGATCACGTTGCCGATGGCGCCGCCCAGGATGCACGCCATCGCGAACGAAAACAGCTTCTGCCCCGCGTGCGATTTCAGCATCCACACGATGAACACCGCGGCCGCCAGGCCGATGGCCGTGAAGAACCAGCGCTGCCATCCCGAATGGTCGGCCAGGAAATTGAACGCGGCGCCCGTGTTGTGCGCGCGAACCACGTTGAAGAAGCTCGTCACGTACGTTGCGTCACCGAGCTTGTAGTAGCCCAGGATCAGCGTCTTGGTGAACTGGTCGATGATCACGATGATCGCCGCCAGCCCGAGCCACGGCCAGATGCCCAGGCTGCCACCGCGCGAACGCGACCCCGAGGCGGAACGTGCGGCCGCCATCAGGCAAAGCTCCGTGCTTCACCGGCGCCGAACAGGTTGCTTGTGCAACGGCCGCAGATCGTCGGATGCGCCGGGTCGTGGCCCACGTCGTCGCGGTAGTGCCAGCAACGGTCGCACTTCTGCGCGGCGCTTGGCGTTACCAGGGTAGACAGCGCCTCGCCCGCAGCCAGTTCGATGGCGGAAGTGATGAAGACGAACTTGAGGTCATCGCCCAGCGAGCCCAGCAGCGCGAAGTCTTCAGCCGGTGCGCTGAGCTGCAGGTTGGCCTGCAGCGACGAGCCCACCTTGCCTTCGGCGCGTACGGCTTCGATGTCCTTGTTGACCACGTCGCGGATCTCGCGAATGCGGCTCCACTTGGCGAGCAGTGCCTCGTCGGGTGCGGCAAACTTGCTGAACGTCTGCGCGAAGATCGATTCGCCCGGCTTGCCCGTGCTCACGAACTTCCAGGCTTCTTCGGCCGTGAAGCTCAGGAACGGCGCCATCCAGCGCAGCATGGCTTGCGAGATGTGCCAGAGAGCGGTTTGCGCACTGCGGCGCGCCAGCGAGCCGGGCGCGGTCGTGTAGAGCCGGTCTTTCAGGATGTCGAGATAGAAACCGCCCAGGTCTTCCGAGCAGTAGATCTGCAGCTTGGCCACCACCGGATGGAACTCGTACACCTTGTAGTGGGCGAGGATCTCGGCCTGGAACTGCGAAGCGCGCGCAAGCGCGTAACGGTCGATCTCGAACAGCTGGTCGAGCGGCACCGCGTCCTTCGCAATGTCGAAGTCGCTGGTGTTCGCCAGCAAGAAGCGCAGCGTGTTGCGGATGCGGCGGTACGAGTCGACCACGCGCGCGAGGATCTTGTCGTCGCCCGCGATGTCGCCCGAGTAGTCGCTCGCGGCCACCCAGAGGCGGATGATCTCGGCGCCCAGCTTGCTGCTGATTTCCTGCGGGTCGATGCCGTTCTTGAGCGACTTGCTCATCTTGATGCCCTTGGCATCCACCGTGAAACCGTGCGTGAGCAGGCCGCGGTACGGCGCGCGGTCTTCCAGCGCACAGGCGATCAAGAGCGACGAGTGGAACCAGCCGCGGTGCTGGTCGTGGCCCTCGAGGTACAGGTCGGCTTCAGGGCCGGCCGCATGGTGCACGTTGGGGTGCGTGCCGCGCAGCACGTGATAGAAGGTCGAGCCCGAGTCGAACCACACCTCGAGAATGTCGGTGCTCTTGGTGTAGTGGGGTGCGTCTTCGGCGCCGAGGATTTCTTCCACCGTGACGCGGCTCCAGGCCTCGATGCCGCCCGTCTCGACGATGTCGGCGGCCTGGTCGAGGATTTCCATCGTGCGCGGATGCAGCTCGCCCGAATCCTTGTGCAGGAAGAACGGAATCGGCACGCCCCAGCTGCGCTGGCGGCTGATGCACCAGTCGGGCCGGTTGGCGATCATGTCGTGCAGGCGCGCCTTGCCGTTCTCCGGATAGAAGCTCGTCTTCTCGATGGCTTCGAGCGCAGTCTGGCGCAGCGTCTTGGGCGCCTTGTCCTTGGTGAACACGCCTTCGCCTTCGTCCATGCGCACGAACCACTGCGCCGCGGCGCGGTAGATCACCGGCGTCTTGTGGCGCCAGCAGTGCGGGTAGCTGTGCGTGATGGTCTCGGTGGTGAGCAGGCGGTTGGCGTCGCGCAGGGCCGAGATGATCACCGGCACGGCCTTCCAGATGTTCTGGCCGCCGAAGAGCGGGAAGTCGGGCGCGTAGCTGCCGTTGCCCTGCACCGGGTTCAGGATGTCGTCGTACGCCACGCCGTGCGCGATGCAGGAGTTGAAGTCGTCCACGCCGTAGGCGGGCGAGGAATGGACCAGACCGGTGCCGTCGGTGGCGGTGGCGTAGTCGGCCAGGTACACCGGCGAAAGGCGCTTGTAGCCGGCATCGACGTCGTACAGCGGGTGCTCGAATTCGAGCCCGCCGAGCTTCTCGCCCTTGACCGTGGCCAGCACCTTGCCGTCGAGCGCGTAGCGCGTCATGCACATCTCGACCAGAGAGTTGGCGAGGATCAGCAGGCCGCGCTCGGTGTCGACCAGCGAATACTCGATCTCGGGGTTCAGGTTGATCGCTTGGTTGGCCGGGATGGTCCACGCGGTGGTGGTCCAGATCACGGCAAAGATGTCGCCGAGGATCGTGTGGTCGGTCTCGAAGGCCTTCAGCACCTTCTCGCGGTCGTGCGCCTTGAAGGCCACGTCGATGGTCTGGCTCTTCTTGTCGGCGTATTCGATTTCGAACTCGGCCAGCGACGAGCCGCAGTCGAAGCACCAGTACACCGGCTTCAAGCCGCGATACACAAAGCCGCGCTCGATCACGCGCTTGAATGCGCGCAGCTCGCCGGCTTCGTTCGCGAAATCCATCGTCTTGTACGGATGGTCCCATTCGCCCAGCACGCCCAGGCGCTGGAAGTCGGCCATTTGCTGCGCGATCTGTTCCGTGGCGTAGGCGCGGCTCTTGGCCTGCATCTCGTCGCGGCTCAGGTTGCGGCCAAACTGCTTTTCGATGGCGTTCTCGATCGGCAAGCCATGGCAGTCCCAGCCGGGCACGTAGAGCGCGTCGTAGCCTTCGAGCTGGCGCGCCTTGGTGATCATGTCCTTCAGGATCTTGTTCACCGCGTGGCCCATGTGGATCTGGCCGTTGGCGTAGGGCGGGCCATCGTGCAGGATGAACTTGGGCGCGCCGTGGCGGGCGTCGCGCAGGCGGTGGTAGCGGCCTTCGTCGTTCCATTCCTTCACCCAGCCCGGTTCGCGCTTGGGCAGGTCGCCGCGCATCGGAAAGGGGGTGTCGGGCAGGTTCAGCGTGGAGCGGTAGTCGGTGGTGGAAGCAGCGTCAGACATGTTGGGGTGCGAAACAGAGGGGCTTCGACAGGCTCAGCCCGAACTGCATTGAGCGGTCGGTGCGGAAGAAAAGCCGTTCGCCCTGAGCTTGTCGAAGGGCGGCAGCACGGTGCGTGCAGGGCTAAATTCGATCGCGTGTCGTCTGGCGATGGGTTTCGGCGTGGGTCGACGCAAAGAACGCGCGCGCGTCGCGCCCATCCTTCGCGATGCCCGCAGTGAGGGCCTCGAGGCTGGTGTAGCGCAATTCGTCGTGCAGTTTGTGCAGGAGTTCCACGCGGACGATTTTACCGTAGGCACCTTCGGCTCCCAGATGCGAGGGCCACTCCAGGCAATGTGTCTCCAGCAAAACCCGGCCGGCATTGACGTCGTTGGCGTCCAGCGAAGGGCGCACGCCCAGGTTGGCCACCCCGGGCAGGGGCTGGTCGGCGAGGCCATGCACCAGCACCGCGAAGATGCCGCTGGCGGCCGGTTTCCAGTGCTTGAAGCGCAGGTTGAGGGTGCGAAAGCCGTCGTCCTTGCCGGGCTCCGAGGCGCCCAGCGCGCGGCCCAGCTTGCGGCCGTGGACCACGTGGCCCGAGATTGTGTACGGCCGGCCGAGCAGGTGATGGGCGTCTGCCATGCGGCCCTCGGCCAGCGCCTCGCGCACGGCCGAGCTGGAAACGCGCAGGCCGTGCACTTCGTAGCTGTTCATGCGCGCCACGTCGAAGCCATGGGCATCGCCGGCCGCGTCGAGCATGGCGTAGTCGCCTGCCCGCCTGGCGCCGAAACGGAAGTCGTCGCCCACCAGCACGTAGCGCGCGCCAAGGCCGTCGATCAGCACGTGCTGGATGAAGTCTTCGGGCGACTGGGACGCCAGCCGGCCGTCGAAGGGCAGCACGACCGTCTGCGCCACGCCGCAGGCCGCGAGCTCGGTGAGCTTGTCGCGCAGCGTGCCAATGCGCGCCGGCGCCAGGTCGGGTTTCTTGGTGACGGCGGCGAAATAGTCGCGCGGGTGCGGCTCGAAGGTGAGCACGCAGCTGGGCAGCCCGCGATGGCGCGCCTCGGTCTGCAGCAGTGCCAGCATGGCCTGGTGGCCACGGTGCACGCCGTCGAAATTGCCTATGGTGAGGGCGCAGGCCGGAGCCACGCCCGGGTGCCGGAAGCCGCGGAAAACCTGCATCGGTGAGTATCTTTTTGATAGCGCCTTTTGCCCGTCAATTGGGCGAATCAGGCCGTTTTGTCACAAAGCCGGTATATTGTGACTCAGTGCGTCGCCTGAAGTGGTCTCCGGCGCGCTCCGTGTCCCTGGTCTTTCCGTGATTCTTCCCTTTTTGAGGAGGCGTGTGGTGAAGGTCTTGAAGCTGTCGGCCCAAGGGCTGCCCCAGTCATGGATATCGCTCGAACAGGCGGTCATCCACTATGCGGCGGACGAGGTTCGCTGGGAGGTGGGCGCGCAGGTGGCTGTGTTCCGTGGCGGCCACAACGCCATCACGGGCGAGCAATCGCAGATTGCGATCAACAGCATCATCGGCACCAAGGGCGTGCCGCGCATCAACCCCTTTACCCAGCGCCCGGGGCTCACCAACAGCAAGCTTTTTGCGCGCGACCGCAACATCTGCGCCTATTGCGGCGGGCATTTCCACGAAGACGAGCTCACGCGCGAGCACATCATTCCGTTCGCGCAAAAGGGCATCGACACCTGGATGAATGTGGTCACGGCCTGCAAGCCGTGCAACCACCGCAAGAGCAGCCGCACGCCTGAGCAGGCCAACATGCCGCTCTTGTACGCGCCCTATGTGCCCAGCCTCTGGGAGGATTTCATTCTGCGAAACCGCCGCATCCTGGCGGACCAGATGGAGTTTTTGATGGCACACCTGCCGCAGAGCTCGCGGCTGCACGACACCTAGCGCTTCCAGTCCGGCGGGCGCTTTTCGATGAAGGCCTGAACGCCTTCCAGCGCGCTTTCGTCCATCATGTTGCAGGCCATGGTCTGGCTGGCGTCGGCCAGTGCGGACTCGATGCCCGTTTCGAGCTGGCGGTAGAAGAGGGCCTTGCCGAGCGCGAGCGCCTTTCGGGGCTTGGCGACGATGCTGGAAACCAACGCCTCGATCGCGGCATCGAGCTCGGCCGGCGCGGCGACCCGGTTGACCAGGCCCTTCTGCCTGGCCTCCTGCGCATCGATGAACTCACCGGTCACGAGCATTTCGAACGCTTCCTTGCGGCCGAGATTGCGCGAGAGGGTGACGCTGGGTGTGGCGCAGAACAGGCCCACGTTCACGCCGCTGACCGCGAAGCGCGCCTCGCTGGATGCCACCGCCAGGTCGCACACCGCCACCAGCTGGCAGCCCGCTGCGGTCGCGATGCCGTGCACGCGCGCAATCACGGGCACGGGCAGGCGCTGGAGCGACAGCATCATCGTGCCGCAGCGCTCGAAAAGCTGCTGGTAGTAGCCGAGCGAGGGCTCCGCGCGCATTTCCTTCAGGTCGTGGCCCGCGCAGAAGGCTTTGCCCGCCGCCGCGATGACGACCGCGCGAACGTCTTCGTCCGCCGCGATTTCGGCAATGGCCTGCTCGAGCGCGCCGAGCATGCCCTCGGAAAGTGCGTTGAACGAGGCCGGGCGGTTCAGCGTCAGCGTGACCACGCCGCGTGCATCGCGTGTCTTCAGCACGAAAGGGAAGGAAGCCGCGTCGTTCATGCTGTTGGCCCTCAGTAAGTCAGTTCGAGCACGGTCACATGCTGCTGCGCCACGGGCCAGGTCAGGCCCGTGATGCGCTCGCCGTTGAACTCACCGGTCACTGCCCGCTGAGGCTCCGCCGCGGCAACGCGCAACCGGGAGCTCGACACGCCCGAGCCCTTGGGCGGCACGCCGGGCGGTGGGCTCTGGCCGTCGAAGCGCATGGTGTCGCGCTGCGCATCGAAATACCCGCGAGGGCGCGTGAAGACGACAACTGCGCCGGCGTTGGCATCGGCCGCGGCGAGGCGTTCGGGGCGCAGGTTCACCACGCTGCTGCTGCGCGGAAACGCGCTGCGGTAGATGTGCGTGATGCCGTATCCCGGCGCGCTGAGGACGAACTCGTAGGCCGTGTCGCCGCGCGCGCTGAAGGGCCCCCAGCGGCCGTCCGCGCCGATGTTCTTGCTGTGCACCGCGTTGCCGCGCCGGGCGCCCGTGGCGGGATCGACCGCATAGACGGCGACCTGGCCGCCGTTCAGCGAGAGGTTTTCCGCGCCGACGGCACGGCCATCGAGCACGACGTTCGTTTCGGCTGCAATCGCTGTGCTGCGCGGCGGCTCGCCCGTCAGGAACTGCCAGGTCGCGGCAAAGGCGGCGGGGGAGAACGAAGTCTCGCGATGGTCCACGCGCGGCAGCACCACGTTCGTCGCGCCCTTGAGCGCCGGCCCGTCGAAGCCGATATTGGTGGGCTGGCCCGGCACGCCGATCCACAGCCCGTCGGGCTGCGCATATTTGTCGTTGCTGTCCGAGCGCAGCGTGAGCCACTTCACGCCAGGCGTGACCTCATCGCCGTTCTGTCCTTTGGGCGAGTTGAGTTGCTGCATGAAGGCGGACAGCCCCGAAAACTCGTTGTTCTCGCGAAAGCCCTTTACCGCCCAGATGCCGTGCGCCGGATTGCCGCCGAGCACCACATGGCTCACAACAGCCGAGCCTCCGCCGTTCTGCACGTAATTCCGGATCGTATTGCCACCACGCGAATTGCCGATCAGCACCACCTTGCTCGCACCCGTGGCCTTCAGCACCTTCTCGACTTCGGCCTTCAGGAAGGCGGCCGAATCGGCGGTCGAGCTGCGGCCGGGCTGTGCCACGGTGTCGTCGTCGCGTGCCAGCGGGTAGGGCTGATCGACCGCAAAGAGCCGGTTGCGCGGCCAGCCGTTCGATTCGAAGCGCCACATCGTCGTTTGCCAGAGTGCGGCCGAATCGCCGTTGCCGTGCATGAAGACGATCGGCGGACGTTCGCTGAAAGAAGGCGATGGTGTGGTGGCGCAAGCGGTCAGCATGGCGGTCGATGCGAGCCCGAGGGCAAGAAGGGTGCGGCGCGATGGCATGTTTTGTTCCTGGCTGGTTCCAAGTAAAAACGCCCGCCGGCACAAGGCGGGCGGGCGTTGGATGCTATGGGAAAAACATCGTCAGGCGAACACGCCCGCGGTGTCCTGCATGCGGGCCGACACTTCGCCCAGGTGGTGCAGGGTGTCGCCGAAGGTCATTTCAAGCTGCGTGAGCTTGCGGAAATAGTGGCTGCCGATGTATTCGTCGGTCACGCCGATGCCGCCGTGCAGCTGCACCGAGTTGGCTGCCACGAAGCGCATCGAAACGCCGAGCTGGTACTTGGCGCGCGCCATGGCTTGGCGCCGCTCGTCGGCCGGGGCATTGAGCTTGAGCGTGGCGTAGTAGCTCATCGAGCGTGCGAGCTCGAGCTGCATCTTCATGTCGGCTACCCGGTGGCGGAGCGCCTGGAAGGTGGAAATGACCACGCCGAACTGCTTGCGCTGGTTCATGTAGTCGACCGTGAGGGCCACGGTCTTGTCCATGACGCCGACCGCTTCGGCGCATGTGGCCGCAATGCCCACATCGACCGCGTACTCGAGCGCAGCCAGGCCGTCTGCGGTGATCAGCGTGGCATCTGCCTTGTCGAACACGACCTCGGCCGCGCGGCTGCCGTCCTGCGTGCCGTAGCCGCGGGCTTCGACACCGCTGGCGCTGCGCTCGACCAGGAAGAGGGCGATCTTGCCGTCGGCCTGCGCGGGCACGATGTAGGCGTCGGCTTCGTCGCCCACGGGCACCACGCTCTTCGCGCCGGTCAGCGACCAGCCATCGCCGGCTTTCACCGCCTTGGCTTCGCACACATCGAGCCGGTAGCGCGACTTGCGCTCTTGATGGGCCAGAACGACGATGGCCTGGCCGCCCGCAATGCGCGGCAGCCAGTTGTCCTTGAGTTCAGCGCCGGCGTAGCCGCTGAGCACGGCGCCTGCAATGAGCGTCTGGGCAAAGGGCTCCAGCACGATGCCGCGGCCCAGTTCTTCCATCACCACCATGCCGGCCACCGGGCCCATGCCCAGACCGCCGTCGTCTTCGGCGATGTAGAGGCCGCCCAGGCCGAGTTCGGCCAGTTCGTCCCAGGCCTCGCGCGAGAAGCCGCCCTTTGCCTCGATACCGCGGCGGCGCTCGAAGTCATAGCCCTTGTCGACCCATTTGCGGACGGCGTCGCGCAGTTGTTCCTGGTCGTCGGAAAAATTGAAATCCATGTTCTTGTCTCCTCAGCCGAGAACGGTTTGCGCAACGATGTTGCGTTGCACTTCGTTCGAGCCGCCGTAGATGGTGGTCTTGCGCATGTTGAAGAAGGTCGATGCAAGCGGCGCAAGCGCCGGGTTGCCGCCCGGGAAGTTGCCTTGCCAGCCGGCTTCCATGGCTTCGCGGATGAGGGGCAGCGAATACGCGCCGCCGGCGAGCATCATCAGTTCGCTGTAGCGCTGCTGGATTTCGCTGCCGCGGATCTTCAAGAGGCCCGCGACGTCCAGCGAGTTCTTGCCCGAGGTGGCGGCGGAGAGCACGCGCAGCACCATCATCTCGAGCGCGACGATGTCGACTTCGAGCTTGGCGATCTCGTCGCGGAAGCGCAGGTCGTCATAGACGCCTTCGCTCTTGGCAATGCGCTTCAGGCGCTCGAGCTCGCGCTTGGCGCGGTTCACGTCGGCAATGTTGGTGCGCTCGTGCGAGAGCAGGTGCTTGGCATAGGTCCAGCCCTTGTTCTCTTCTCCGATCAGGTTCTCGGCCGGCACTTCGACGTTGTCGAAGAACACCTCGTTCACTTCATGGCTGCCGTCGAGCAGCTTGATGGGGCGCACCGTGACGCCAGGCGATTTCATGTCGAGCAGCAAGAAGCTGATGCCGGTTTGCGGCTTGCCTTCGTTGCTGGTGCGCACGAGGTTGAACATCCAGTCGCCGTACTGGCCGAGCGTGGTCCAGGTCTTCTGGCCGTTGACGATGTATTTATCGCCTTTGCGCTCGGCCTTGGTCTTGACCGAAGCCAGGTCCGAGCCGGAGCCGGGTTCGCTGTAGCCCTGGCTCCACCAGACTTCGCCGCTGGCAATGCCGGGAAGAAAGCGCTTCTGCTGCTCGGCATTGCCGAAAGCCATGATCACCGGAGCGACCATCACCGGGCCGAACGGCACGATGCGCGGCGCACCGGCCAGGGCGGTTTCTTCCTCGAACAGGTGGCGCTGGATGGCGGTCCAGCCCGGGCCGCCGAACTCCTTCGGCCAGCCGTAGCCCAGCCAGCCCTTCTTGCCGAGGATCTTGGCCCAGCCTTGCAGATCGTCGCGCGTCAGCTCGAGCGCGTTGTGCACCTTGTGCGAAATCTCTTTGGGAAGGTTGTCCTTGACCCAGGCGCGAATTTCTTCGCGGAACTTCTGTTCTTCGGGCGTGAAGCTCAAATCCATGCGTGCCTCGCTGTGTTGATCGGTCTACCGCCATCGCGCCGATGGCGGTGTGTCTCCGGAACTTCGAGTTTTAGCACGGTCGTGCTGTGGATCGGTGTCCGCGCGGCGACAAGTTCAGGGCCCTCGGAGCCGAGCACAGATAATCCCGCGTCCCATGAAGAACATCGTGATCCTTATTTCCGGCGGCGGCTCCAACATGGCGGCCATCGTGCGCGCCGCCGAGCGCGACCGCTGGGCCGAGCGCTTTGGCGCCCGCATCGCCGCGGTGGTCAGCAACAAGACCGAAGCGGGCGGGCTCGCGATTGCCGCCACGCACGGCATTGCAACCGCCGTGGTCCCGCACAAGGAATTTCCCACGCGCGAAGCTTTCGACGAGGCATTGGCAAAGGTCGTTGACGCGCATGCTCCGGCGCTGGTGGTGCTGGCTGGCTTCATGCGCATCCTGACGCCGGGCTTTGTCGGGCACTACGCCGGGCGCCTGATCAACATTCACCCGTCGTTGCTGCCGGCGTTTCCGGGGTTGAATACCCACCAGCGAGCCATCGACGCGGGCTGCAAAGTGGCCGGCGTTACCGTGCACCAAGTGACGACCGAGCTCGACCATGGGCCAATCCTGGCGCAAGCCGTCGTGCCCGTGCTGCCGGACGACACGGCCGCCTCGCTGGCTGGCCGCGTGCTCGCGCAAGAGCATCAGTTGTATCCACGCGCCATTGCCGGATGGCTTGCAGATACATCAGGTCACATTCGTTAAAGTTGTTTATATTCGCGGGTTTTCGGGAGAGAAAATTGAAAACCCAATCGCTACTGTTCATCGTTGCCGGCGCTTTCTTGATGACGGCTTGTGCCACGCAAGGCTCAGCCCCCGCGGCAACCCCCGCTGCAGCTGCTCCGGCACCTGAACCAGTGTTCCAGTGCAATGCCGATGGCGCACGCTTCGCCGTTGGCCAGCCGTTGTCGCCCCAGCTCGAAGCCGCGGCGCGCGTGCGCGCAGGTGCGGGCACCGTCCGGGCGCTGAAGCCGGGCGAAGCCGTGACGATGGAACTCAATGGCGGACGCCTCAATCTCGACGTCGACGCACGCGGCCGCGTGACGGACGTCCGCTGCGGCTGACAGCCGCCGATGGCTTTGGCGCTATCGAATACGTAGCGGCCTAGACAGGGGTGAAACGCCGTTGGCGAACACCGTCGATCTCCACGGTTTCACCGAACATCGCGGCGGGGCGCACCCACAGCCCTTGCGCGCCATAAAGAGCGCGGTACAGCGTCATCGGCTCCAGCGTTTCGCTATGGCGCACGGTGCCCAGCACTTCGTATTCGCCGCCCTTGTAGTGGCGGTAACGGCCGGGCGGCGTCTCTATCAGGGGTGGCAGGTCGTTGTCGTTCACGGTCTTGCTTCTTTCAAACTGCGGGCATCGGTGAGGGGAGAGTCGGATGGATCGCGCTGATTTTGTTCACCTTGTCCGCCTGAGCGAGCATGCCAGCGCGGACGACAGCGCGCGCTATCGTCGCAGCGTCGCGGCATTTGCCGCGCTCGGTTACCTTTGGGTGCTGGCTTGCCTCGCGCTTTCGGTCGGCATCATCGCCTGGGTCGCGCTGTCGGTCGGGCATGGACGCTTCAGTTTCGGACGTGGCTGGCTGGCTCTGTTTGCGTTGGGCCTGCTCTGGGCCACGCTGCGCGCACTCTGGGTGCGGTTCGACGAACCCGAAGGGCGGGAGCTTTCGCGTGCGGACGCGCCGGCACTGTTCGAGGCGCTCGACCGCATACGCAAGAAGATCAAGGGCCCGCCAGTCCACCGCGTCTACCTGGACGACGAATTCAACGCCAGCATCCGGCAGGTGCCGCGTTTCGGGCTGTTCGGCGGCGCGGTCAATTCCCTCAGCATCGGCCTGCCGCTGCTGATGATGCTGGACCGGCGGCGGCTGCTGTCGGTGCTTGCCCACGAGTACGGGCACCTGCGCGGCAACCACGGCAAGCTCAGCGCCTGGATCTACCGCACCCGGCTCTCGTGGCTCAAGCTGGACGCCAGCCTGCAGCGCGACGAAGGCGTGATGGCGCTGGTGTCGCAGAGCTTTTTCCGTTGGTACTTTCCGCGTTTTGCAGCCCGAACCTTCGCGCTCGCCCGGCAGGACGAGTACGAGGCCGACCGCATTTCGGGCCGGCTCCTGGGCACGACCGTCGCCGCGGCCGCGCTGACGGAAATTGCCATCAAGGCGAACTGGTATGCCGATGAGTTCTGGGCTTCGCACTGGGCCCGGGCCGAAAGGGAGCCGCAGCCGCCGGGCCCTTTCAAGGCGCTGAAGGAGCTTGCCGCCACGCCACCCAGCGACGAACTTGCGCGCCGGGCATTGCGAGAGGCCATGCGGCGCGTCAGCGATCTTGAAGACACCCACCCGGTCTTGCGCGACCGGCTCGAAGCGCTCGGCCAGAAAGCGGTGGTGCCGCCCTGGTCGGCCGAGCCGGCGCTGGGCATGCTGGCAGACAGCGCAAAGTGGATCGAACACTTCGACAACCAATGGCGCCGCAACCATGCCAGCGACTGGAAGCAGCACC
Source organism: Variovorax paradoxus (assembly GCF_029919115.1). Classification (NCBI taxonomy): domain Bacteria; kingdom Pseudomonadati; phylum Pseudomonadota; class Betaproteobacteria; order Burkholderiales; family Comamonadaceae; genus Variovorax; species Variovorax paradoxus. The sequence goes on from NZ_CP123990.1 coordinate 745,285, forward strand.
ACGCGCACCGGTCTCGCATCCGGGAGCGCGTCGAGCTTCTTGCTGCGCGGGGCGAGCGCAACACACCCGACGAACTCGTCGAATGGGCCGATTCCGAGCGGCGGCTCGATCCGGCGGCTCCTGTGCGCATTCGATACGAGCGAGCACTCCGCGTCGCGCCCGAGCACCCCGGGGCATTGCGAGGATTGGCCCAGATGCTCCCCGTGCGCGATCGCGCGGCACGCCTTGCCGTGCTCGAACGCTTGCACGGAGCCAGCGCCGCCAGCCGATGGTGGGCCGCGAAAAGTGCCGTGGCCGCGCTCGAGAACCCGGACGCTGGAGCTCACGACGAAGAAGCTCTCAAGCTGTGGCGCGGCCGCCTCAAGGAGGCTGAAGAAGCCGAGGCCCGGGCCTGGGAGGAGATCACGGAGACGCCGTTCTTCAGCCAGATCGCCCGTCACGACCTGAGCGACCATGAACTGGGCGAACTGCGGGCCGACCTGGCGCGGTGCCTTCCCATTTCGCGCGCCTGGCTGGTGCGCAAGACGTTGCGCGAATTTCCATGGCGCAGGGCCTACATCGTGTTCGTCGAGTTGCCCGGCATGGACGATGAAGACCGCTGGCAGCTTTGCCGCCACCTCGAGCACACCCTGAGCCTGCCAGGTGCGGCGCTGGTCCTGTGGGCCGGCCATTCGCCCACGCTGGCCGAGATCGAACGGCAGGCTTTCGGGACGATCTGGACGCGCGGGGCGTAGGGGGCCTCCGGCTGAGACAATCGGGGCATGCACCCCAAAGCCCTGTTGGAGGCCACCGCCGATCTGGTCGGCCTTGTCCTGAAATTCGATCACCCGGCCGACCAGGTCGTTTCGCGCTTTTTTCGCGACCACCGCGAGTTCGGCCCCCGTGAACGCGCCACCCTTGCCGAGACGGTCTACACCGTCTTGCGCAAGAAGCTCCTGTTCGACCACCTGTCGCCCTCGGGCAGCGGCTCCAAGGAGCGCCGCATGGCGATCCTCGGCTTTCATGGCCCGCGCGACTTCCTGAAAAGCGCGCTCAACGACACCGAAAAGCGCTGGCTCGACAACTGCGATGCCGTCAAGCCGGAAGACCTGCTGGAACGCCATCGCCACAACCTGCCTGAATGGCTGGTCGCGCCGCTCAAGGCCCAACTGGGCGACGGTTTCTGGCCGCTGGTCGAAAGCCTGCAGCAGCCCGCGCCGCTCGACCTTCGGGTCAATGCCCTCACGGATAAACGGGCTGAAGTCAAGGCAGAGCTTGCCAAGGCTGCTATCAAATCTGAAGTAACGCCGTTCTCGCCGTGGGGCTTGCGGATCGACGGCAAGCCGGCGCTGACCAAGCTGGACGCTTTTGCCCGAGGCGCCGTCGAAGTGCAGGACGAGGGCTCCCAATTGCTGGCGCTGCTGCTGGACGCCAAGCGAGGAGAAATGGTGGTCGATTTCTGTGCCGGCGCCGGCGGCAAGACGCTGGCGATTGGCGCGACCATGCGCAACACTGGCCGGCTCTACGCCTTCGACACCTCCGCGCATCGGCTCGACGCGCTCAAGCCGCGGCTCGCGCGCAGCAAGCTTTCGAACGTTCATCCGGCGGCCATTGCGCACGAGCGCGACGAACGCATCAAGCGCCTGGCCGGCAAGATCGACCGGGTGCTGGTCGACGCCCCGTGCTCGGGCCTGGGCACGCTGCGCCGCAATCCCGACCTGAAATGGCGCCAGTCTCCCAAGTCGGTCGAGGAACTGACGGTCAAGCAGGCGGCCATCCTGCAAAGCGCGGCACGTCTGCTGAAATCGGGCGGGCGTCTCATTTATGCCACCTGCAGCGTGCTGCCGGAGGAAAACGAGGCCATTGCCGAGGCTTTCAGCGCGGCCAACCCCGATTTCGTGCCCCAGGATGCCGCAGAACTGCTGCAGGGCCTCAAGGTAGAGGGTTTCGAGGCCCTTTGCGCCGGCGGTCCGGACGGCCACCGCTACCTGCGGCTATGGCCGCACCGGCACGCCACGGACGGTTTCTTTGCGGCCGTGTGGAACCGCAAATAGGCACAGCACTCCAAAGTAGGGTAAATCTGCGCTTTCAAGGAAGGGTAAAAGGCCTCATTTTGGCCTTGCTACCTTAAAATTGCGGGTTAACTGAAGGCTGCACCTTCGTGTGGCCATGGAGTACTTAATTCAATGTTGATTCCTGACTCTGCCGTTTTGAGCGCGGCCATCGACTGGCTCGGACACGGCTTGTGGGACCTGACATGGTGGCAAATCGTGTTGTACACGCTCGTCACCACGCACATCACGATCGCCGCGGTCACCATCTTCCTGCACCGTACGCAGACGCACCGTGCGATGGACCTGGGGCCGATCCCGTCGCATTTCTTCCGTTTCTGGCTCTGGCTGGGCACCGGCATGGTCACCAAGGAATGGGTTGCCATTCACCGCAAGCACCACGCCAAGTGCGAATCCGAAGAAGATCCGCACAGCCCGCAGGTCAAGGGCATCGACGAAGTGCTCTGGCGCGGCGCCGAGCTGTATCGCGCCGAGTCCAAGAACAAGGAAACGATGGATCGCTACGGTCACGGCACGCCCGACGACTGGATCGAGCGCAACCTGTACACCCGCTACAGCTGGCAAGGCGTGGGCCTGATGCTGGTCATCAACCTGGCACTCTTCGGCGTGCTCGGCCTGACCGTCTGGGCAGTGCAGATGCTGTGGATCCCGATCACGGCGGCCGGCATCATCAACGGCATTGGCCACTACTGGGGTTACCGCAACTTCGAGGCGCCCGACGCCAGCCGCAATGTCTCGCCGTGGGGCCTGATCATCGGCGGTGAAGAGCTGCACAACAACCACCACACGTATCCCACGTCGGCCAAGTTCTCGGTCAAGAAGTACGAATTCGACATCGGCTGGGTCTACATCCAGATGATGCAGGCGATCGGCTGGGCCAAGGTCAAGAAGGTGCCGCCGAAGATGCAGATGGGCGATATCCAGCCCGTGGCCAACGAAAAGACGCTCGAGGCCGTCATTGCCAACCGCTATGAGGTCATGGCCGGCTACGCCCGCGAAATGCGCCGCGTGACCAAGGCCGAGCTGATTGCCCTCAAGACCAAGGGCGGCGATATCTCGGTGCTCAAGGCGGCCAAGAACTGGCTGCACCGCGACGACGACAAGGTGCCGGCATCGGCCCGCACGCACCTGGTGCAGGCGCGCGCCGCACACCCGGTAATCGACAAGATGGTGACGATGCGCGAAGAGCTGCGCCAGCTCTGGCTCAACACTTCGCAATCGCGCGAGCAACTGGCTGCCGACCTGGCTGCCTGGTGCCATCGTGCTGAAGCGAGCGGCATTGCCGGTTTGCGCGAGTTCTCGACCCGACTGCGCGCGGCACGGGCCTGATCTCGTTATCAAGAGAGGCGGGAACCACGCTCTCTCTCTCTCTCTCTCTCTCTCTCTTCAAAAAGCCGGCTTCGAGCCGGCTTTTTTACGCCCGCTTTTCTTCGCCTGGAAGAGAAGCGGGCAACAAAAAACCCCGCCGGGCAAGCCCTGCGGGGTTTTTGTTTGGGTGGAACCAGCGCTGAATTACTTCAGCTTGATTTCCTTGTATTCGACGTGCTTGCGCGCCTTCGGGTCGAACTTCATGATCGACATCTTTTCAGGCATCGTCTTCTTGTTCTTGCTGGTCGTGTAGAAGTGGCCGGTACCCGCGGTGGATTCCAGCTTGATCTTTTCGCGTCCGCCTTTGCTCGTTGCCATGATTCAGCTCCTTAAGCTTGGCCGCGTGCGCGCAGGTCTGCGAGCACGGCGTCGATGCCGTTCTTGTCGATCAGGCGCAGCGCGGCGCTCGAAACACGCAGGCGAACCCAGCGGTTTTCAGTCTCGACCCAGAAACGGCGGTATTGCAGGTTCGGCAGGAACCGGCGCTTGGTTTTGTTGTTGGCGTGGGAAACATTGTTTCCGACCATCGGGCCTTTGCCCGTTACGTCGCATACGCGTGCCATGAGGACACTCTTTCTTGAACAGCTGGCACCGGCGCAACCGTGGAGATTGCAGGTGTTTTGCAGCTTGACCTCGCCAGAAACGGGTGGCGGTACCCCGGCTTGCCGGAACGCTGAAGGCCCCCGCAAGAGGGCCTCATTTCGGCAAAGCCTCGGATTATAGCCCTTTTGGCGGAAGCTGGGCCTAGAGCGTGCCGTCCTGCTCCAGGAAGCGCTGGGCGTCCAGCGCGGCCATGCAGCCGGTGCCCGCGCTCGTGATGGCTTGGCGGTACACGTTGTCCTGAACGTCGCCAGCGGCAAAGACGCCTGGAATGCTGGTCATCGTTGCGAAACCTTGCAGGCCCGAGCGGGTCAGGATGTAGTTGTCCTTCATCTCCAGTTGGCCCTGGAAGATGTCGGTGTTGGGATGATGCCCGATGGCAATGAAGCAGCCCTTGAGATCGATCTGCTCGGTCGCGCCGGTCTGCGTGTTCTTGATCCGGATGCCCGTCACGCCCGTGTCGTCGCCGAGCACCTGGTCGAGCTCGCTGTGCAGCTTCAGCACGATCTTGCCTTCGGCCACTTTTTCCTTGACCTTGTCGATCAGGATGGGCTCGGCGCGGAACTTGTCCCGGCGATGAACCAGTGTGACCTTGTTTGCAATGTTGGCGAGATACAGCGCTTCTTCGACGGCCGTATTGCCGCCGCCGATTACGCACACTTCCTGTTCGCGATAGAAGAAACCGTCACAGGTTGCGCAGGCGGAAACGCCGCGGCCCATGAATTTCTGTTCTGAATCGAGCCCCAGATACTTGGCGGAAGCGCCTGTTGCAATGATCAACGAATCGCAGGTGTAAGTGCCGCTGTCGCCCGTCAATGTAAATGGACGGCTGCTTAGATCTACTTTGTTAATGTGATCGAAAACGATTTGTGTCTTGAAACGCTCGGCGTGCTCAAGAAAACGCTGCATCAGTTCGGGCCCTTGCACCCCGTGCACATCGGCCGGCCAATTGTCGACCTCCGTGGTTGTCATCAATTGCCCGCCTTGGGCAATGCCTGTAATCAGCAAAGGCTGCAGGTTTGCGCGTGCTGCATAGACAGCGGCGGTATAGCCGGCCGGGCCGGAGCCGAGAATCAAAACCTTGGCGTGTTGGGGAGCGGACATGAGTAGAAAACCTAGGATTTGCGCTGCTTCAGCGTGTACATTTTCAGGGTGGTAGCGATATATGTGGAGTATCACCGCTCGGTTCAACACCGGGTGAACGGTGTTTTCAATGCGCGCGATTGTAGTAATCCATGGGGTTCCGCAGGGTTGGCCCACACGCGCAGTATTAGGGATTGATAAATGTCGATGCTGTCCAATCTTGAATTGCTGCGGCGCGTTCCGCTGTTTGCTTCGCTGACATCCTCGCAGTCGTCGAGCATCGCGGACGCGATCGTCAAGAAGCGCCTCAAGCGAGCTGAAGTCATCGTGGAGCAGGGCAAGAAGTCCGATGCGCTCTACATCATTCTCACCGGCCGCGCGCGCGTTACCAGCGCCGACAGCCGCGGGCGCGAGGTGATTCTTGCCACCCTGCACCCGGGCGACTACATCGGCGAAATGAGCCTGATCGACGACGAGCCGCACTCGGCCACGGTGCGCACCGAAATCCAGTGCGACGTGCTCATGCTGGGACGTGATGCGTTTGCACGCTGCCTGCCCGAAAACTCCTCCATGGCCTACAACATCATGCGCGGCCTTGTGCAGCGCCTGCGTCATGCCGACCGCAAGATCGAATCGCTCGCGCTCATGGACGTGTATGGCCGCGTGGCGCGCTCGCTGCTCGAGTTCGCGATTGAAGACGGCGCGGGCAATCTCAAGGTGCGGGACAAGATCTCCCGCCAGGATCTTGCGAAAATGGTCGGTGCCTCGCGTGAAATGGTGAGCCGCGTGATGAAGGACCTCGAGGAGCGCGGATTTGTCCAGACCCAGGACGACGGCTCCATGCTTGTCAAGGATCGGCTCCTGTCGCTGACCTGAGCGGTCGACGGCGCTTCTGCGGCCACGTCCTTTTGTTGTAGTGTTCAGGCTCCAGCCGCTGCTTCCAGAGGCTGGGGTGCTGTGTTTTTCATGACCTATTCGCTCAATACGCTTCAATCTTCTTCGGCCGCCGAGGGGCAGCCCGTGCGCGTGCGCGCCATGCGCTTCGCCCACGAAATCACGCTGATCGCCGGGTTTGCCGCGTTGCTGTTCTGGCTGCTCGCCATGCTGAGTTTCACGCCTTCGGACGCAGCCTGGTCGACCTCCGGCACGGGGGGAGAAATCAAGAACTGGGCGGGCCGCGTCGGTGCATGGCTGGCGGACGGCAGCTATTTCCTGGCCGGCTACTCTGTCTGGTGGTGCTTGGCCGCGGGGCTGCGGGCATGGCTTTCTTCTCTTGCCAACTGGTTGCGCGGAGGCGAGGCTTCGCCCGCCGAGCAGCCTGTACGCGGCAGGTTCAACCGCAGCAGGCTGGCGTTCTGGTTCGGCCTGGTCCTGTTGCTCTGCGCAAGCACCGTGCTCGAGTGGTCGCGCCTGTACCGGCTCGAATCGCATCTGCCGGGCTCCGGAGGCGGCGCTCTTGGTTATCTGGTCGGCCCAGCAAGCGTGCGCTGGCTTGGCTTTACGGGGTCGGCACTGGTGGCCATTGCCGCTGGCGTGATCGGTTCTGCGCTGGTGTTCCGCTTTTCGTGGAGCCTGATTGCCGAGCGCATCGGCGCGCGCGCGTACTCGCTGTTCGAGTCGCGGCGCGAAAAGCGCGAACTGGCGGCCGACATTGCCATGGGCAAGCAGGCCGCCCGCGAGCGCGCGGAGGCCGAGGAACCCGTGTTCTCGCGCGAAATGGGTGGCGGCATCGAACCGATGGGCGCCGACGACGACGAAGAGTTGCGCATCGAGCCGCGTCCCAAGCGGCGTGCGCCGTCTCCGCCGGTGCAGATCGAGCCCGCGATGACCGAGGTGCCCAGGAGCGACCGTGTCGTCAAGGAGCGCCAGAAGCCGCTCTTCAAGGAGCTGCCCGACAGCAAGCTGCCGCAGGTCGACCTGCTCGACGCCGCGCAGGCTCGCCAGGAAACCGTTTCTCCCGATACGCTCGAGATGACCTCGCGCATGATCGAGAAAAAGCTCAAGGACTTCGGCGTCGAGGTGCGCGTGGTGCTGGCCTCCCCGGGCCCCGTGATCACGCGCTACGAAATCGAGCCCGCCACGGGCGTCAAGGGCTCGCAGATCGTCGGCCTCGCCAAGGATCTTGCGCGCTCGCTCTCGCTGGTCTCGATCCGCGTGGTCGAAACCATTCCGGGCAAGAACTACATGGCGCTCGAGTTGCCGAACGCCAAGCGCCAGTCGATCAAGCTCAGCGAAATCCTGGGCTCGCAGGTCTACAACGAAGGCAAGTCGTTCCTCACGATGGGCCTCGGCAAGGACATCATCGGCAACCCCGTGGTGGCCGATCTTGCAAAGATGCCTCACGTGCTGGTGGCCGGTACCACCGGCTCGGGCAAGTCGGTCGGTATCAACGCAATGATCCTGTCGCTGCTCTACAAGGCCGAGGCGCGCGACGTGCGCTTGCTCATGATCGACCCGAAGATGCTCGAAATGTCGGTCTACGAAGGCATTCCGCACCTGCTGGCGCCCGTGGTCACCGACATGCGCCAGGCTGCGCACGGCCTGAACTGGTGCGTGGCCGAAATGGAGCGCCGCTACAAGCTCATGAGCAAGCTGGGCGTGCGCAACCTGGCCGGCTACAACACCAAGATCGACGAAGCCAAAGCCCGCGAAGAGTTCATCTACAACCCCTTCAGCCTCACGCCCGATGATCCCGAGCCGCTCAAGCGCGAGCCGCACATCGTCGTCGTGATCGACGAATTGGCCGACCTGATGATGGTGGTCGGCAAGAAGATCGAAGAGCTGATCGCCCGCCTGGCACAAAAGGCGCGCGCCGCAGGCATCCACCTCATTCTTGCCACCCAGCGCCCCAGCGTCGACGTGATTACCGGCCTGATCAAGGCGAACATTCCGACCCGCATTGCATTTCAGGTGTCGAGCAAGATCGACAGCCGCACCATCCTCGACCAGATGGGCGCCGAAGCGCTGCTCGGCATGGGCGACATGCTCTACATGCCCAGCGGCACCGGCCTGCCGATCCGCGTGCATGGCGCCTTCGTGAGCGACGAAGAAGTGCACCGCGTGGTGGCATACCTCAAGAGCCAGGGCGAGCCCGACTACATCGAAGGCGTGCTCGAAGGCGGCACGGTCGACGGCGATGGCGATATGCTGGGCGAAGGCGGCGACGCCGAGAAAGACCCGATGTACGACCAGGCAGTGGAAGTGGTGCTCAAGAACCGCAAGGCCAGCATCTCGCTGGTGCAGCGCCACCTGAAGATCGGCTACAACCGCGCGGCGCGGCTGGTCGAAGACATGGAAAAGGCGGGCTTGGTCAGCGCCATGAGCGGCAGCGGGCAGCGCGAAATCCTGGTGCCCGCACGCGCGGAATAACCGGCAAACACCTGCGCGCCCAGGCGTCACGCACCGACAGGCACGTTGCAAAAGCTGCAATAACGTTGCAAAACTTCATCAACCCCCGCACATGGCGCAACACGTGGCGGGGTATGGTCGCATCGACGCCATCGCTTCCTGAGGAACCCAAATTGAAATTTCGTCATTGGCTGTTGATCGGCCTTCTCTCATCCGCCAACGCCTGGGCCGGGGGCCTGGAGAGCCTCGAAGCCTTCGTGAAGACGGTCAAGTCGGGCCGTGCCGAATTCACCCAGACCGTTACGGCGCCCCCGCGCGAAGGGCAGCCCGGCCGCACCAAGACCTCGACCGGTACCTTCGAATTCCAGCGCCCCGGCAAATTTAAGTTCGACTATCAAAAGCCGTTCGCCCAAGTCATCGTGGCCGACGGCAAGACGCTCTGGCTGTACGACGCCGACCTGAACCAGGTGACGCAGCGCGCTCAGTCACAGGCGCTGGGCTCCACGCCGGCCGCATTGATTGCGGCCGCGCCGGACCTGCGCGCGCTGCAGGCCGATTTCGCGCTCGAAGCAGCGCCCGAGCGCGACGGCCTGCAGTGGGTCAAGGCCACGCCCAAGAACAAGGACGGCCAGCTGCAGAATGTGCTGGTCGGCTTCCAGGGCGATTCCTTGGCGGGGCTCGAGATTCTCGACAGCTTCGGACAGCGCTCGGTGCTCAAGTTCAACAAGGTCGAGGTGAACCCGGCGCTCAATGCCAGCGTGTTCGAATTCAAGGCGCCGGCCGGTGCCGACGTCATCAAGCAATAGAAGATCAGACAGGCAGGTTTGGCCACCAGTTCGCATCAACCCCTTGCCGAGCGCCTGCGTCCGAAGACGCTGGGCGAGGTGATCGGCCAGCAGCATCTGCTGGGGCCGGGCATGCCGCTGCGCATTGCCTTCGAGTCGGGTCAGCCGCATTCATGCATTCTCTGGGGGCCGCCCGGCACCGGCAAGACCACCATTGCGCGCCTGATGGCCGATGCCTTCGATGCGCAGTTCCTCAGCATCAGCGCCGTGCTCGGCGGCGTGAAGGACATCCGCGAGGCGGTCGAGCGCGCCACCGCGGCGCGGGACGGCCTTGAGCAGCAGCGGACCATCGTCTTCGTCGACGAAGTGCACCGGTTCAACAAGAGCCAGCAGGACGCATTCCTGCCGCATGTGGAATCGGGGCTTTTCACCTTCATTGGCGCCACCACCGAAAACCCGTCGTTCGAGGTCAACTCGGCCCTGCTTTCGCGGGCGGCGGTGTATGTGCTGCAGCCGCTCACCGAGGCCGATCTGAAGCAGATCGTGGCCAAGGCGCAGGCCATCCAGGCCGTGCCCGCCATCGAAGGCGCGGCCATCGACCGGCTCGTTGCCTATGCCGACGGCGACGCACGGCGCCTGCTCAATACGCTCGAAACGCTGGCGGTGGCCGCCAAGGCCGAGAAGCTCGGCAACATCACGGACGAATGGCTGCTGCGCGTGCTCGGCGAGCGCATGCGGCGCTACGACAAGGGCGGCGAGCAGTTCTACGACACCATCAGCGCGCTGCACAAGTCGGTGCGCGGCAGCGACCCCGACGCGTCGCTCTACTGGTTTGTGCGCATGCTCGACGGCGGCGCCGACCCGCGCTACATGGCGCGGCGGCTGGTGCGCATGGCCAGCGAGGACATCGGCCTGGCCGATCCGCGCGCGCTGCGGCTGGCGCTCGACGCGGCCGAGGTCTATGAGCGGCTCGGCACGCCGGAGGGCGAGCTCGCGCTGGCCGAGTGCGTGATCTACCTGGCCATGGCGCCCAAGTCGAATGCCGTCTACACCGCGTACAACGCCGTGCGCGCGCTCATCAAGAAAGACAGCACGCGTCCCGTGCCGATGCACCTGCGCAATGCGCCCACCAAGCTCATGAAAGAGCTCGACTACGGCAAGGGCTACCGCTACGCGCACGACGAGGAGGGCGGGTTCGCCGCAGGCGAGCGTTACCTGCCCGACGGCCTCGAGGGCCAGGTTTTCTACCAGCCTGTGGAACGCGGACTCGAGATCCGCATAGCAGAAAAATTGCGCGAACTCCGCCGCCTCAACGGCCAGCACGATGAGTAACGTGCCGCATGCACGCTTGCGTGCATGCGATGCATGGCTTCACTTACATCTAGCATGACTTGAGCGGGTAAACCCCGGTGAGCGCGCACCAAATCGGCGCTGGCGCGTGCTTACAATCCCGCCCACAAATCAGCCGGCGACACATGCTGGCTGGTTTTTTGCTTATCAAGCCAAGGTGCCAAACCGGTGCCACGGTGGGTGAATGGCACCCTGCAACGGTGCAATAAATAGGAACGCTTATGGAAATTTTGCTGCAGCAGATCATCAACGGTCTGGTCCTGGGCAGCATGTATGCCTTGATAGCCTTGGGCTACACAATGGTGTACGGCATCATCAATCTGATCAACTTTGCGCACGGCGAAGTGCTGATGGTGGGGGCGCTTACAAGCTGGACCATCATCGGGCTCATGCAGGAATCGATGCCCGGCACACCCGGCTGGTTGATCCTCGTCATCTCGCTGGTCATTGCCTGCATAGTGGCCGCCACGCTCAACTTCGTGATCGAGAAGGTTGCCTACCGGCCCCTTCGCAACAGCCCCAAGCTCGCTCCGCTCATCACTGCCATCGGCATGTCGATCCTGCTGCAGACGCTGGCAATGATCATCTGGAAGCCCACCAACAAGGCCTATCCCAACCTGCTGTCGACCACACCCATCGAGGTGGGCGGCGCGGTGATCTCGCCCACGCAGGTCATGATCCTGAGCGTTACGGCGTTCTCGCTCGTGGTGCTCATGTGGCTGGTCAACTACACCAAGCTCGGCCGCGCGATGCGTGCCACTGCCGAGAACCCGCGCGTCGCGGCGCTCATGGGCATCCGGCCCGACATGGTCATTTCGGCCACGTTCATCATCGGCGCCGTGCTCGCGGCCATTGCAGGCGTCATGTACGCCTCGAACTACGGCATTGCGCAGCACGCCATGGGCTTCCTGCCCGGCCTCAAGGCCTTTACCGCAGCGGTCTTCGGCGGCATCGGCAATCTCGCCGGCGCGGTGGTCGGCGGCATTCTGCTCGGGCTGATCGAAGCCATCGGCTCCGGCTACATCGGCTCCATTACCGGCGGCGTGCTCGGCAGCAACTACAGCGACATCTTCGCTTTCATCGTGTTGATCGTCATGCTCACGCTGCGGCCTTCCGGCCTGCTCGGCGAACGCGTGGCCGATCGGGCCTGAGGAGCAGCACACCATGAAGAACAGCAAGAACCTCGCTCTCTACATCCTCGGCGTCGTCGCGGTGCTCGCACTGCCGATCTTCCTGCAAAGCCAGGGCAACGCCTGGGTGCGCATCGCCGACATCGCGTTGCTCTACGTGATGCTGGCCCTCGGCCTGAACATCGTCGTCGGCTACGCCGGCCTGCTCGACCTGGGCTACGTGGCCTTCTTTGCCGTGGGCGCGTATCTCTTCGCGCTCATGGGCTCGTCGCACCTGTCCGACACGTTCCCGTGGTTCAAGGCCATGTTCCCGAACGGGCTGCACACCTCGCTACTCATCGTGATACCGCTGGCACTGGTGGTGGCGGGGGTGCTGGGCGTGATGCTCGGGGCGCCCACGCTCAAGCTGCGCGGCGACTACCTGGCCATCGTGACGCTCGGCTTCGGCGAAATCATCCGGGTGTTCCTGAACAACCTCGACCAGCCGATCAACATCACCAACGGTCCCAAGGGCATCACCGCCATCGACTCCATCAAGTTCTGGGGGCTCGACCTCGGCAAGGCATGGAAGTTCGACGGCTTCACGATTTCGTCGGTCACGCTCTACTACTACCTGTTCCTTGCGCTGGTGATCGCCACGATCATCATTTCGCATCGGCTGCAAATCTCCCGCATCGGCCGCGCCTGGATGGCCATCCGCGAAGACGAGATCGCCGCCAAGGCCATGGGCATCAACACCCGCAACATGAAGCTGCTGGCTTTCGGTATGGGCGCCAGCTTCGGCGGCGTTTCGGGTGCCATGTTCGCGGCCTTCCAGGGCTTCGTGTCGCCCGAATCGTTCAGCCTCATGGAGTCGGTGATGATCGTCGCCATGGTGGTGCTGGGCGGCATCGGCCACCTGCCGGGCGTGATTCTCGGCGCCGTGCTGCTGGCCGCCTTGCCCGAGGTGCTGCGCTATGTGGCCGGCCCGCTGCAGGCCATGACCGATGGCCGCCTCGATGCGTCCATCCTGCGCCAGCTCTTCATCGCGCTGGCCATGATCGTCATCATGCTGATGCGTCCGCGCGGCCTCTGGCCTTCGCCCGAGCATGGCAAGACATTGCAGCGCAAGGGGGTGGCCTCCGACGCGCCGGTGGCCCCGGGCTCGCTCCAGACCCACGCGCCCGGCATCGAAACGCCCGCCGACGAATTGCCGGGTGCGGCTTCGCGTCCCATGTCGATCAATCCGTGAGCCGAAGGAAGCAATCAACATGACGACAGACACCATCCTCGACGTTCGCGGAATTTCCAAACGTTTCGGCGGCCTGCAGGCGCTTTCCGACGTCGGCATCACCATCAAGCGCGGCCAGGTCTACGGCTTGATCGGCCCCAACGGAGCCGGCAAGACCACGTTCTTCAACGTGATCACCGGGCTCTACACGCCCGACAGCGGCAGCTTCGAACTGGCCGGCAAGCCGTACCAGCCGACGGCCGTGCATGAAGTGGCCAAGGCAGGCATTGCGCGCACCTTCCAGAACATTCGCCTGTTCTCCGAAATGACGGCGCTCGAGAACGTCATGGTCGGCCGCCACATCCGCACCCATTCGGGCGTGTTCGGCGCCATGCTTCGCACGCGTTCGTTCAAGGCCGAGGAAAAGGCCATTGCCGACCGCGCGCAAGAGCTGCTCGACTACGTGGGCATTGGCAAGTTTGCCGACTACAAGGCGCGCACGCTCTCGTACGGTGACCAGCGCCGGCTCGAAATTGCCCGTGCCCTGGCCACTGATCCGCAGCTCATCGCACTGGACGAGCCGGCCGCCGGCATGAACTCCACCGAGAAGGTGCTGCTGCGCGAACTCATCGACCGCATCCGCAAGGACGACCGCACCATTCTCATCATCGAACACGACGTCAAGCTCATCATGGGCCTGTGCGACCGCGTCACGGTGCTCGACTACGGCAAGCAGATTGCCGAAGGCACGCCCTACGACGTGCAGAAGAACGAGAAGGTGATCGAGGCTTACCTCGGCACCGGAGGACACTGAAATGACGACGATGACGAGCGCAGAAGAAACATTCACCGCAACCCCGCCGAAGACCGCTGCCAATGCTCCCGGCAAGACGCTGCTCAAGGTCAGCGGGCTGAAGGTCGGCTACGGCGGCATCCAGGCCGTGAAAGGCGTGGACTTCGAGGTTCACGAAGGCGAGCTGGTGTCGCTCATCGGCTCCAACGGGGCCGGCAAGACCACCACGATGAAGGCCATTACCGGCACGCTGCCGGCGGGCGCGGGCAGTATCGAATTCCTGGGCCGCAACATCAAAGGCCGCGGTGCGTGGGATCTGGTGGGCGAGGGCCTGGTGATGGTTCCCGAAGGCCGCGGCGTGTTCACGCGCATGACGATCACCGAGAACCTGCAGATCGGCGCCTACATCCGCAAGGACAAGGCCGAGATCGCAAGCGACATGGAGCGCGTGTTCGTGACCTTTCCGCGTCTGCGCGAGCGCAAGGACCAGCTCGCGGGCACCATGTCGGGCGGCGAACAGCAAATGCTGGCCATGGGCCGCGCGCTCATGGCGCGACCCAAGGTGCTGCTGCTCGATGAGCCCACCATGGGCCTGTCGCCCATCATGTGCGACAAGATCTTCGAGGTGGTGCAAACCGTGGCCGCGCAGGGCGTGACCATTCTGCTGGTGGAGCAGAACGCCAACCGCGCACTGCAATTGGCCGACCGTGGCTACGTGATGGAGTCGGGGCTCATCACCATGACCGGCGACGCGAAGGAACTGCTGCGCGACCCGCGCGTGCGGGCCGCTTACCTGGGCGAATAACCCGCAAAAGCCGCAGGGGTCAGTCGACCCTTGCGCCGGTGGCCTTCACCACGGCTTCGTACTTGGAGAGCTCGCTCTTCATGAACGTGCCGAACTGCTCCGGCGAGCTGGCCACCGGCTCGGCCAGCAGCGTGGCAAAACGGGTTTTCGTTTCCGGTGCGTTCAACGCCGCCACAAAGGCCTGGTTGAGCTTTGCGAGCACGTCGTGCGGCGTGCCGGCGGGCGCCACCAGACCCCACCAGGTGTCGATCGAAAAGCCCTTGAGCGTGTCGGCCACGGGCGGCACCTCGGGCATGGCGCTGCTGCGCTGCAAGGTGGTGACGGCAATGGCTTTGAGCTTGCCCGAGCGGATGTTCGGTGCCGCCGTGGCAAGGTTGTCGAAGTTGAAGTCGACCTGGCCCGAGAGCAGCGCCAGCTGCGCCGGATTGCCGCCGTTGTAGGGAATGTGCAGCGCAAAGATGCCGGCCTGCTTCTTGAACAGCTCGCCCGCCAGGTGTCCGGCGCTGCCGTTGCCGCCGCTGCCGTAGTTGAGCTTGGCCGGGTTGGCCTTGGCATAGCGGATCAGGTCGGCCACGGTGTTGATCTTCAGGCGCTGCGCTGTTTCAGCGTTCATCACCAGCACATTGGGTACGCGCACCATCTGCGTGATGGGTGCGAAGTCGCTCGCCGCATTGAATGGAATCTTGCTGTAGAGCCACGGGTTGACCGCATGCGTCGCCGTGGCGGCAATGCCGATCGTGAGGCCGTCAGGCGCGGCCTTGGCCACCGCATCGGCGCCGATGTTGCCGCCTGCACCGGGCTTGTTGTCGATGATGACCGTGCCCAGGCTGTCTTTCACGCGCTCGGCCAGGATGCGGGCCGTCACGTCGATGGGGCCGCCCGCGGCGTAAGGCACCACGAGGCGGATGGGGCGCTGCTGCGCCGCGGAATGGCCGGTGGCAAGCACCGCGGCGCTCGCAAGCAGGGTGAAGAGGAAGTGTCTCGTTTTCATTTTTCTGTGTTGTGCAAGGGAAGCAGTATCAGGGCAGCGCCTTGTCGGCCTCAGTGGTGAAGGCGTCGGCAAAGAATTCTTCTTCGGGCAGGCCGGCCATTGCCACGTAGTCGCGCTTGGCCGAATCGACCACGATCGGCGCGCCGCAGGCGTACACCTGGTGGCCCGAGAGGTCGGCAAAGTCTTCCAGCACCGCGCGGTGGACGAAGCCCGTGCGGCCGGTCCAGTTGTCTTCCGGCGTGGCGTTGGACACGACCGGCACATAGCGCAGGTTCGGCATTTCGGCGAGTTGCTCGCGCAGCCAGGCATCCATGTACAGGTCTTCGGGCCGCCGGCCGCCCCAATAGACGGTGGCCGGCCGGTCGATGCCCTTGAACTTCATGTGTTCGAGCAGAGCCTTGATGGGCGCGAAGCCCGTGCCGGAAGCCAGCAGGATCATCGGCTTGCTGGAGTCTTCGCGCAGGAAGAAGCTGCCGTAGGGGCCTTCGATGCGAAGGATTTCCTTTTCCTTCATCACGCCGAACACGTGGTCGGTGAACTTGCCGCCCGGCAAATGCCGCAGGTGCAGTTCGATGCCCGTGCCCGGCTCGCCCAGCGTGTGCGGCGCATTGGCCATCGAGTAGCTGCGGCGTGCCCCGTCGCGCAGGATGAACTCCACGTACTGGCCGGCATGGAATTGCAGCGGCTCGCCCGCCGGCAACTGCAGGCGCAGCTTCATCACGTCGTGCGACAGGCGCGTGAGCGCCAGCACCCGCACGGGCATCTTGCGGATCGGAAAGGCCCCCGCCTCCGTGACTTGGCGCGATTCGAGCACCACGTCGCTCTTGGCATGGGCGCAGCAGGTCAGCACGAAGCCGGCCAGCTGTTCCTCGGCACTCAAGGCCTTGCTCTGGTGCGGGCCCAACTCCACCTCGCCCGAGAGCTTCTTGCACTTGCAAGAGCCGCAGGCGCCGTCCTTGCAGCCATACGGGAGGCCAATGCCTTGCCGGATGCCGGCCGCGAGAATGGTTTCGTCACCATGCACCACGAAATGACGCCCGCTGGGCTCGACGGTGATGGAAAAGCCCGCGTCATGCGGCGCTGCAACAGTCATCGGTATTCTTCGGCTTGTTTCAGCCTGGAGCAGAAAAGAGAAAAAGGGAAAGGAACCCGGATTTTGCCTTCAATCAATAGCCCTTCCGGCGCGCTGCCGGCGCGCTTCCGCCGCGAGCGCCTGCTTATCGTCGGTTGCGGAGATGTGGGCCAGCGCGTGGCCCGCGACCTGCGCGGCCGCATGCAGCTGGTGGCGCTCACTTCGTCGGCCGAGCGGGTGCCGGCGCTGCGCGCGGCCGGCATCCGTCCGCTCGTGGGCAATCTCGACGACCCGGCCACGCTTCGCCGCCTGGCCGGCCTGGCCACCCGCGTGCTGCACCTGGCGCCGCCGGCGCGCGACGGCGGAGCGGCCTGGTGGCGCGACCAGCGCACCACCGCATTGGCCCGTGCGCTCCGGTTGCGGTCCACGCCCCTCGCATTCGTCTATGGCTCCACCAGCGGGGTTTACGGCGACTGCGGCGGTGCGCGAGTGAGCGAAACGCGCACCGTACGGCCCGATACGCCCCGCGCCCACCGCCGCGTGGACGCCGAGCGCGCCGTGCGCTGGCTCGGCCGCAGCGCGGGCGTGCGCGCGAGCATCCTTCGCATTCCGGGCATCTACGCGTCCGACAGGGAGGGCGGCACCCCGCGCCAGCGGCTGCAGCGCGGCACGCCCGTGCTGCGGCGGGAGGACGACGTGTTCACCAGCCACATTCACGCCGACGATCTGGCGCGCGCCTGCGTGGCTGCACTGTTCCGCGGCCGGCCGCAGCGCATCGTGCATGCCGCCGACGACACCGAGCTGCGCATGGGCGACTACATCGACCTGGCCGCCGACTTGTATGGAATGCCCCGACCGCCGCGCGTGGCACGCGACGAAGCCGAGCGCCAGCTGCCGCTGCAATTGCTGAGTTTCATGGGGGAATCGCGCCGGCTCGACAACACGCGGCTCAAGCGTGAACTGCGCGTGCGGCTTGCGCATCCGACGGTGCATACAGGGCTGCGCGAGGCGGCCTGATGCGCGTCAAAAATATGGTGCCCGGGGCCGGAATCGAACCGGCACACCTTTCGGTGGGGGATTTTGAGTCCCGGTAGGAATCCAACATCCATGAGGGTTTTTTGGCGAAACGTTCCGCATTTGGCCCGTCGTTCTTCCCTCGGAAGATTGGCAGATGCGGAACGAGATTGAGGTACTCAGATCTGCCTGCATAATGCGCAAACGCAGTGTGTGAAGCACGCCGTTACAAATATGATCTTCAACCGCCCCGCATCCAAGTCTGGTCCTCTGTTTGAGATGGTCGGCCAGTATCTGTTGGAGAACGAGGGGCCAGACCCTCTTGCACTCGCTCGGATGCGCCGGGAAGCGTCAGCAGTGTTAAAGACACCGGACGTGGCAGCGGGACATATCTTGTGCTCCGGCATAGCCGCTCTTGAATGGGATGCTGCCAAAGCTGCAGCGCACGTAGACGAAGCGGTCAGACAAGATGGTTCGATTGAGACGCTGATGAACGCGTTGGTAACCTTCGCCGCGCTTGGACGTCCTGACTTGTCAGTTCCATACGCCCTGGCCGCAGCAGAGCGGGCGCCGGCGCGAGCTGCTGTTATCAACGAAGCCTCGTCTGTCCTTATCGCGCTCGGTCGAGTAACGGAAGCTGCGGAACTTCAAACGAACTGTGCTGCGATCGACAATATGGCCGATTTCGAAATTGATGCTGCTTATCTTGCCGACGTGATGAGCACCGTTGGAGTGAGTGAGGATTGGGTTGCAGAGGAACTGCGGATCGCTCGCCAAGTTTTGATTGATGCTCGAACCAGAGTTCGGCGGTTCTCGTACAAAAGTGAGAACGATCCAGATGGAGGCGCGTGCCTGGCCTTTGAGTTTGGCTTCCTTGGCACCCTTGACGATGAGTTCAGACTGGACGACGAGCTAGCTTCTCGTTTAGTCACGACTGACCGATGGAACCCGGCCCGACTGTCGGTGCATATGCAATATATGGAAGCTGAGGAAGATGCCGTCGTCGCCGGCTGAGTTGATGCAGCTCTCCAAGGATCTCGTTGCACTTGGTGGCAACGAGACTTGGCAGCGCTGCGTGATTTCGCGTGCCTACTATGCAAGCTTGCACGCGACGAATGAGACGTTCCCCAGAAACGTGGGAGACGTTCGGCCGGACCACGAATCGTCGCACGCAGAGATCATTAATCGCGCTGTGCGCTACGGCAAATCATTCGATCCCGGAAGGACCGATGCCAGCCAGATAGCTCAGGCGCTGCCTCGCCTGCGCAAACTGCGAAATTTTGCTGACTATGATTTGGACGAAGCTCTTTCTGCCAAAGAATACGAAGATGGCTTAAGGCGCGCGGAGAAGATTTTGAATCACTGTTCAGAAGTAGTTCGATTGCGCGCCGCCGCTCGTCCTGCTGGCGATACGGCAAACTCTGATGGCCCTGCCGTGACCGTTCCGGCGACTGGCACTAGCGATTCGCTGGCACCCCTTCCTCCGCTTGAGAACCAGACGCCGGAAGAAAGCGTCCCGCCGCCAAGGCCAACTTTGAAGCGCGTCAAGTAGGCTTTCCGTTCAAGAGACTGGCTTTAGTCTCCGGACCGCCCCGTAATGGCGCTCCGTGAGCCTCGTGCTGTCATGCTGCAGCAGCTGTGACGCGGCTTCCAGGCTCTCCGATTTCTGGGCTGCGCGTTTCCGGCCATCGCGAAGGTACAACGCACGAATAGCCCGCACCAGGTCGTCGTCGTTGTGGATACTGGCTTTGACGGCGGCCCGCTCGCGCGCCTTGTCCCACTGATAGCGCAGCTTCCGTATTTCACGGGCTGGCTCTCCGGGGTGGACAGCAGCATTAAATGGTCCGCGCTGAGCGCCCTACGGCATTGCAGCAGGTCCGGCAGCGTCTGCGACAGGCTCATGTCCCATTCGGCCTCCTTGCCCGTCTTGCTTGCCTCAAGGTGCAGCAGGTCGCCGCGGGGCAGCAGCACGGTGATGCAGTCCATCAGTCGCATACCGGTGGCCGAGCCCAAGTCCATGCAGTCGCGCAGGGTCTGATTGCCTTCGTAGTGGATCGCCTCCCAAACTGGGTCTAGCACCTTCATGCGGCGCGGCTTTTCTGGGTTCTTCCACTTCGATTTCTCCATGCCGGCAGCTGGCCAGGGAGGAGTTGTCATCCCCTCTATCCGAGCCCAGTTCCAGATGATCGACAGCAAGGCCATTTCCCGGTTGCCCTGTGTCTTGGCGGACCGGGCGCGCAGGTAGGCCGCCGTCATCAACTGGATGAACCGCGGGGACATCGCGGCCGTGGTGCCCGATTTCATCGCCTTGGCCGAGTCGCGCATTGCCACGGATGTGCGCGTGCGCCGAATGCTGAAGGCAGCGACCCTCTCTATCGTAGCCGGGCTTGGCGTTGCCTTGCCGCCTGCGCGCACCGGCTGCAGCAGCAGTGGCATACCGTCGATCCGCTCGAACTGGAGGATGTCGCGCGTGACCTGTGGCGCGACGAACGCCTGCGAGCGATGCCGCCTGATGCCGCGGCCGTGGAGTGGCTGCGGCCGATCAACGAAACGGTGTTGTAGGCCGGCTAATTAACGTCGTTAATTGCCGCGTACTTGGGCTTGGACGGTCGAGCTTCAGGAGAGCAGGGGGCATGAAAAAGCCCGCACAAGGCGGGCTCATCCCGGATTCCATGATCCTATTTCGGCTTGGCGACCCGAGCTGGTCGAGCCGGCTTCGCCGGGTTGACCTCTGCAGCATCAACTGTCAAAAAATTCGAAGCCGGAGCCGAACGCAGTCCAAGTGACTTCACGCCCATCATGGCTCCTGGCATCTGGGTGTCTGCCGAGGCACCAACCGCTCCAACGCCGATTGAGATCTCAACGGCGAGCTCGTACAGGCCTTCGTGTAGCCCGTGGTGTTTTATCAAAATCTCCGTGATTTCCTTCAGCGTATGAGGATAAATCTTAGTGGAGTTGGACATCAACGCTCTCCCATCTAACCGGAGACGACGAAGTCGCGATGGCCTCGCTTACTTCCCCTTCGAGCACGATCCGATGAACGTGCTCCACCTTACGAGGGGTGCCATTGCGGGCGCTCACGTATTCATGGATTGCCTCCGCAACAACAGCGTTCAGCGATCTCTCATCGCTGGCCGCGAGCATCACTGCCGCCTTATGGCATTCCGGTTCGATGCGGACATTGAATTGTCCGGTGAAGCATTTCTGCGGCTCCTTGCCAATCGCTAGACAGGTCTCAACGTAGTCCTCGACCGCAGCCTCAAACTCCGCTTGTAGTTCCTTGGGCGTGCTCGCCTGATAGGTAACCAAGTCGGTCACAAACATTAGCTTGCCGCGTAACACGCCGCGCTCGACGTCTACCTCGGCTGAGCCTTGATAGTCCTTGTACTTAAGGATGTTCGTCATGGTGTACTTAGATAAGCCCGTAATCTCTGAGATGAGTAACGATGTCAACGATGCACCCTTTGTCCACATCTGGGGACGGGTGAGGCTCGTGACAAGAGATGATGGCCCCGGTAGCGGGGTGGTGGAACTTTCGACGAGAGCCCTTGCCGTTAAGCATGTCGTAGCCCAAGCCTTCGAGAACGGTCTTCAGTTCGTCCCACTTGAAATCTGCAGGAGGTGGTGTTCTGCACAGCTTCTCCAGCGCCTTTGCGTGTTTAGACATAGCTTAATTCAGAACAGCCGAGCAGTGTAACTATTTTTTGGTTACTACGCACTGGCTTCTGCCGAAGTGAGTAGTTTCATAAGCTGAAATTCGAGCACTCTACAGCACGACCCTGTTTCAATCATCCATTTCGATGCTCCACCGGCTGAGGACTGTCTCCCGCTTTTGGATCCAGTGTGAGCCCGGACCGTAGGCCTCCAGCGCAGACTCAAGGATGATCTTCATGTGCCGCCTGAGGTACAAACAGCGATTCTGATCAATGTGGATCATCTATGAGACGAGCATCCCTCACAACGAGAGATTTGTCGGAAGAGACCATCCGGCGGTTGAAGGATGAACTCTTCGAGGCGCGGCACGCTGTCATCGAATTGATGTCGCCAGGTGTGCGTAGCGTGCTGGACTCCCACTATCGATGTGTCTCAGCAAAGGACACCTACGCGTGGTTTGAAGACGTGATGGACGACTTGATCGAACTTGCAGAGGTGTTGCCCCCCGTCCCTTTTTACTTCGGACAGCGAGCAAATTGCCCGCTGTGTGGGTGCGGCCCAAATTCGCCTTACGACGAGGGGTTTGCGCTGCCAGAAGGACTGCGGATGCACCTCCAAGGCAAAGGAAACGCGCGTCAATGCTCAGCGATGAAAGCAGCTTTGGCATTGGCGCGGAGCCACTGGGACGACAAATTCCACCCGCGCTGGTCGCCTGAACACGAAGCGGCGCAGGCTAAGGTTAAAGCGCGCCGCGGCAAAGAGATTCAGTACTTGATCAGTCCGCATGTGGCTCCACGCTTGGTAGACGAAGGCATGTACCCCGGCCAAGTGCGAGATGCTGAAAGCTTAGCTTGGGCTGAGGCTCGACTAGTCGACCTCGGCTTTAAGTACGAGGCGGAAACAAGGGTCCGTGCGTATATCAGGGAAACCC
Organism: Variovorax paradoxus; assembly: GCF_029919115.1. Taxonomy (NCBI): domain Bacteria; kingdom Pseudomonadati; phylum Pseudomonadota; class Betaproteobacteria; order Burkholderiales; family Comamonadaceae; genus Variovorax; species Variovorax paradoxus. Next base: position 767,470 of record NZ_CP123990.1, read on the forward strand.
CAAACGCCTGCGTGTATGCCGACCCGCGGCAGAGTGGCTCAATTTCGTTTGCTGTCCTGCTCAAGCCGATTCAAAAGGGGCTAAGTAGATCGGAAAGCAGGCGTGTTCCTATCGGGAGCTTTCGGATCCTAGACGGCCGAAAAAAAGATATTGAGAACAAGTTTGCCGCGGAAGTCGCGTCGGCAGTCAAAGAACTGGCGCCTCCACTGAAGCTGGTTGCCAGTGACTGATCGCGTCATTTGCGGAACGCTTGGCGCGATGTTGGCGAGCACTATCGCCAAACGCGGCTGAGAATATGGTGCCCGGGGCCGGAATCGAACCGGCACACCTTTCGGTGGGGGATTTTGAGTCCCCTGCGTCTACCAATTTCACCACCCGGGCAGGGTTCTGAACGAAGCCCAAAATTATGGCACAGTGGCTGCCATGAATTATCCGACGATCGAAGACGCCATCGGCAAGACCCCCCTGGTGGCACTGCAACGCATCGACGCCGCCGAAAACGCCAAGCGCGGCAACGTGATCCTCGGCAAGCTGGAAGGCAACAATCCCGCGGGTTCGGTCAAGGACCGGCCCGCGCTCTCGATGATCAAGCGCGCCGAGGAGCGCGGTGAAGTCAAGCCTGGCGACACGCTGATCGAAGCCACCTCCGGCAACACAGGCATTGCGCTGGCCATGGCTGCGGCCATCAAGGGCTACCGCATGGTGCTGATCATGCCGGAGGACCTGTCCGTGGAACGCGCCCAGACCATGAAGGCCTTCGGCGCCGAGCTGGTGCTCACGCCCAAGAGCGGCGGCATGGAATACGCGCGGGATCTCGCCGAGCAGATGGTGGCGCAGGGCAAGGGAAGGGTGCTCGACCAGTTCGCCAACCCGGACAACCCGCGCATCCACTACGAAACCACCGGCCCCGAGATCTGGGCCGACACCAAGGGCAAGATCACACACTTCGTGAGCGCCATGGGCACCACCGGCACCATCACCGGCGTTTCGCGTTTTCTCAAAGAAAAGAACCCCGCGGTGCGCATCATCGGCGCGCAGCCCGCCGAGGGCTCGCGCATTCCGGGCATCCGCAAATGGCCGGCCGAATACCTGCCCAAGATCTACGACGCGAGCCGGGTCGATGAAGAAATCAGCGTGAGCCAGGACAACGCAGAAGAAATGTGCCGGCGCCTCGCGCGCGAAGAGGGCATCTTCGGCGGCATTTCTGCGGCCGGTGCGCTGTGGGTGGCGCTCGAGGTCGCAAAAAGGGTCGAAAACGCCACCATCGTGTTCGTGGTGTGCGACCGCGGCGACCGGTATCTCTCGACCGGCGTGTTCCCCGCCTGACAGAAATCCATGCCCCATCCCAAGTTTTGCCAGGCCTGCGCCACGCCGCTCGAATGGATCGCGTTGATGGAAGACGGCGGCGCCAAGGAGCGCCTGCGCTGCCCCAACTGCGGCCATACCCATTGGAACAACCCCACGCCCGTGCTCGCGGCCATCGTCGAATACCGGGGGCAGGTGCTGCTGGCGCGAAACGCCGCCTGGCCGGTGAAGATGTACGCGCTGATCACCGGCTTCATGGAGGCCGGCGAAACGCCTGAAGAAGGCATTGCGCGCGAGGTGAAGGAAGAAACCAACCTCGACGTGAGCGCAACCAAGCTCGTGGGCGCGTACGACTTCCAGCGCATGAACCAGATCATCATCGCGTACCACGTGGTGGCCGATGGCGAAGTGAAGCTCTCGCCCGAGCTGCTGGACTATCGCCTCTACGACTTGCCCGATCTCAAGTGCTGGCCCGCCGGCACCGGCTACGCGCTGGCCGACTGGCTGCGCACGCGGGGACACGAGCCGGTGTTCTTTACCGCTGCCGAAAACGAAGAGCGGCGACGCGGCCTGAACTTGCCGCCCGAGGAGCCGAAGCATGCAAATTGATCGTGAACTCGACACGCGGGGCCTGAACTGCCCGCTGCCCATTCTCAAGGCCAAGAAATCGCTCAACGACATGGCCAGCGGCCAGTTGCTGAAGGTGGTGTCGACCGACCCGGGCTCGCTGCGCGACTTTCAGGCTTTTTCGCGGCAGACAGGCAACGAACTGGTCGAGCAGCAGACCGTCGGCAGCGATTTCATCCACGTGCTGAAGCGGCGCTGAGCAGCAGCAAAGCTGACCGGCAATAGAAAAGGGCCCCGCAGGGCCCTTTTTCTTTCTTTCAGAGCTCCAGGCTCTTGAGGTATTCGCGGAATTGCGCGCCCACTTCGGGGTGCGCCAGCGCAAGCTCCACCGAGGCCTGCAGAAAGCCTTCCTTGCTGCCGCAGTCGTAGCGGATGCCCTTGTAGGCATAGGCGTAGACCGATTCCTTCTTCATCAACGACGCGATGCCGTCGGTGAGCTGGATCTCGCCGCCCGCACCCTTGGGCTGGTTGCGGATTTCCTCGAACACGCCGGGCGTGAGGATATAGCGGCCCGCCACGCCGAGGCGCGAAGGTGCCTTGTCCGGCGATGGTTTTTCGATCATGCGGTCGACCTTTACGAGGTCGTCGCCGATGGATTCGCCCGCCACGATGCCGTAGCGCTTCACGTGCTCGAGCGGCACTTCCTGCACCGCAAGCACCGATGCGCCCAGCTTGCCGAAGGCAGCCGTCATCTGCGCAAGCACAGGCGCTCCGCCCACCGGGCCGACCATCAAGTCGTCGGCCAGCAGCACGGCAAAAGGTTCGTTGCCGACCAAGTGCTCGGCGCACAGCACTGCATGGCCAAGGCCCAGCATGCGCGGTTGGCGCACATACGAGCAGGTCATGTCGTCGGGCATGACCGAGCGCGCAATGTTGAGCAGCTCGTGCTTGCCGCTGGCCTCGAGCTGGCTCTCGAGTTCGTAGGCGGTGTCGTAGTGGTCTTCGATGGCACGTTTGTTTCGGCCAGTTACGAAAATCATGTCGCGAATGCCCGCCGCGTAGGCTTCCTCAACCGCATATTGGATGAGTGGCTTGTCGACAACCGGCAGCATTTCCTTTGGCTGCGCCTTGGTGGCGGGCAGAAAGCGGGTGCCGAAACCTGCAACAGGAAATACGGCCTTGCGGATGCGTGTCGAGGGAGTGGGCATGGACAAATTGGGCGTCGGTTCGTTCAGTTGAAGAATAAGGTTTTACAGTCAACGGCGGCGCAAAAAGCCGCCGTTGCCATGCTAAACCTTGCCCCGCCCCAAGTGTGTCAGCCGAGGCGCCTAAGCTGTTCGCGCAGCCGTTCAAGCATGGCCGTGAAGTCAGCCAGACGTTTACGTTCCTGCTCGATGACCGCTGGCGGTGCCTTGGCCACAAAGGCCTCATTTCCGAGCTTGCCGTTCACTTTGAGGATCTCGCCCTCGATGCGAGCAATTTCCTTGCCGATTCGCGCCCGCTCGGCGGCCTTGTCGATTTCCATGTGCAGGCAAAGCCGCGTGGTGCCAACCACCGCCACGGGGGAGGCTTCGGCTGCCGCCGACCACGAAGCCTCGTCGTCGAAGACCTTCACTTCCTTGAGCTTGGCCAGTGCCTGGAGCACCGGTGCCGCATCGCGCAGGAAAGCCGCGCCTTCGGCATCGTCGGCCACCGCGTAAAGGGGCAGGCGCACCGCGGGCGACACGTTCATTTCGCCTCGCAGCGTGCGGCAGGCGTCGACCAGCGCCTTCAGCCGCCCCACATGCGCTTCGGCCGCTTCGTCGATCTTTTCGGGCTGGCTCTTGGGATAGGCCGCCACCATGATCGATTCGCCCTCGCGCCCCGCCACCGGCGCCACTTTTTGCCAGAGCTCTTCGGTAATGAAGGGAATCACCGGGTGTGCAAGCCGCAGCAGCGCTTCGAGCGTGCGGATCAGCGTGCGGCGCGTGGCGCGTTTTTGCGAATCGTCGCCGGTCTGGATCTGCACCTTGGCAATCTCCAGGTACCAGTCGCAGAACTCGTCCCACGCAAACTGGTAGATGGCGTTGGCCACGTTGTCGAGCCGGTATTCCTCGAAGCCCTTGGCCACCTCGGCCTCGACGCGCTGCAGCTGCGAGGCAATCCAGAAGTCGGCGCGGCTGAACTTCAGGTAGCCGTGGGCCGGGCCGCCCACTGCGCACTCTTCCTTCGTGTGCTCGCGCAAGCCGCAATCCTGGCCTTCGCAATTCATCAGTACGAAGCGCGTGGCGTTCCAGAGCTTGTTGCAGAAGTTGCGATAGCCCTCGCAGCGCTTGCTGTCGAAGTTGATGCTGCGGCCCAGCGACGCGAGCGAAGCGAAGGTGAAGCGCAGCGCATCGGCGCCGAAGGCCGGAATGCCGTCCGGAAATTCTTTCTGCGTGTTCTTGCGCACCGCGGGTGCGGTCTCGGGCTTGCGCAGGCCCTGCGTGCGCTTGTCGAGCAGCTCGGGCAGCGCAATGCCGTCGATCAGGTCGACCGGGTCGAGCACGTTGCCTTCGGACTTGCTCATCTTCTTGCCCTGGGCATCGCGCACCACACCGTGGATGTACACGTCCCTGAACGGCACCTTGCCGGTGAAGTGCTTGGTCATCATGATCATCCGGGCGACCCAGAAAAAGATGATGTCGAAGCCCGTGACCAGCACGCTCGAAGGCAGGTAAAGCTCCAGGTCCTTGGTCTTTTCGGGCCAGCCGAGCGACGAGAAGGGCACCAGCGCCGACGAATACCAGGTGTCGAGCACGTCTTCGTCGCGGCGCAGCTTCTTGCCCGGCGCCTTTGCTTGCGCCTCCGCCTCGTCGTGCGCCACGTACACATTGCCTTCGTCGTCGTACCAGGCCGGAATCTGGTGGCCCCACCACAGCTGGCGCGAAATGGTCCAGTCCTGGATGTTTTCCATCCAGTGGTTGTAGGTGTTGACCCAGCTCTCGGGCACGAAGCGCACCTCTCCGGTCTTCACCACGTCGATGGCCTTCTGCGCGATCGACCGGCCGTCAGCGCCCGGGCGGGTCATGGCCACGTACCACTGGTCGGTGAGCATCGGCTCGACGATGGCGCCCGAGCGCGCGCAGCGCGGCACCATCAGCTTGTGCTTCTTCACCTCGACCAGCAGGCCGAGCGCATCGAGGTCGGCCACGATGGCCTTGCGCGCGACGAAACGGTCCATGCCGCGGTACTTCTCGGGTGCGTTGTCGTTGATGGTCGCGTCGAGCGTCAGGATGCCGATCAGCTCCAGCTTGTGGCGCTGGCCCACGGCGTAGTCGTTGTAGTCGTGCGCGGGCGTCACCTTGACCACGCCGGTGCCGAATTCCTTGTCCACGTAGTCGTCGGCAATGATGGGAATCAGACGGTCCACGAGCGGCAGCTTCACGCGCTGGCCAATCAGGTGCTTGTAGCGCTCGTCTTCGGGGTGCACCATCACGGCCGTGTCGCCGAGCATGGTTTCGGGGCGGGTGGTGGCAACGGTGAGCGTGCCGCTTCCGTCTTCGAGCGGATAGGCAATGTGCCAGAGCGAGCCGTCTTCCTCTTCGCTTTCCACTTCGAGGTCGCTCACCGACGTCTTGAGCACCGGGTCCCAGTTGCCCAGGCGCTTGCCGCGGTAGATCAGGCCTTCTTCATACAGAGAGACGAAGGTCTGCGTGACCACCTTCGACAGGTCTTCGTCCATGGTGAAGTATTCGCGGCTCCAGTCGACCGTGTCGCCCAGGCGGCGCATCTGGCCCGTGATGGTGTTGCCGCTCTTTTCCTTCCACTCCCACACCTTGGCGACAAAGTTCTTGCGTGCCTCGGCGGGCGTGGGGCCCATGTCGTGGCGGCTGATCTTTTGTTCCTGCAGCTGCCGCTCCACCACGATCTGCGTTGCAATGCCCGCATGGTCGGTGCCCGGCAGCCACAGCGTGTTGTCGCCCTTCATGCGGTGGTAGCGCGTGAAGCTGTCCATAATCGTGTGGTTGAACGCATGCCCCATGTGCAGCGTGCCCGTCACGTTGGGCGGCGGCAGCTGGATGGCGAAGGAATCGGCGCCTTCCTTGGGCTGTTGGGTGCCGCGGAAGCCGGCCTTGGCATAGCCGCGTTTTTCCCACTCCGGGCCCCAGTGCGCCTCGATGGCGGCGGGTTCGAACGATTTGGACAGGCTGTCCAGTCCAGGTTGGGCGGTGGGAGTGGTGGATTCGCTCATGGGGAGAATGCAAAACGGCACCCGCGGGTGCCGTCGGTCACAGGGTGGGAATGGCGGTGATTTTACCGGGGAGGTACCCCGTCATCGGCGCGCCCGATAATTCCGCGAATGCTGTTTCTGCTCTCCCCTGCGAAGTCGCTCGACTACGACACGCCCGTTCCCGATGAAATCCCCGCCACCAAACCCCATTTCGAGGCTCCCCGCGGCCCTTCGGCCGAACTGATCAAGCTGCTGCGCCAAAAGTCGCCGCAGCAGATCTCGGAGCTCATGCACCTGTCGGACAAGCTCTCCGCCCTCAACGCGGCCCGCTACCACGCCTGGGCCGGCAAGAGCACGCCAAAGAACGCCCGCCAGGCCGCCTTTGCGTTCGATGGCGACGTGTACGGCGGACTCGACGCGCGATCGCTCACGCCCGCGCAGCTGGAATGGGCGCAGGAACATGTCTGCATCCTGAGCGGCCTCTACGGCCTGCTGCGTCCGCTCGACCTGCTGCAGCCCTACCGGCTCGAGATGGGCACGCCGCTTGCCAACCGCCATGGCAAGGACCTGTATGCCTTCTGGGGCTCGCGCATTGCAGAGCACCTGAACGAGCGACTGGCCGCAGACCGCACGCCCGTGGTGGTCAATGTGGCCTCGCAGGAATACTTCCGGTCGGTCGACCTGAAAGTGCTCAAGGCGCGCGTGGTCGAATGCGTGTTCGAGGAATGGAAGAGCGACAGGTACAAGATCGTGAGCTTCTACGCCAAGCGCGCCCGCGGGCTGCTCGCGCGTTGGGCGGTGCAGCACAAGGCCGCCACGCCCAAGGCGCTGGAAAAATTCGATCTCGAAGGTTATGGTTTCGACGCCGGGGCCTCGACGGCCGAAAGACTCGTATTCAGGAGGAAGACTTGATATGTCACAGGCGATCAGCCCTGAGCTGAGGGAATGGCTGGTGTCGCAGCTCGCGGCAGGGCATTCGGTGCCGGCGCTGCGCGCGTCGATGCGCGCGGCCGGCTGGCAGGACGCCGCCACCGACCTCGCACTGGCGCAGCTCGAAGCCGGTTTCCCCCATGTCGAAGAGGCCAAGCCGCGCCGCACCGACATGCCCGGCCCCAACCTGGACGGCGCGCCGCTCTACATCGATGCGGGCGACCGCCGCGTTCAGGTGCTGCACACCATGCAGCATCCGCGTGTCGTCGTCTTCGGCAACCTCTTGTCCCCTGAAGAGTGCGAAGGCCTGATTGCCGCCGCGCGCGTACGCCTTGCGCGCTCGCTCACGGTCGAAACCCGCACCGGCGGCGAGGTGCTGAACGTCGACCGTACCAGCGACGGCATGTTCTTCGAGCGCGGCGAAAACGAAATCGTCTCGCGCCTCGAGCAGCGCATTGCCACGCTGCTGCGGTGGCCGGTGGAGTTTGGCGAGGGCCTGCAGATCCTGCGCTACGCGCCCGGTGCCCAGTACCGGCCGCACTACGACTACTTCGACCCTGGCGAGCCGGGCACGCCGACCATTCTCAAGCGCGGCGGCCAGCGTGTGGCCACGCTGGTCATGTACCTGCAGGAGCCCGAGCAGGGCGGCGCCACCACCTTCCCGGACGTCGGCCTGGAAGTGGCGCCCGTGCGCGGCACCGGCGTGTTCTTCAGCTACGACGAACCCGACCCCGCCACCCGCACGCTGCACGGCGGCGCACCGGTGCTCGCAGGCGAAAAGTGGGTGGCCACCAAATGGCTGCGCGAACGCGAATTCAAATAAAACGAACCCATGAAGCTTCAAGCCAACGGACTGCAGATCGAGGTCGAAGACACCGGCGGCGAAGGGCGCCCGGTCGCCTTGCTCATCATGGGCCTGGGCATGCAGCTCGTCGGTTGGCCGCAGCCTTTTGTGCAGGCGCTGGTCGATGCGGGCTTTCGCGTGGTGCGGCATGACAACCGCGACATCGGCCTGAGCCAGGGCTTCGATCATGCCGGCACCGGCAACATCGTGTGGGAAAGCATTCGCCAGCGCCTGGGCCTGCAGGTACGGTCGGCCTACACGTTGCAAGACATGGCGCGCGATTCGCTCGGCGTGCTCGACGCTCTCGGCATCAAGCATGCGCACGTCATCGGCGCCTCGATGGGCGGCATGATTTCGCAGCACCTGGCCGCCGATGCACCCGACCGCGTGACCAGCCTTGTCAGCATCATGAGCTCGAGCGGCGCGCGCGGCCTGCCCGGGCCCCGGAGCGACGTGGCCGCCATGCTGCTGCGCCGTCCGCTGGGCCGCGGCGAGGCCGAACTGGTGGCGCACAGCATCAAGCTGCTCAGGCTCATCCAGAGCCCCGCCTATCCGCAAAGCACCGAAGAGCTCGCCGAGCGCCTTACCTTCAGCATGCGCCGTGCCTACCGCCCGGCCGGCATGTTCCGCCAGATGCTCGCCATTGGCGCCGATTCGCGCAGGCCCGAAGTGCTGCCGCGCATCAAGTGCCCGACGCTGGTGCTGCATGGCGAAGCCGACGCGCTCGTGCCCATGGTCTGCGGGCAAGACACCGCCAAGCGCATTCCGGGCTCGAAATTCATCAGCATCCCCGGCATGGGCCACGACCTTCCGCCCGAGGTGTGCGCCATCCTCGTCAATCACATCGCCCCGTTCCTGCACGCGGCCGAAGAACACCACAAGCCATGAGCCTGGACAACATTCCCCCCAACCCGAACCCGAACACGAACACGCCCGAGCAGTCGCAGCTGGGCCGCGCCTCCGCCTATGCGGACAAGTACGACCCCTCGCTGCTTTTTCCGATTGCACGCGCCGCCCAGCGCGAAGCCATGGGCATTGCCGCCGGCGCGCTGCCTTTCTTCGGCGCCGATCTCTGGACCGCGTTCGAAGTGAGCTGGCTCAATCTGCGCGGCAAGCCGCAGCTGGCCATCGCGCACTTCACCATTCCCTGCGAAACGCCGAACATCATCGAGAGCAAGTCGTTCAAGCTGTACCTCAACAGCTTCAACAGCACCGCGTTCGCGAGCATCGATGCCGTGCGCGACCGCATGCGTGCCGACCTGTCCGAGGCGCTCTGGCGCGGCAGCGACCAATCGGCCGGCATCGGCGTGAAGCTGCTCGCACCCGACATGTTCGACCGCGAGCCCGTGCACGAACTCGACGGGCTCGACCTCGACCGGCTGGACATCGAGTGCACCCACTACCAGCCCGCGCCCGAGCTGCTGTCGAGCGATGCAACCCAGCCCCCGGTGAATGAAACGCTCACCAGCCGCCTGCTCAAGAGCAATTGCCTCGTTACGGGCCAGCCCGATTGGGGCAGCGTGCAGATCCGCTACAGCGGCCCTGCCATCGACCAGGCCGGCCTGCTGGCGTACATCGTGAGCTTTCGCAACCACAACGAGTTTCACGAGCCGTGTGCCGAGCGCATCTTCACGGACATCTGGAACCGCTGCAAACCGAACAAGCTCGCGGTGTATGCGCGCTACACGCGGCGCGGCGGGCTCGACATCAACCCGTTTCGCACCAGTTGGCCGCAGGCGCTGCCGCCGAACATCCGAACCGCGCGGCAATAACCGGGTGGGGCCCGCTGAAGCCCCTCTTCGGAAATCCGGAACTCGCCAGCCGGCTCCTGTGGCATTCTGGAATTGCCCGTGAACTGCGGGCGGATTTCTGGAGCAGACACACATGGTTGAAGGAAAAGTGGTCGTCGTCACCGGCGCGGGCGGCGGCATCGGGCGCGACATTGCACTGGCCATGGCCAAGAGCGGCGCCAAGGTGGTGGTCAACGACATCGGCGCCGCGCTCGACGGCGCAGGCGGCAGCGCGGGCCCCGCGCAGCAGGTGGTCGACGAGATCCGCGCCGCTGGCGGCCAGGCCGTGCCCAACACCGACAGCGTGGCCGAAGCCGCCAGTGCGGCGCGCATCGTCGAATGCGCGGTCGAGAGCTTCGGCCGCATCGATGCAGTGGTCAACAACGCCGGCATCCTGCGCGACCGCTTCTTCCACAAGATGTCTGTCGACGAATGGGACGCCGTGATCAAGGTGCACCTCTACGGCGCCTACTACGTGAGCCGTGCGGCAGCCACGCATTTCAAGGAGCAGAACTCCGGCGCCATGGTGCACATGACCTCGACCTCGGGCCTGATCGGCAACTACGGCCAGGCCAACTACGCGGCGGCCAAGCTCGGGATCGCGGCGTTGTCGAAGTCGATTGCGCTCGACATGCTCAAGTTCAACGTGCGTTCCAACTGCATTGCGCCCTTCGCATGGAGCCGCATGATCGGCGCCATTCCCACCGACACCGACGAGCAGCGCGCCCGCGTCGACAAGATCAAGCAGATGACGCCAGCCAAGGTGGCGCCGCTCGCGGTGTACCTTGCCAGCGAAGCCGCCGGCGCGGTCAACGGCCAGATATTTGCGGTGCGCAACAACGAGATTTCGCTCATCAGCCAGCCGCGGCCAGTGCGTTCCATTCACCGCTCCGAAGGTTGGACGCCCGAGAGCATTGCCGAGCACGCCATGCCCGCCATGCGCGCAAGCTTCTTTCCGCTGGACCGCTCGGCGGACGTGTTCAGCTGGGACCCGGTCTGAGGCCAAACCACGAGAAGGGCGCATACAGCGCCATTCGGCCGACAATGCACGCTTCTTTCCTTCCTGGCGCGCTTGTCCGGTGAACCTGCATTTCGACCTGTTCGACCTGAAACTGTTCGTCTACGTGGCGGACGCGCGCAGCCTCACCCGCGGCGCCGAGAAAGCCTGCATCTCGCTCGCGGCGGCCTCCACCCGCATCAAGCAGATGGAAGAGGCCGTGGGCGGCAAGCTGCTGCACCGCAGCGCGCAGGGCGTGAGCCTGACGGCCGCGGGGCAGGCGGTGCTCTACCATGCCAAGCGCGTGATGCAGCAGATGGAGCACCTGCGCTGCGACATGCAGGACTTCGGCAAGGGCATCAAGGGCCATGTGCGCGTGTTCGCCAACACCACGTCGATCACCGAATACCTGCCGCAAAAGCTGGCGGGTTTTCTCACGCAGCATCCGGCCGTGCAGGTCGATCTGCGCGAGTACCTGAGCGAAGAAATCGTGCGCGCCGTGGCCGACGGCGAGGCCGACATCGGCATCCTGGCGGGTGATGTGCACACCGGTGAATTCGACGCGCGCCCCTTCGGCAGCAACCAGCTCGTTCTGGTGGTGCCCGAGACGCATCACCTGGCCGGCGCGCCCTCTGTGGCCTTTGCCGACACGCTCGACGAGCAGCATGTGGGCCTGCACCACGGCAGCGCCATCCACCGCTTTCTGCAGCGCCGTGCCGAGCTGGCCGGCCGCGGCTTCAACCCGCGGATCCAGGTCAGCAGCTTCGAGGCCATCTGCCTGATGATCGAAGCGGGCGTGGGCGTCGGCGTGCTCCCGGCCTCGTCGGCGCAGCGGCTGTCGATGGCGATGCGGATCTCGACGGTGGCACTCAGCGATGCATGGGCGGAGCGAGAACTCAAGTTGATTGCACGCGACCGCGAGCAGCTGCCGGCTTCGGCGCGCGAGCTGTTCGATCACCTCGTCGCGCCTTAGCAGCAGGCGCCGGCACCTTGCTGCCTTCAGGGCAGCCAGCGTTCCACGCGCGGCGCGTCGGCCAGCTGCCAGATGCGCTGGCACAGCGCCTTGGCTTCTTCGGCCGTGGCACCCTCGCCGTAGTGCGCAAGGCGCTGCATCTTGTCTTCGATCTCGGCGCGGCTCAGCGTGTTGCCCGGGTCGCCCTTGGGTTCGTCGACGCGGCCCTGCAGCATGCGGCCGTCGCGGGTCTGCACGCTCACCTTGCCGATCCAGCGCGCGGGGTAGGCGGTGTCGACTTCGGCATCGAGTTCCATTGCCACCTTGTCGCGGAACGCCGCCACCTCGGGCGCGAGAAAGTCGCGGTCGAATTCGCCGAGCCCGGCGCGGCCGTGCACCGCAATGAGGCCCAGCACCGTGCCCATCGAGAACTTGCCCTGGTGCACCGTGGCCGGCACTGTGACGCGGCCGAGCACGTCGATGGCGCCCTGGTGCACATGCGTGGTCACGCGGGCCACGTCATCGGGCTTGAGGCCGTGCTGAGTCATCACGTGCAGCAGTGCATCGGCCGCGGGATGGGTGTGGCGGCACGAGGCGTGGTACTTGAACGAGGTTTCGGCCAGTGCCCAGCGTGTGCCGAGGCGATCGGTGAGGCGGGCCGGATCGGCGTCGCTCGACATGCCAACGCCAAGGCCCTGCGCACCTTCGAGCACCTTGGCGGCGCCCGTGAAGCCGTCTTGTGCAAGGTAGGCCGACATGAGTCCGCTGGCTGCCGCGTGCGCGCAGTGCAGCTGCTTGGAATCGGCCGCATCGCGCAGAAACTCCCACACGCCCGCCGATTGCGTGCCGGCCGAGCCGAAGGCATGCAGCATCTGCTGCGGCGTGAGCTTCAAAAGACTACCCACCGCCGCGGCCGCCGCCAGCGTGCCCGCCGTTGCCGTGGTGTGAAAGGTCTTGTAGTGCGAGCGGCCCAGGAATTCGCCCACGCGGATGCCCACCTCGTAGCCCGCGACCACGGCCGCCAGCAGTTGCGCACCGGTCGCGCCGATGCTCTGCGCCACGGCCAGTGCCGGTGCAATGACGACCGCGGCCGGGTGGAACACCGAGCCGTTGTGCACGTCGTCCTGCTCCACGTAGTGCGAAGCCGCGGCGTTGACCAGCGCGGCGAACACCGGTGAGCTGGTGCGGCGCGAGGTGAGTATTTCGCTCGGCCCGTTTGCAGGGCCCATCATCTGCGCAAAGCGCTCGATGGAGCGCACCGGCCGCGCAGTACGGGCCGCGAGCACTGAACCGAGCCAGTCGAGCATCAGGTCCTCCGTGCGGCGCAGCACAGGCGCGGGAATGTCCGCGAACTTCAGCTCGGCGGCGAAGGTGGCGAGCACCTTGCTCGGGTGGGTCGAATCTGTCATGGTCAGTCCCTTCAGAACGAGCGAGGCAGGCCGAGCATGTGCTCCGCCACGTAGCTCAGGATGAGGTTGGTCGAGATCGGCGCGACCTGGTAGAGCCGCGTCTCCCGGAACTTGCGTTCGATGTCGTATTCGCAGGCAAAGCCGAAGCCGCCATGGAACTGCAGGCAGGCGTTGGCGGCCTCCCAGCTGGCCTTGGCCGCAAGATACTTGGCCATGTTGGCCTGCGCGCCGCAGGGCTCGCGCGCATCGAACAGGCGGCAGGCTTCATAGCGCATGAGGTTGGCGGCTTCGATTTCGATGAAGGCCTCGGCAATCGGGAACTGCACGCCCTGGTTCTGGCCGATGGGCCGCCCGAACACCACGCGCTCTTTCGTGTATGCCGTGACCTTGTCGATGAACCAATAGCCGTCGCCGATGCATTCCGCCGCAATCAGCGTGCGCTCAGCGTTGAGCCCGTCGAGGATGTACTTGAATCCCTGGCCCTCTTCGCCGATCAGGTTCTCGGCCGGGATCTCGAGGTTTTCGAAGAAGAGTTCGTTGGTCTCGTGATTCACCATGTTCAGGATGGGCTGCACCGTCATGCCGTTGCCGACGGCTTCCCGCAGGTCGACGATGAAGATCGACATGCCTTCGGACTTCTTCTTCACGTCCGCGAGCGGCGTGGTGCGCGCCAGCAGGATCATCAGGTCCGAATGCTGGATGCGCGAGATCCACACCTTCTGGCCGTTGATCACGTACCGGTCGCCTTTCTTCACGGCCGTGGTCTTGATCTTGGTGGTGTCGGTGCCCGTGCTGGGCTCGGTCACGCCCATCGACTGCAGCCGCAGCTCGCCGGTGGCAATGCGCGGCAGGTAGTTGCGCTTCTGCGCCTCGCTGCCGTGGCGCAGCAGCGTGCCCATGTTGTACATCTGACCGTGGCAGGCGCCGGAGTTGCCGCCCGAGCGGTTGATTTCTTCCATGATCACCGAGGCTTCAGTGAGCCCGAGGCCGGAGCCGCCGTACTCCTGCGGAATGAGCGCGGCCATCCAGCCGGCCTTGGTGAGCGCATCGACGAACTCGGCGGGGTAGCCGCGCGCTTCGTCGACCTTGCGGAAATACTCGTTGGGAAATTGCGCGCACAGGTCGCGCACGGCATCGCGGATATCGGAAAAACGGGTGTCGTTGCTGCTGTTCATCCACCGAATCTATGCCTCTCCCGCGCGAGGCGGTTCTGTGATTGCGAAACCCTCCCTTCGCCAAATGCAAATGCCGCGCGGCAGGGTGTTCTGTCACGCTGCGGCGATGGACACCGAATCACTCTCCGCAATACGCGAAGCCGCGCTCGACTACTTCGTTCGCAGCCGTTCCATCCAGCGCCGTCGCGAGCGCATGGAACGCCCCGATGCCGACGAGGCGCAAGGCTGGAGCGCGCTGGCCGAGCTGGGCTGGACCGGCATGCTGGCACCTGAATCGGCCGGCGGTATGGCCTTGGGGCTCACGGGTGCCGCGCAAGTACTGCGGGCGGCCGGCGAGCACGTTGCGCCCGAACCGCTGCTGGCGGTGGCGGGCCTTAGCGCGCTGCTGCTGGCGCGGCTCGAATCGAAGAGCGCGCAGTCGCTGCTTGCGGACCTCGTGGCCGGCCGCAGTTTGCCCGCATTGGCTTGGCAGGAGAGCGCGGGCGACCTGAGCGCCGTGCCGCTGGCCTGCGGCTGCGAACCGCGCGCGGGCCATGCGGGCGGCGTGCTGCTGCAGGGCGAGAAGCTCATGGTGCTGCCCGGCGCGGCGGCCAGCGGCTGGCTGGTGTCGGCAAGGGGCAGCGACGACGCGGTGCTGCTATGGGTGCCGCGCGGCACGACCGGCGTGAGCGAAACCCTGATGCCGCTGGTGGACGGCAGCCAGGCTGCGAGCCTGCGCTTCGAACAGGTGGAGCTGCCGCCCGAAGCAGTGCTGGCGGAAGGCCCCGCCGCGCAAGATGCGCTGCGCCATGCGCTGGCTGCCGGCCAGATCCTGCAGGCCGCCGAACTGCTGGGCGTGGGGCAGGCCATGCTCACCCAGACGCTGGCGTACCTGCGCACCCGCTCGCAGTTCGGCAAACCCATCGGCAGCTTCCAGGCGCTGCAGCACCGCTGCGTGGACATGTTCATTCACCTCGAAGTGGCGCAAGCCACGTTGGCGGAGGTGCTGTCGCTCGCCACCCAGGGGCTCGCGGCCGACCGGCTCGAAGCCGAGGCCAGCCGCGTGAATGCCCGCTGTACCGCCGCGGCGCTGCAGGTCTCGCGCGCGGCGGTGCAATTGCATGGCGCCATCGGTTACACGCAGGAGTGCGACCTGAGCCTCTACTACAAGCGCACGCTGTGCCTTTCGGCATGGCTCGGCAATGCCGCTGCGCACCAGCGCCGCCATGCCATGCTGGCCGAAGGCGGAGAGGCGCGAACCGGCGCGGCCGAATGGAAAGGCGAGTTTCCGCGCACGGCCGACTGGAGCGCGATGACCGAAGCGGATTTCCGCCGCATGGTGCGCGGCTTTCTGCAGCAGCGTTACCCTCAGCAGCTGCGCTACCTTTCGCACCGCGCCCGCTGGAGCGAGATACGCGACTGGTATCTCACCCTCTCCGAACAAGGCTGGATCGCACCGGCGTGGCCGCAGGCGCATGGCGGCATGGGCCTGCCTGCCGACAAGCTCATTGCATGGATCGAGGAGCTGGAGCAGTACGGCGTCGCGCGCACGCCAGACCAGGGCATCGTGATGATCGGGCCGCTGTTGATCCAGCACGGCACGCCCGAGCAGCAGGGCCGCTTTCTGCCCCGCATACTGAGCGGCGAGCATGTGTGGTGCCAAGGCTATTCGGAGCCCAACGCCGGCTCCGACCTGGCCGGGCTGCGCACCGAGGCGGTGGCGGGGCGCGATGCAGAGGGCGACCACTTCATCGTCAACGGCCAGAAGATCTGGACCACGCTGGCGCAGGACGCCAATCACATCTTCATGCTCGTGCGCACCGACAAGGCCGCGCGCAAGCAAGAGGGCATCAGCTTTCTGCTGTGCGACCTGCGCACGCCGGGCATCACGGTGCGGCCGATCCACACGCTTTCGGGCGAGCCCGCGTTCTGCGAGGTGTTTTTTGACAACGTGCGCGTGCCGGCCGAAAACCTGGTGGGCAAGCTGCACGGCGGGTGGACGATTGCCAAGGCGCTGCTGGGCTTCGAGCGCATTTTTCTCGGCAGTCCCAAGCAGTCGCAGTACGCGCTCGGCCAGCTCGCGCGGCTTGCGCAGGCGCGGCGCCTTTTTGCAGACCCGGTGTTTGCGCAGCGCTTTGCGGCACTGCGGCTCGACGTGCTCGACCTATCGGCCGCGTACACGGGCTTTGCCGACATCGTGCGCGCGGGCAAGCCGCTGCCCGCCTCGGTGTCGCTGCTGAAGATCTGGGCCAGCGAAACCTATCACCGCATCGGCGCATTGCTGATCGAGGCCGGCGAAGAACAGGGCGCGGTAGCCGGCGACCAGGTGCTCGACGGACAGACCTTCAACGTGCTGTCGCCGTTGATCGGCTCCACGGCCGCAATGATCTACGGCGGAACCAACGAGATCCAGCGAAACATCCTCGCGCGGCAGGTGCTCGACCTGCCTGTTTGAAACGGTTGCGTTCGCCCAATAAATAAACAACAGGAGACAAAGCCAATGGAAACCACGGACTTCACACGGCGCCAAGCCGTCGCCGCGCTGGCAGGCAGCGCACTGCTGGCCGCATTGCCTTCGCGGCTTTTCGCGCAGCAACAGTTGCCGCCGCTCATCAAGCTGGTAGTCGGCTACTCCGCAGGCGGGCCGGTGGACGGCGCGGCGCGCCTGCTTGCGCCTGCGCTCGGCCAGGAGCTCGGCACCCAGGTCATCGTGGACAACCGGCCGGGTGCCAGCGGCTCAGTAGGCGGCGATGCGGTCGCCAAGTCTGCGCCCGATGCCGCGATGCTGTTCTTCGGCGCGAGCCCGACGATCACCATCAACCCGAACATCCAGCGCAAGATGCCCTTCGACCCGATGAAGGACCTGACGCCCATTGCGCCGCTGGTGGACTACACCAATGTGCTCGTGGTCAACAAGGACCTGCCGGTGCACAGCGTGACCGAACTGCTGGCCTACGCGAAGGCGCGGCCGGGCAAGGTGTTCTACGGCTCGGCCGGCATCGGCGCCTCGAACCACCTGAGCGGGGCGCTGCTCGAGAAGATGACCGGCGTGCAGCTGACGCATGTGCCGTACAAAGGGAGCGCGCCCGCGCTGGCCGATGTGATGGGCGGCACCGTGACGATGATGTTCGACATCATCGCCACTTCGCGGCCATTCATCCAGTCGGGCAAGCTGCGCGCGCTGGCGGTCACATCGCGTCAGCGCAACCGCATGCTGCCCGAGGTGCCGACCATGATCGAATCCGGCGTGGCCGGGTATGACGTGGGCGGCTGGTTCGGCCTGTACGGCCCCGCGCGCATGGACCCGTCGCTGGTCGCCCGCCTGAATGCGGCCGCGCACAAGGCCATGGCGCGGGAAGACATCGCCAATCGCCTGCGCGAGCAGGGCTACGAAGTGTGGACGGGCGCCGCGGAACTGCTGGCCACCAAGGGCCAGGCCGACCGAAAGCTCTGGGCCACCGCCTCCAAGGGCATCGAAGCGGAATAGCCGATGGTGCCCAAGCGAATCCACGAGCTGCTCGAAGCCCGCGCATCGCGCTCGCCCGAGGCGGTTTTTCTATTCGAGCCCTCAGGCACCGTGACTTATGCGGCGATGCAGGCCATGGCCGAGGCCGCCGCGCAAGACCTGCTGGCCGCTGGCGTGCGGCCGACCGACCGCGTGCTGCTGGTGGCCGAGAACTGCGCCGCGCACATTGCGCTGATCATGGCGTGCAGCCGTGTCGGTGCCTGGTCGTGCGGCGTCAATGCGCGCATGTCGCCCGGGGAGATCGCGGCCATCGCCGAGCGTGCGGATGCGCGGCTGTGCTGCTTCACCACCGGTGCTTCGGAGGCCGCGCGGCAGCATGCAGCACGTGCCGGCGCGGTTCCCTCGGCACTGCCGGGCATGATGCGCTCCGCAGTGCGCGCCGAAGCCCGGCCGGAACCCGACCCCGCGCTGGCGGATGCGGCCGCCATCATCTTCACGTCGGGCACCTCGGGCACGCCGAAGGGCGTGATGGTGTCGCAGCGCGGGCTGCTGCATTTCGGCCGCGTGTCGGCCCGCGTGCGCTCACTGAACGAGCGCGACCGGGTCTACGCCTTCCTGCCCATGACGCACATCTTCGGCATCGGCACGGTGCTCATGGCTGCGCTCACAGGCGGCGCCGCGCTGGTGCTGCGCGCGAGCTTTTCTCCCGCCGACATGCTGCATGCGCTCGCGCATGAACAGGTGTCGAACCTGCTCGGCCCGCCCACCATGTATGCGCGCCTGCTGGCGCACATCGAGGCGGAGCGCACGGCAGTCCGCTTTCCGGCGCTGCGCTACGTCTATACGGGTTCCGCGCCGCTCGACCTCGGGCTCAAGCAGCGCGTCGAGGCGCTGTTCGGCCAGCCGCTGCACTATGGCTACGGGCTTTCGGAATATGCGGGCTCGGTGTTCCTGACGCGCGCCGAGGCTCCGCGCGCGGACACGGCCGCGGGTTACGTGGTGGAGGGTGGCGAGGCCCGCATCGTCGATGCGGGCGGCAACGATGCCGCGCCGGGAGAAACAGGCGAGATCTGGCTGCGCGGCCCCGGCCTCATGCTGGGCTACTTCCGCGACGCGGCGGCCACGGCGCAGGTCATGCGCCCGGGCGGCTGGTACGCGAGCGGCGACCTCGGGCGCTTCGATGCGGACGGCGCACTGTTCGTGGTCGGCCGGCTCAAGGAAATGATCATCCGCTCGGGTTTCAACGTGTACCCCGCCGAGATCGAAACGGTGATCGGCCGTTTCGAGGGCGTGCACCTTTGCGCGGTGGTGGGCGTGCCCGAGGCCGACGGCAACGAGCAGATCGTCGCGTTCGTCGAGATGAAGCCCGGCGCGGTGCTGGACGAGCCCGCGCTGCGGGCCGATCTTGTGGAGCACCTCTCGCCCTACAAGCGCCCGGCGCGCATCGAGGTCATCGGCGCCATGCCGACCACGGCCAACGGCAAGGTGCTCAAGCGCGAACTGCAGGCGCGCTGCAGATAGCAACCTCATGCGCTGCATGCATCAGCCGAAGATGCAGGCATGGCCCTTCTGCGTATCCATGTACTCGCGCATGCGGACGATGCGCCCGTCTCTGAGCTCGAAGATGAAGCAGTAGTCGTTGTCGTATTTTCTGCCGTTCGCAAGCATGGCCTGAATGCGCAGTTCGACGATCACGGTGTCGCGTTCGCAGTATCTGCTGCGGAAATTGACGGTGACATCGGAGACGAAAAGCTTCGGGAACATCTCCGCCAGAAAGTGCACGATGGCCTTCGATCCGATCATGTGGTGGGGAATGCCCAGCGCCAGCGCGGTGGCATTGCGCTGCGGCGCGAGCCATTCGGCGTCTTCCGTGAACCAGGCGGCGATACGTGCCGGATCGTGGCTAGCGAAGGCCTTCCATGCATCGGAAATGGTGCGCTTGTTCTGCTCGGGGGTCATGCGGTTCTTCGGGGGAGTGATAGAGCGCTGAAGATAGGCGGGGGGCCACCGCCGCGCCCGCCGCTTTCGGACATATCCAACGCCAACGCCTGTGCGGCGCTGCGCTCCTGCTCGGACTTTTCCTGCATCGAGCCGCGCCGCCGTCCTCCAGTGCCGTGCAGAAGAACGATGCATCGTGTCTGCATCGATCAAGGAGCATCCAAACACCATGGCAGACGATCCCACCAAGCGCGGCCCGCAGGACCGCAGCCGCATCAATGTGAACGAGCCGCACGAGGTGCGCTACTGGACCCAGACCCTGGGCGTGACCGAGGCACAACTGCGCTCGGCCGTTGCCGCCGCGGGCGTCGAAGTGAAGGACGTGCGCGTCTACCTCGGCAAGCCATAGCTTTCACACGCCGGCAAGCTCATCAGCCCCGCCGATGCCTCCTCATTGGGGAATCGGCGGTTGGAAGCGTAGGTACGCTCCTACACCCGGCTCACGGGGTGGGCCCGATACTTCTTGACTTTCCTTCGCTTCAGGAAGCGCAAAGTGAACGTGTCCATTGCCGTCCCCCGACCTGCAGGCCGCAGCCGTCTGCCGGCCTGTCCACAGAACGAGGCGAAGCCTTCGGCTCCCGCCGCTCGATGAAGGCCTCGCCAGGAGCCCGCAGTTGGATCGCCGCCGGCGTGCGCCATGAACTGCTTACCCGCGCCCTGCCGGCATTGCGGCATGACATGGCGGCCCCGGTATCGGTCATCCGCATGGCATTGCTCATGCTCAAGCGTCAGGTGGGTGCCATGCCGATCGATCCTGCGGCCTGCGAAGAGCGCGTGGCGCTCATCGACAACCAGGTGTCCGAACTTGTGGAAGGCATTCGCTCGCTGCGCGACTGGGAGCTGGCCACCGCGGACGACGGCATCACGCGCAGCGCGCTGGTGGCGCAATGCGTGGGCCTGATGCGTGCGGCTTTCGACATGCATGGCGTGGCGCTGGAAGTCGATCCGGCGCTCGAGCCGTCCGGGGACGAACCCCGCCGGCCGCAGGGAGCCGCATTGCGCTACCTGCTTCTCGGAGGGCTCGGCTATCTGCACGACAGCGCCTCTGAAGCCGGTGCCATACGCATCGATGCCGACGGGGCCGATGCGCTTCGCCTGACCGCCTTGCCGCGCGAATCCGGCGGCGTGAGCCCCGTGCTCGGTGCGCATCGTGCGCCGCGCGCTCTGGCCATCGACGCCATTGCGCTGCAAAGCCTGGCCGAAGACCTGGGCTACACGGTGGCGCTGGAGCGCGACAGCGTGCGTTTCTCGCTCGCTGCGGGTTGAGCGGGCCTTGGCCGTTGCGCTGAACGCCGGCCGGGCACGGGCGCGGCCTTTGCGCCGCCCCTGCCGTTGGACTTGCGTGCCTTGGAGGCCTCGCGCAGTTCGCGCGCCAGACGCTGCCGGTGCGCCCGCAGAAAGACGAGCAGCCGCTCTTCCGCGGCATGCAGCCCACGCGTGCGCCGTGCGGCGGTGCGGGCCGACATTTTTCGCAGCACCTCGGCCGACGGGTCTTCGCCGTCGCCCGCGAGCGCGCTGCCCAGCGCCAGCACCGCAGGGTGCACATAGGCCTTCTTGCACACGGCGGGCGTGTTGCCCAGCTGCTTTGCGACGGCAGCCAGGATTTCCTTGGCGCTGTAGCGGCTGCCGTCGGCGGCGGTGCGGCCCGGTTCGCAGGCCAGCCGCGTAAGCTCCAGCGCCTGCACGGTGCCGTGCCAGGTTCGAAAGTCCTTGGCGGTAAAGCGCTCGCCGGGCGAGGCTTCGGCCAGGTAGTCGTTCACGTCGGTGGACGACACGCTGCGCAGCTCGCCGTCCTCGTCCTGATACTGAAAGAGCGCCTGGCCGGGCAGTTGCTGGCACTGGCGCACCACCTTCGCCACGCGCGGATCGTCCAGCAGGGCTTCGTGCATGACGCCGCTCTTGCCGCGGAAGCGCAACCGGAGCGCCGCGCCCTGCACCGCGGCATGCCGGTTGCGCAGCGTGGTGAGGCCGTAGGAGCCGTTGCTGCTTGCGTACTCTTCATTGCCCACGCGCAGCAGCGTGGTGTCGAGCAGGCGCACCAGCGCGGCCAGCACCTGCTGGCGCCCCGGGGCCGCCGCCTTGCTGCCCTCCTGCAAATCGCGCGTCACGCGTGCGCGGATGCGCGGCAGCGCAAGCCCGAAGGCCTCGAGCCGCTCGAACTTGGTCTCGTCCTTGAAGAGCCGCCAGTCGGCGTGGTAGCGGTATTGCTTGCGGCCTCTTGCGTCGATGCCCGTAGCCTGCAGATGGCCGTTGGAAAGGGGGCAGATCCACACCTGCGTATAGGCCGGCGGAATCGCCAGCATGCGGATGCGCGAGAGCTCGTCCGCGTCGCGCACCCATCGGCCCCCTGCATCGCGGTAGCGGAAGTGGTCGCCATGCTTCAGGCGCCGGATGCCGGGCATGTCGGGGTTCACGTAGACCAGGCCGTTGGCAATGGGCGCGGCGGTGGGCGACGGCTTGGGGGGCGGTGTGGTCGATCTGGAGCGGGCCGGCATGAGGTTTGCGTGATGAAGGTACCCTGCGCTTGTGCCTGCGCCGACAATCGCTGCCTGTAGGACGCCGCAATCGCCGCTGGTGCGATGGAGGCGCTTTGTTCTTTCCTGGAGTCCCAAAGAAAATGATGTTCTTCCATCGGCCGTTCTCGTCCTCTTGCGTGCGCTGGCTCTCGGCCTGCGGCGCGGCGCTGCTTGTCGCAGCCTGTGCTTCGCCCGGTTCCTCCACCGCGCCGACGGCACGGCCTGCCGCCACTGCCGCGCCCATCAAGGTGAAGGTCTTCGTTGCAGCCATGTTCGAGATCGGGCAGAACACCGGCGACCGGGCCGGCGAGTTCCAGCACTGGTACGAGCGCTACTGGAAGGGCGCCGCGCCGATGGCCGTGCCCGGCGCATTGCAGCCCGTGTATTGCAATGCCGACGGCGTGTGCGGCGCGGTGCTCGGCATGGGCAAGGTCAACTCCTCGTCGTCGATGCAGGCCATCCTGCTGAACCCGCAGTTCGATTTCTCGCAGGCCTACTACGTGATTTCCGGCGTGGCCGGCACGCCGCCCGCGCGCGGCACCATCGGCGAGGTGAGCTGGGCAACCTGGCTCGTGGACTACGACCTCGGCCACCGCTGGGCGCCCGAGGAGAACAAACCCGGCGAGCCCACCTTCATGCCGCGCAAGGGCTACGAGGAATACCGCCGCTTCAAGCTCAACCCAGATCTCGTGGGCTGGGCCATGAAGCTCTCGTCCGATACGCCGCTGAAAGACTCGGACAGCGCGCGCAAATACCGCCTGCGCTACCCCGATGCGGCAGCGCGGCGCGCGCCTTTCGTGGGCACCGGCACCCACATGACCGGCGACACCTTCTTTCACGGCCCCGGCATGTCGAAGCAGGCGCAATACATCGCCAGGCTCTACGGCGCTGACGACTACGTGATCACCGAAATGGAAGCCGCCGCCATCGCGCTCGTGATCAAGCGCACCCACGGCACCGACCGCGTGATGAGCCTGCGCGGCGCGGTCAACTTCGACCAGGGCAACCCGAAGGAAAGCACGCTGCAGCACCTGGACCCGGCGCCGGGCGAAACAGCCGGCGGATTTGCCGAGACGGTGGAGAACATCGCGCTGGTGGGCACGCGCGTGGTGGACCACATCGTGGCCCACTGGCCGCAATGGCAGGCCGGCGTGCCCAAGCCCTGAACGGGTTCAGGGCCGCACCGGCTGCAGGTGCCACGTCACATTGAAATCGAAGGGCGTCCAGCGGCTTGCGGTGACGCCCGCCTGCCGCAGGCCGCGGCCGGTCCAGGTGTTGCAGGTCTCGAAGAGGTGGTAACCGCCCTCGGCTTCGTAGAAGGCGTCGTCGTTGCCATAGTGCGCACCGGCAATCGGTGTTGCGCGGCCCGCTGGCAGCGCGGCACGCACGTAGGCTGCGAGCTGCGCGTACTGCGCCTGCGCGAGCGGCAGCTCGAAGGCGTTGTGCCGCAACTGGGAGCGGCGCAGATAGGTAACGTGCAGCAGCGCACGGTTGCCGCCGCGCAGCGCGCCGAATGCGCGCGACGCGGTCAGGTCGCCCCACGTCGGCGTGTTCAGGTAGAACTCGCGGTCGCCCCAGCCGATGGCGATGAACTCCGCATCGGGCGGCACCGCTTTGAAGTGCGCGACCGGAAAGATCTGCCCCCAATCGACAGCTGCCGAGCGAACCGGAAACACCAGGTCGGTGTGCACGCCGTTGCTCAAGACCCAGGCCTGCACCTCGGGCGCATCGGTGGTCGCTTCACCCCGAGGCGTTGCATTGGCGGGCCAGAACATCAGCGCACACGCCGTGCCCACGTATACCGCGGCCAGCAGCGGCAGGACCAGCAGTGCGAGGGCAACGCGCCGGAGCCAGCGGTTCGGCATCAAGTTCAGAAGAGCGACGCGGTGGTGGCCGCCGCATCGGTTGGCGCACGCGGCGCACCCGCGCCGGCAGGCGCCATCGCCTCGGGGCTGCCCGCCTTGGCCAGCGCGCCCACGCGCACGCCCAGGAGGCGCAGCGGCCGCTCGAGCGGCACGCGCTTCAGGCACAGCCCGCCGACCTGGCGGATGGTCTTGCCGTCGGCGGTGTAGCGGTCGATGGTCTGGTCGCGGGTGGCAATCTTGAAATCGTCATAGCGCAGCTTGATGCCGATGGTCTTGCCCACGTAGCCCTTGCGCTGCAGGTCTTCGGCCAGCTTTTCGCACAGGTGGGTGAAGATGGCGCCGAGCTCGGCGCGGTCGCGCACCGCATGCAGGTCGCGGTCGAACGTGGTTTCGCGGCTCATCGACACAGGCTCGCTTTCGGTCACCACCGGCCGGTTGTCGCGCCCCCAGGCCACCTCGTGCATCCACGCGCCCGTGGATTTGCCAAAATTCTGGATGAGCCAATCCCGCTCGCGTGCCGCGAGCTGGCCCACCGTCTCGATGCCGAAGCGCTTGAGCTTTTCGTCCGCCTTGGGCCCGATGCCGTTCACCTTGCGGCAAGGCAGCGGCCAGATGAGGGTCTGCAAGTCGTCCTCGTAGACCACCGAGATGCCGTTGGGCTTGTTGAACTCGCTCGCCATCTTGGCAATGAGCTTGTTGGGCGCCACGCCAATGGAGCAGGTAAGGCCGGTTGCGTCGAGGATCGCTTTCTGGATCAGCCGCGCGAGCGACCGCCCGCCGTCACGCTGGCCGCCTGGCACGTCGGTGAAGTCGATGTACACCTCGTCCACGCCCCGGTCTTCCATCAGCGGCGCAACCTCCCTGATGATCTGCTTGAAGGTGCGCGAATACTTGCGGATTTCCTCGAAATCCACCGGCAGGATGATCGCCTGCGGGCACAGCTTTGCCGCCTTCATGAGCCCCATGGCCGAGCCCACGCCGAACTGCCGCGCAGGGTAGGTGGCGGTGGTGATCACGCCGCGGCCCACATAGTCCCTCAGGCGCGGAAAAGCGTCGACCGGAATGTCGGCCAGCGTGCCGCCTTCGGGCACATGGCGAATCGCTTCGTCCACGCTGCGCCGCCCACCGCCAATCACCACCGGCAGCCCCTTGAGCTGCGGATAGCGAAGCAGCTCGACGGACGCGAAGAAGGCGTCCATGTCGAGGTGGGCGATGCGGCGGATGGGGGGCGTTGGCACGGGCGTGGAACTCACCCGCCGATTGTCTCGCGGCCGGGCCCTGTCTGCCCGCGGCCATGTGCATGCCAGAATGCGGCGGACTGCGGTTTAGGCCGCCCGGTGGCATCGAAAAGCATGGCAAGGAAAGGGATCTGGCATGAGTGACGAAGTCGAAGGCATGACCATTGCGCTGACGCCGGTGCAGATGGCCGGCGTTCTGGGCGGACAGGACGTGCCCGAGTCCGCGAGCCTGAGCAACCGGCTCTGGGGTACCGTCGGGCTGGTGGGCGGCGTCGTGGAACTGGTGGGCGCCGGCGTGCTCTGCCTGGCGCCCGAGCCCACGATGGTGACCAAGGCCGGCTGCGTGGTGCTTGGCGTGCACGGTTTCGACACCCTGGCCACCTCGGGCCGCCAGGTCTGGACGGGCACTGCGCAGCGCACCGCCACCGCCGTCACCGCCAGCTCGGCGGCCGAGGCGCTGGGGGCCTCGCGCGAAACGGCCGACGGCATCGGGCTTGCGGTCGACGTGGCCGTTCCGCTGGTGGTGGCCGCGGGGCTAGGAGCCGCCCGCATCATTGCCGTGACGCGCGGCGGCCGCATCCGTCTGGCCGAGCATGAAGCCGCCGCCGGCTCGAGGCTCGGCGGACACACCATGGCGCGGCACGTCGGCCAGACAGACGCACAACTGCTGGCCAGGGTGCGAACCGCAACGCGGCCGGGTCCCAAGGCCGTATCTACTTTTGCCGACCTTGCCACGGCGGAACGCGCAATCACCGAGACCCTCCGCGCCAACGCAGCCGCGGTGCAAGCCTGGTCACGCAGTGCGGCCGCAGGCAGCAAGTCGCCGGAGCTGGAGCATGTGCTGGGCTATGTGGTGGGGCGGGGCGTGCAGTTCGGCAGCACGGCCGTCAACGATCTTTCGGGCGTGCGGATCATCCTCAAGATGGAAAGCTACAACGGCAAGCCGTTCTACATCCTGACGGCGTATCCGATCTGAGGCTTTGGGTAGCTAAGGAAACGAAGGCGCCTCGCCGGTGGTCCACACGTCGGCGCCCAGCTCCTTTGCAAGCCGGGCCACGATCTTCACGGTGCGCTCGCGCAGCGGTGCGATGCGGGCCTGCAGGCCCGCCCTGGGCAGCGCCACGGCCTGGCCGGGATCATCGTCGGCCTCGGGGTCGCTTTGGCGGATGTAGAGCGTGCCGTTCCGGGCCCAGACCTCCACGGCCCAGCCCTGGTCCTGGTCGTCGTAGATCAGGCCCTGGTCGTCGCCGGCGATTGCGGCAAGAAAATGGTCCATCGTGGCAAAGGTGTCGTACCAGGGGAACGACAGCTGAACGCCGGCTTCCTCGTTGTCCAGCTGCAGATCCAGCCAGAAGTAATGCCGCACCTGGTCGAGTGTGAGCGCGTGGCGCCGGGCCGCCGCAACCACCTGTGCGTAGTACGCGGCAAGCTCCGCTTCGTGCCCCATCACCTCGCGGGTGCGCGCCAGCAAACGTTCGGCGCGCGGAAATCCGGGCGAGGCGAGCGGTTCGGCCGGGCCGCCCGAGACGGGACGGAACTCGTCGTGCAAATGAAAAGCGATCTCGGGCTCCAGCGAGTCGATCGGCTTGGCATGGGCGAACCAGGATTCCAATTGCGCGCTCCTCTGAATGGTCGGGCGTACCATGTTAGCTCGGCATGCATCGATGCGACCGGCGGCTTGATCGAGACTGCCCGGCGCTCAGCGCGTCTCCACCGTGGTGAGCAGCGGCGATTCGAACATCGCCACCGGCGAGATCACCGGTTCATCCATCGGCACTTTGTCGCCGTAGCGCTCGCGCATCTTGGCGCGCACCGCGGGGTCGTCGAGCTTGAAGCTGCGAATCTTCTGCAGCTCGCCAATGCGCACGCCCAATGCGCGCTGGTAGAGCTTCCAGACGAGCTCGGAGCAGTAGATGCGCTGGTCCGACCATTCGAAAGTCAGGTCGTAGGGGCGGCCTTCGTAGTCGGCTGAGCCGGCGTGCAGGCGGGCCACCGCGGCGGGCGTGAGCAGCGAGCCGGCATTGCGCAGCCGCTTTGCCACGTAGTGCCCGCCGTCGCCACGCGCCGTCCATTGCGCGAGCGGCGTGTAGCGCACTGTCGACACCGCCTCGAACACATAGGGCTTGCCGCCGCGCATCAGCACCACGCCCATGTGGCTGTAGCGCGAACCGGTGGCGCGCTGCACCGCCAGGCTCTGGGCCGAGCGCGAGGTATGAAAGACGATGTCGCCGTCTTTCAGCGCGGCATGCACCGGGGCGGCAGAGAGGCAGAGCAGGGCGGGCAGCAGCAGGGCTGCCGCGCAGGATGGAATGTTGTTCTTCATGTGCGGCGCATTGTGACAAGGCTTGCCTGTTGCGCCTGCACGCGCCATCATCCGCGGCATGCAAACCGTCGCTTCCATCCTGTGGCGCAGGCTCGATGCACCGGGCCACGACGCCTGCCGCCTCGAACGCAACGCCACCGCCTGGCAACTCGACGGCGCCGCCGTATTCCGGCTCGAAGACCAGCGCATTGCGCAACTGCACTACCGCGTGCGCTGCGACCTGCACTGGCATGCGCAATGGGGCACCGTGCGCGGCTGGCTCGGCAGTGCCGCTGTCGATCTGTCGATTGCCCGCGATGCGCGCGGGCATTGGAAACTCAACGACGAAGCGGTGCCCGACCTCTCGCATTGCGTCGACCTCGACCTTGGCTTTACGCCAGCCACCAACCTGCTGCAGTTGCGCCGGCTCAATCTTGCAGAGGGTGAAGGCGCCGATGCGCCGGCCGCCTGGGTCGATCTGGAGGGCGGCGTATTGAGCGAGCTGGTGCAGCGCTACGAACGCACCGCAAGCAACCAGTACGCCTATGAGGCCAGGCGCTTCGACTATGCGGCAATGCTGGGCGTCACGTCCGACTGTTTCGTGCGCGACTATCCGGGCCTCTGGATCGCCGAGGCGTAGCGCCCCGGCGCCGCGAAGACGTCAGTGGTCGTGGTGCAGGTACGCCGCCTGCCGCGGAAGCCGCAAGCTCACGAGAAACGCAATCACCATCATGGCGCTCACGTACCAGAAGAACGCGGATTCGTGCCCCAGCGTCTTGAGGCCCAGCGCCACGTACTCGGCCGAGCCGCCGAAGAGGGCATTGGCAACCGCATAGGCCAGGCCCACGCCCAGCGCGCGTACCTCGGGCGGAAACATCTCCGCCTTCACGATGCCGCTGATGGATGTGTAGAAACTCACGATCGCCAGTGCGACGATGATCAGCACAAAAGCCACCACAGGGTTGGTGGTGTGCTGCAGCGCCGTGAGAATCGGCACCGTGGCCAGCGCCCCGAGCCCGCCGAACAACAGCATGTTGTTGCGCCGGCCGATACGGTCGGACAGCGCGCCGAACACCGGCTGCATGCACATGTACAGAAAGAGCGCGCCGGTCATCACGTAGCTCGCGGTCTTGATCGGCAGGTGCACCGTGTTCACCAGGTACTTCTGCATGTAGGTAGTGAAGGTGTAGAAGATGAGCGAGCCGCCGGCCGTGAAGCCCAGCACGGTAAGAAAGGCCGGCATGTGGTGCTTGAACAGCCCGGCCATGCTGCCGGCTTCCTTGTTGGCCTTGGCCTCGGCGCTCTGGGTTTCGTGCAGCGTGCGGCGCAGCAGGAGCGCCACCACGGCGGCCACCGCGCCAATGACGAAGGGAATGCGCCAGCCCCAGGCCTTGAGCTCGGCCTCGGTGAGAAGCTGTTCGAGCACCACGATCACCAGCACCGCGAGCAGCTGCCCGCCGATCAGCGTGACGTACTGGAAAGACGAGAAGAAACCGCGCTGGCCGCGCAGCGCCACCTCGCTCATGTAGGTGGCGGTGGTGCCGTATTCACCCCCCACCGAAAGGCCCTGGAACAGCCGGCACACCAGCAGCAGGAAGGGCGCCCACGCGCCGATTTGCGCATACGTGGGCAAGAACGCGATGACCAGCGAGCCGCCGCACATCATGGTGACCGAGATCAGCATCGAGGTCTTGCGCCCGATCCTGTCGGCAATGCGGCCGAAGAGCCAGCCGCCGATGGGCCGCATGAGGAAGCCGGCCGCGAACACGCCGGCGGTGTTCAGGAGCTGTACGGTCGGGTCCGACTTGGGAAAGAAGGCCGACGCAAAGTACAGCGCCGAAAAGGCGTACACATAGAAGTCGAACCATTCGACCAGGTTGCCCGACGAGGCCGCCATGATCGAGAAGACACGGTGGCGTTTTTCTTCTGCCGTGTATTGGCGTGGAGGTGATCCGGAGGCCGAAGGGCCTGGCGTGACCGGCGTGGCTGCGCTCATAATGGGTTATGCCGCCCGTGCGGGCGATGTTGTTGGAAGCAACAATTTTCCGCATTCACGCATTTGCTCGCTGTCAGCCAGCGCCGCAAGCCTGCCGCCCGAGGGGGCTTAGAAGGTGCCCGGCAGCAGGATGCCCGAATCCACCTTCTCGATATTGGTGTGGCCGCAAAACGCCATGGTGATGTCGAGTTCCTTGTGGATGATTTGCAGTGCGCGTGTCACGCCGGCTTGCCCATAGGCACCCAGGCCGTAGAGAAAGCTGCGGCCGATGAGCGTGCCGCGGGCGCCGAGCGCGCGGGCCTTGAGCACGTCCTGCCCGCTGCGGATGCCGCCGTCCATCCAGACCTCGATGTTGCTGCCCACCGCATCGACGATAGTGGGCAGTGCCGAGATGGAAGAGGGCGCGCCGTCGAGCTGGCGCCCGCCGTGGTTGGAAACGATGAGTGCATCCGCACCGCTGTTGGCGGCCAGGCGCGCGTCTTCCGCGTCCATGATGCCCTTCAGGATCAGCTTGCCGCCCCAGCGCTTCTTGATCCACTCCACGTCGGCCCAGCTCAGCGCGGGGTCGAACTGCTCGGCCGTCCACGACGACAGCGACGACAGGTCTTTCACGCCCTTGGCATGGCCTGCGATGTTGCCGAAGGTGCGGCGCTTGGTGCCGAGCATGCCCAGGCACCAGTGCGGCTTGGTCGCCAGGTTGATCATGTTGGCGATGGTCGGCTTGGGCGGGGTCGACAGGCCGTTCTTGATGTCCTTGTGGCGCTGCCCGAGGATCTGCAGGTCGAGCGTGAGCTGCAGCGCCGACACGTTGGCCGCGCGGGCACGCTCGATCAGGCGCTCGATGAAATCGCGGTCCTTCATGACGTAGAGCTGAAACCAGAACGGATGCCGGCCGGTGTTTTCCGCAATGTCTTCCAGCGAGCAGATGCTCATGGTCGACAGCGTGAACGGAATGCCGAAAGCCTTGGCCGCGCGCGCACCGAGGATCTCGCCGTCGGCGTGCTGCATGCCGGTAAGGCCCGTGGGCGCAATGGCCACCGGCATGGCCACGTCCTGGCCGATCATCGTGGACCGCGTGGTGCGGCCTTCCATGTTGACGGCCACGCGCTGGCGCAGCTTGATCTTCTGGAAATCGCTCTCGTTGGCGCGGTAGGTGCCCTCTGTCCACGCGCCGGAGTCGGCGTAGTCGTAGAACATTTTCGGCACGCGCCGCTTGGCGACTACCCGCAGGTCTTCGATGCAGGTAATCTTGGAAAGGTCGGGCACGAGGCAGTCTCCTGTTGGGTCTTTTATGGGCGCGCAAGGCCGGCGATGGCCTGGCCCGCCTGAACGGCGCCGAGTGTGATTCACGCGGCCGCCGCCGACCTGAAATTTACCCGGCCCCGGCCTGAAAATAATTCAGCTGGCTGCGCAGCGCCTCGCGCAGCCATTCCACAAAGGTTGCGCACTCCCAGCGCTCCATGGCACCGGGCCGCCAGCAAATGAAATAGGCATTGGGCGAGGGCACGCTCATTTTCGAGAGCCGCACCAGGCGGCCGCTTTCCAGCCAGGCGCTCCCCAGCTTCAGGTGCATGAGCACCACGCCGAAGTCTTCGGCCGCTGCGTCGAGCGCAAGGCCCAGGTCGTGAAACTGATGGCCCGCGGCCGGCTCGGGCAGCCCGATGCCGCAGGCCTTGAACCAGGTGCGCCAAGCCTCCAGCGGCGTGCGCAGCAACTGCGCACGGGCAACCTCCGCATCGGTGGAAAAACCGTCGAAGGGACCATAGCGCTGCAGGTAGGCCGGGCTGCACACGGGGGATATCTCGTCCGTCAGCAGCTGGAAGAATTCGCGGTCGTGAAACGGCCCGGTGCCGAAACGCAGTTCGATGTCGGCCTCTTCGGCCGTCATGTTGCGCACCGGCGTGGTTACCTGCAGCATGAGTTCGATGCTCGGATACGCATCGCGGAACAGGGCGAGCCGGGGCAGCAGCATCTGGCGCGAGAAGGTGGGAGTGACCGCCACGCGAAGCCGCCGCACCTGCGACTCGGGCTCTCGCCCGGGCACCTGCTGCAACGCCGCAATGGCTTCTCGCACGCGGGCCAGGTAGGCAATGCCATCGGCAGTCAGGCTGAAGTCGTTGCCGCTGAAGAACTTGAGCGCCAGCTGCGATTCGAGTTGCCGTATGCGGTGGCTCACCGCGCTGGGCGTGACGCTGAGTTCTTCCGCCGCAAGGTTCACGCTGCGCAGCCGTGCGACGGCCTCGAAGGCCTGCAGGCCCTGCGTCGAGGGAAGTCGCGTTGATGCCATGTGTGTTGCTGCGTCCGGAGCGGATGTTATCGAGTCGCGCCCGGTGCAGATGCAACAACCAGCGCCTCGAGCAGTCGGCGGAGGTCGTCCACCGCCTCGCGCGCCAGCGCCGGGCCGCCCATCTGCGCCTTGACGATGGCGCCGTCTACCCCCAGCGCGGCAGCCTGCGCGAGCGCCATGCGCGACGCAGAGCCGGCAGGCAGCAGGCCCGCGATGACCTCGACCATCTCGCGCTTGTGCTCACGCGCACGCTCGGCGGCGCCTTCGACGCTGCCGCCCACCTCGGCCACCGAATTGATGAACGCACAGCCCCTGAAGACCGGATCGGCAAACCATTCGGCCATGACCTCGGGCAGCAGCAGCAAGGCCCCCGCATTGCCGGCACGCTCGTGTGCGCCGCGCCGGCCCAGCGCATCGACGAACCATGCCATCCACAGGGCGTGGCGATGGTCGAGAAACTCGCGCACCAGGTCGTCCTTGGACGGAAAGTGCCGGTAGAAGGTGACCTTGGTCACGCCCGAGGCCGCAATGACGCGGTCGATGCCCGTGGCGCGGATGCCGTCCGCGTAAAAGAGGTTGTGCGCCGTGTGCAGGATGCGCTCACGCGCGGGCAGTCCGGAGATGTCCATGGCCGTATTGTAGGCATGTAGACAGGTCTGTCTACATGTGGCACATTGCGGGCCTTTGCCATCCACTCAATCAAAGAAAGACCGCCATGGAATCCCGCCCGCCGCTGCCTCCCTTCACCCTTGAAACTGCAACGAAGAAAGTGCAGGCTGCAGAAGACGCCTGGAACACGCGCGACCCGGTCCGTGTGAGCCTGGCCTACACGCCGGACACCGAATGGCGCAACCGCGCCGACTTCGTCAACGGCCGCGAACAGGTGGTGCAATTTCTCACCCGCAAGTGGGAGCGGGAGCACGACTACCGCCTGAAGAAAACGCTCTGGGCCTTCATGGACAACCGCATTGCCGTGCGCTTCGAGTACGAGTGGCATGACGCAGCGGGGCAGTGGTTCCGCAGCCACGGCAACGAGAACTGGGAGTTTGCCGAGAACGGCCTGATGCAGCGGCGCTACGCGAGCATCAACGACCAGCCTATTTCCGAATCGGAGCGCAAGTTCCGCTGGGAGCGCTGAGCGTGCCCCGGCTCCCGGGCACGGGTGTTGCTTGCTAGCGGGGCAAGGAGCAAACCCGCATGAACCGCAACGACGTTACCGAGAAGATCATCACCGTGAAGGTGTCCAAGGGCATCCAATGGGCCGACGTGGCCAGGAAGGTGGGCCTCTCCAAGGAGTGGACCACCGCCGCATGCCTGGGGCAGATGACGCTCGACGACAAGCAGGCCAAGATCATCGGCAAGATCTTCGGCTTGACCGCCGAAGAGCAGAAGTGGCTCAAGGTCGTGCCCTACAAGGGCTCGCTGCCCACCCCCGTGCCGACCGATCCGCTCATCTACCGCTGGTACGAGGTGGTGAGCGTGTACGGCAGCACCATCAAGGAACTGATCCACGAAGAGTTCGGCGACGGCATCATGAGCGCCATCGACTTCAGCATGGACATCCAGCGCCAGCCCGACCCCAAGGGTGACCGCGTCAACGTGGTGCTCTCGGGCAAGTTTCTGCCCTACAAGACCTACTGACGCGGGCGACCGCCACGGGCGGGCTCGCCGTTCAGAACGCGTGCTCGGCCGGCTTCGGCCGCCACGCCTGGCGCCGGGGTGCCGAGATGCTGCTGCCCTCGACGGCGCCGGCAATCGAGCGCGCCACGGCTTCCACCGGCACCGCGATGCGCCGCTGCGTGACCATGCGCTCGAAGCTGCTGCAGGCGGCAATGCGGTCGGCCAGCGTGTTGTCTGCCTCGCCCACGTCGGGGCGCACCACCGTCACGCGCACCCTGCCGGCATGCTCTTGCCGCAGCCCTTCGGAGATGGCGTCCACCGCATACTGCGTGCCGCAATACACGGCTGAATTGGGCGACACGCCATGCGCGGGCACCGGCGCCACGTTGACGATATGGCCCCAGCCCTGCTCCTGCATGGTCGGCAGCACCGCCGCAATGCCCAGCAGCACGCCGCGCAAATTCACGTCGATCATCAGTTCCCACTCGTCGATCTTGCGTGTCCACAGCGGCGAGCGCGGCATCACGCCCGCGGCGTTCACCAGCACGTCGATGCGGTCGTGCTGCTCGAGTGCGAACTCGGCAAACGCTTCCACATCGGGCCGGTAGGTCACGTCGAGCCGTTGGAAGCTCGCCGTTCCGCCTGCTGCGGTGATTTCTTCGGCCAGTGCTTCCAGCTTGTG
The DNA here is from genome assembly GCF_029919115.1 of Variovorax paradoxus. Lineage (NCBI taxonomy): Bacteria > Pseudomonadati > Pseudomonadota > Betaproteobacteria > Burkholderiales > Comamonadaceae > Variovorax > Variovorax paradoxus. The sequence continues at coordinate 801,580 of NZ_CP123990.1, forward strand.
GGTGCGGCGTGCGCCGAGCACCACCTTGGCGCCGCGCCGTGCGAGCAGCCGTGCGGCCGCTGCGCCAATGCCACCGCTTGCGCCCGTGATGAGGACGACTTTTTCCTGGATTGCGCTCATGAGAAACTCCTCGTGCTGGTCTGTGTGAACCATGGCGCAACGCTGCGCCGGCATGGAGACAAGTCTCGCGCCGATGGTGCCGCGGGCGTTATACGAATCGAACGGCGTTCTTGCCTGATTCTCCAAAATGTCGCCGCCGTCATCGAACTGATCGCCGCGCAGCAACTCATGGAGGATGTAGCCGTCCTTGGTGATCCGCAGGCCGGCCTATCGGTTCTGATCGTTCGTCGTTCGGGCCGATTCGGGGGGCGAGTGCGAGATTCTGCGGAAGAATGGAGTGCCCTCAGGCCCGCCACTGGAAGACCCGGCTTCGGTGGTCGATGCGGTGCTGTCGGTGGTGCGTGCGGTGCGCGCCGGCGGGCCGGCCGAGGCTCCATGAACGATGACTCCGCAGAAGTGCGGATTCACGACGAGCTTGTTACTCACAGCTGCGCGCCGTAGGCCAATAAAGTTCTCTCGCGGCGCCACCCGAGTGCGCCTCAAGGACCGGCGATGACCCGCAAGAGAAGCGAAGACCGCATGAGCTGCGAAAAGCAAGCTCGCGGCCGAGTTGCATTGGCGCTCGAAATCCGTAAAAGCATTGCAGCATGCAATGAGCACCTTGCGCGGGGCAATGATGTCCATGCGCTCACGGCGGCGCTGATGTTGCCTTGCTATCTGGCCGAGTTCAGGAGCCTGGTGCTCGGGTTGACCGAGATGGAGGAGAACGAACTCAGGTCCGTTCTTGCGACCTATTCCCTGGCTTCCTCGATGGAGTCGTCCCACTCGGCGCCCAGCGCAACCCGGATGTGGGATGCCACGGCCGAAAGGCGTGCGTCCGACACTGCGACGGGGGGCGCATCGTCCAGGTGATTGGCGATGACCAGGAGTTCGGCAGCCGCCTGCGGCGAGTACTTCAATACCGAAGCCAGGCACGTGGTCAGCGCGAATATGCGGCTTTCCGCAGCTTCGAGGCGCCGGGTGACTGCGTCGAGGTCCATTTTTTTTGCCTCGCGCAGAGGCCTCAGTAGCAAAACCTCGACGCTACAGCCCGCGCGCGGCCAAAAATGTCGGCGGACATCCGGCGCAAGTGTCGGCCATTCCCCTGCCGGCGTCCCACGATTGGTGCGCTCATCAGTGGTGCGGGCCGATCCTCTCAGTCGCCCTTCAGCTCGTTCACCCTTTCACCTCTCTCACCCCGAATATCCCGCAAGCCTTGGCAGGAACAGCACCATGTCCGGCCACACCGTCACCAGCGCCAGCGCCCCCAGCATGACGATGAGAAAGGGCAAGGTCTCCCGGATCAGTACCAGAAGAGGCACATCCGCGATCTTCGCCATCATGAACAGCAGCAGGCCGTAGGGCGGCGTCACCAGCCCGATCATGATGTTCAGCACGGCCATCACGCCGAAGTGCACGGGGTCGATACCCAGCGCGGATGCAGTCGGCAGCAGCACGGGCAGCATGATCAGGATGATGGTCGAGCCTTCGAGGAACGCGCCCATCACAAGCAGGATGACGTTCACCAGCAGCAGGAAAGCCATGGGTGAAAGATCCAGCCCCTTCATTGCCGTGCTCAGCGTGGCGGGAATGTTCTCCGACGTGATGACGTAGTTGAACACCATTGCGCCGGCGATGAGCATGCCGATGGAAATGCTCATGCGCGCACTGGAGAGCAGCGACTGGTACAGGTCGGCCCAGCGCATGCTGCGGTACAGCACCGTCGAAATCAGCAAGGCGTAGGCGGCCGCAATGCCCGCTGCCTCGGTGGGCGTGGTCACGCCGGTGTACAGGCAGCCCAGCAAGATGACGGGCAGCATGAGCGCCGGCAGCGCCTCGCGCGTGATGCGCGGCATCTCGCGCAGCGGCACCCTTGGCTCGACCGGAAAGCGGCCCCGCCGTGCAAGCACATAGATGAGCCCCATCTGCACGGCGCCCAGCAGCAGGCCCGGCAGCACGCCGGCAATGAACAGGTAGCCGATCGACGTGCCGGACACCAGGGCATACAGCACCAGCGGAATGGAAGGCGGAAGAATGGGCCCGATCACGGACGAGACGGCGCTCAACGCTGCGGCAAAGCCCGGCGTGTACTTGCCGTCCTTGGTCATCATCTCCTGCATCAGCTTGCCCGAGCCGGCCGCGTCCGCCAGCGCCGACCCCGACATGCTGGCAAACACGATGCTCTGAAGCACGTTCACCTGCGCCAGGCCGCCCGGAAAGCGGCCGACGATGGCATTGCAGAAGCGCAGCAGCCGGTCGAGGATGCTGCCCGAGCTCATGATGGTGGCCGCCAGGATGAACAGCGGAATCGCCAGCATCAGAAAGCTGGAGTAGGTGCCGTTGAGCAGCTGCTCCGCCGCGGCGCCCATGTCCATGCCCTTCAGGTACAGGTACAGGACGGAGCCGCCGATCATTGCGTGGCCGATGGGCACGCCCAGGAGGCTGAGCGCCACGATGACGTAGAGCGCCAGCGAAAAAGGACTGGTGAAATTCACAACGCGGATGAAGAAGAGGAGGGGAGTTCGCTGGTTGCCGGTGCAGGCCCGCGAATGAGCTGGCGCAGGCTGCGGGCGATCACGGCCACGACAAAGACCAGGTAGATGGCGTACATCAGGTCCATGCGAATGCCCAGGTACGAGCTTTTCTCGACCTTCATGAAGCTCACGTAGGCGTAAGAAGCGGGCAGCGACATGCCGAACAGCACGATCACGCCCAGCGCCGCAATGGCGCCGGCAATGCGGCGTATGCGAGGGCCGGCGTTCGAGGCGATGAAGTCCATGCGTATTTCGTCGGAATCCTTGAGCATGAAAGCCGCACCCCAGAGCACCAGCCACAGCCATGCCGCCAGCGAGACCTCGGAGGTCCAGCCGACCGGCCAGTTGAAGAGGTAGCGCAGCGTGATCTGCACGATGAACGCGACGAAGATCACCCCGAGGAGCAGCGCGGCGACCGCTTCGGCGAAGCGGTGCAGCAAGGAAAGCGTGCGATCGAACATGGCTTTCGGGTCACTTCATGGCGTTGATCTTGTCGAGCATGCCGGGCGGCCAGTTCTTCGCATCGTCCGAGGCCAGGTAGGCCTTCTGCGCGTAGTCGCGAAAGGCGTTGATGTTGGGCACATACACCTCGAGGCCCTGCTTTCGAAAGCTGTCGGCCAGCTCGGCTTCGCGCTTCTGGTGCTCGGCCGTGCTCCAGGCAATGGCCTTGTCCGCGGCGGCCTGGAAGCTGCGCTGCTTCGCGGGCGCCATGGCTTGCCAGGTCTTCATGTTCACGGTCAGCAGGTCGAAGGCCACAAGGTGCGAGGTGAGCACGATCTGCGACATGACCTCGTTGAACTTCATGTTCTGCACATTGGGCAGCGGGTTGTCCTGGCCGTCGATGGCGCCGGTCTGCAGGCCGGTGTAGGTCTCGGCGTAGGCCATGGGCGTGGGATTGGCCCCGAGCGAGCGTCCCAGCATCTGCCAGGTGTCGCCGGGCGGCATGCGCAGCTTGACGCCGGCCAGGTCGGCGGGCGTGCCGATGCGCTTCTTCGTCTTCAGGCCCACATGGCGCGTGCCGAAGAAGGTCGGCCCGAGGATCTTCACCTTCAGCTGGTCTTCGACCATCTTCTTCATCTGCGCGCCAAGGTCGCTCGCAAAGAACTTCGTCAGGTGCTCAGGGTCGCGGAACAGGTAGGCCGAGGTAAGCAGCGACCACGCCGGCACCTGCTTTGAAATATCCTGCGGCGCGATGTTGCCCATCTCCAGGTTGTCGCGCTGCAGGGCGACCAGTTCGGTGCCCTGCCGGAACAGCGTGGAGTTCAGGAACATGTCGATCTTGTAGTCGGCCTCGATGTCCTTGGCGAACATCTTCATCATGTCGGCGCGGATGTCCTTGTCCGAGAACACCGCCGCAAACCGCAGCGTGGGCGGTGTCTGGGCCATTGTGGGCAAGACGGTGCCGGCGGCCAGCGCGGCTCCTGCGCCCAGCAGCATGCGGCGATCGATCGAAAAGGTCATGGTGGTCTCCTGTCGTGTTGTGATGATGAACGCTGAATTCAGGCTGCCGGCGCAGATGCGGCCGCGAGCCGCTGCGCGAGCGCGCGGATCGCCAGTTCGTAGCCAAACGCGCCAAAGCCGCAGATCACGCCCGTGGCGGCCAGCGACACCAGCGAATGCTGGTAGAGCGCATCTCGCCGGTGGATGTTGGTCAGGTGGACTTCCGCAATGGGCTGATCCAGCGTCTTGAGCGCGTCGAGCAGCGGAATCGATCGGAACGACAGCCCCGCCGGGTTGATGGCAACCGCCGCGGCTCGCTCGCGCGCCTCTTGCACCCAGTCGACCATCACGCCTTCGTGGTTGGTCTGGCGAAAGTCGCAGTCGAGCCCCAGTTCGCCGGCAACGCTGCGGCACAGCTGCTCCACCTGCGCCAGCGTGGTGCTGCCGTAAAGGTGCGGCTCACGCACGCCGAGCAGGTTGAGATTGGGGCCGTTGAGGATGTAGACGATGGAGCTCATGCGGCCGATTCTTCGGCGGAGCCGCGAAAGACTTTCCAGATTGGAAACACCTTTCATAATGCAGGATATGAGCATTTCACTTGATCGCGGCCTCTCGATGGTGGAGCACCTTGCGCGCCATCCGCAGGGGCTGCCGCTGACGCTGCTCGCCTCCGAGCTCGACATTCCGCTCGGCGCCTGCCACCGCCTGCTGGCCGACCTGCAGCGCTGCGGCTACGTTCGCCAGACGCGCAAGCAGGGCGACTACGTGCTGACGACCAAGGTGGTATCGCTCGGGCTGGGCTTCCTGAGCGGGGCCGGCATCGTGAACATTGCCGAGCCGCTGCTGGAGCGGCTCGGCCAGTTGTCCGGCGAACTGGTGCGCCTTTCCATCGTGGACGAAGACCGCCTCACCTGGGTCGCCAAGTCGCAGGGCACGCGGCAGGCGGGGCTGCGCTACGACCCCGACATGGGCATGGATGCGCGCCTGTCGTGCACGTCTTCCGGCCACGCGTGGCTGATGACGCTGAGCGACGAACGCGCACTGGAGCTGGTCTCGCGCCAAGGCTTCGGCACGCCGGCGGAATACGGCCCGAAGGCGCCAACCACCATCCGTGCGCTGCTGGGCTTTCTGCATGCGGCGCGGGTGCGCGGCTACGCCATGATCGACGAGGTCTTCGCGCCCGGCATGGCCGCCATGGCGGCGCCGGTGTTCCGCCGCAAGGAGGTGGTCGGCGTGATCAGCATTGCCGGACCCCGCACGCGCCTCGGCAGCGACCGCATGCATGAGCTGGCGCCGGCGCTGCTGGCGGCAACGGCCGAGCTTGGGCCGATCAGCCACGCATCGAGCCTGTTCGGCCGTCCTTCGCTGGGCAAGGGCTGAGCCGCGCGGCCCTGCTCTGCGCTTTGGTTTGTCAGTAAGGCGGCGCCTTGCGCGCCCGCTGCTCGCGCGCGGCTTCGGTCCACCAGGCCAGGTCGTCGGCAAAGCGGCCGAACGAGCGCTGCAGTGATTCGCCCGCACTGCCCGTGGGCTTGCCGTCGGCATCCAGCGTCTGCGAAATCGGCCCGACAGCCAGCGTGCTCGAGACGACGACCATGCCCATCTCCGACAGGATCGAATGCCACACGGTGCCCGAGCGCACGCCCGAAAACCGGCCTGCCGAATAGCTGGCAACCGCCGCGGGCCGCCAGAACCATTCTTCGAGAAAGTGGTCGGTGAGGTTCTTCAGGCCGGGTTGCGGACCCCAGTTGTATTCGCCCGTCACAAAGACGAAGGCGTCCGCGCCGCGTATCTTTTGCGCGAGTGCCTCCATGGCCGCAGGCGCGGTGCCCTTGGGGTACTCCTTGTACATGCGGTCGAGCATGGGCAGACCCACGGCCTGGGCGTCGATCAGTTGGGCATCGGCGCCGCGCGATTCGAGGCCCGCCACCAGATAGTCCGCCAGGCGAATGCCCATGCGGTCCGACCTGTAGGAACCGTAGAAAACCAGGATCTTGTCAGCCATTCGTCGCTCCGTTTTGAAGGCCGGGCGGCCATGGGAGCGAAGGCTACAACATTGGTGTGCAGGCGCATTTCGTAGCAGCATCTTTCAAAACCTGTGGCTACCATCGCCGCCATGAACAAGCTGCCTGCTATTTGCACCGCCACCCTGGCGCTCGCCGCGTCGCTGGCGGGCCATGCGTTTGCCGCACCATCGGCCCGGTTGCTCGATGCGGTCAAGAAGCCGCAGCTGGTCGACCCGGAATGGCGCACGCGCCTGTGCGCGTTGCTGCCCCAACCCTGCGACCCGCAAGCATTGGGCCTGTACCGGTTGCGCGGCGCCGCTGCGAGCGAGTTTGCGGTGCTCTCTGCCGAGCCGCTGGCCATGGGGCGCGTCAGGCGCGACAAGGACACCAAGGCCTGGCAGCTCGAGCGGCTGCATGACTTCAGCGCCTATGTGGCCGGCATGAAGAAAGACGCCGGCGCGGGCATGTCCGAGACGCGCCTTTCGCTTGCACCGGCGCTTTATCCCGTGGCCGAAGGGCAGTGGGCCATGGCCGTGCTGCAGACGGTGTCGGAGATGTACTCGGGCGGCGGCGCCTCGTTCAGCAAGGCCGACTTCGTGCCGCTCGACGGCACGAGCGCCGTGCACGAAGGCATTCCTTTTTCTTGCTCGAAGATGGTCCGCGCCTGCTTCAGCGAGAAGGAATACAAGAACTCGAAGCATTGCCACGACGAGAGCAGCGGGAGCCTTCGCATTGCGTATGAAGAACCCGGCAAGCCCGGCGGCCCCTATAGCTGGCAATACACATGGCTGCAGAGCGAATGGCCCTCCAACACGCCTGCAAGCGGGGCCACCACCACGCGCCTTCACTTCACGGCCAGGACGACCGAAAGGGTGGGCTTCTGCGGCGGACCGCAGTAGCCGCCGCGGAGCGTTTGGCTCAGCGGCGGGGAACTGTCACCGCGCCCACAAGCATCGTGCGCCCGGCGCCCAGGCCTGCAATGACCAGCGCAATGCCCAGCCCGATGAAGAGCCATGACGACGCGCGGAAGCTCCCGGTCCAGCCGTGCAGCAGGCCGGCGACCAGCGGGCCGCATGCGGCCACCATGTAGCCCACGCCCTGCGCCATGCCCGAGAGGTGTGCCGCCACATGCGAATCGGGCGAGCGCAGCACCATGAACGTGAGCGCAAGAGCAAACGTGCCGCCTTGCGCAATGCCCAGCAGCACGGCCCAGAACCACACGCCCGAGAGCGGTGCGAACAGCATTGCCAGCATGGCGGCCAGCGTGAGCAGGGCCAGCCCCACCGCAAGGCCGCGCTGGTTGCGCAGCCTGACCGCCACTGCGGGAACGACGAGGCAGGTCACCACCTGCGTCATGACTGCGAGCGACACCACGTAGCCCGCGGTTTCGCCGCCGAGCCCGCGCTCACGCAAGATCGGCGCGAGCCAGCCCATCACGATGTACGCGAGGGCCGATTGCAAGCCCATGAAGAAAGTGACTTGCCAGGCCAGCCGGTCGCGCCAGAGCCCGCGCACGGTAAAGCCCGATTCGCTTGCCACCGGCTTCACCGGCAGGGCCTGCGGCGCCCAGATCAGCGTGACCAGCAGGGCGGGCAGCGCCCACATGGCCAGCGCATAAGTCCAGCCGCCGCCTAGCGCATGTTCCAGCGGCACCGTGAGCCCTGCCGCGCTGGCCGCGCCGCCGCACACCGCCATGGTGTAGAGGCCCATCATCAGCGCCGCCTGTCCGGCGAAGTCGCGCTTCACCAGGCCCGAGAGCAGCACGTTCGACACCGCGATGCCGCTGCCCGCGATGGCCGACGCCAGGAACAGCAGCGGGATGTTGCCCGTGCCGCGCAGCGCGGTGCCCACCAGGATGAGCACCATGCAGCCGAGCAGCGTGCGCTCGGTGCCAAAGCGCCGGCCCAGGCCCGGCGCCAGCGGCGCGAACACGCCCAGGCAGACGATGGGCAGGGTGGTCAGCAGGCTCGCGGCGGTGGCCGAGAGGCCGGTGGCTGCCATGATTTCGGGCAGCATCACCGAGAGGCTGGCAAACACCGGCCGCAGGTTGAAGGCAATCAGCACCACGCTGGCGCCCAGCAAAATGCGGCGGGCGAGGCTTGGGGCCGGTGTGGGGCGCGGCGCGGGCAGGCTGTCTGCCTCGGCGTCGATCAGCAGTTCACCGGCGGCGCGGTTGGTGGAAAAAGGCACGGCGCTCATCGAATGGCCCTCATGCCTCGGCTTGCGAGAGCGCATCGATCATGGGCGCCATGAAGGCGCGAACCGCTTCCGCGGCCCGATCGGGGTTGCGGCTTGCAATGGCTTCGACGATGGATTCGTGCGCCGCGTTGTCGGGCTCCGGCAGGCTGGTGCCCATCGAGCTGGCAATGGTGTCCTTGATGTAGCCGGTAATGAAGCGGCAGGTTTCGGCCAGTGCCAGGTTGCCCGAAATGTCGACGATGGCAAGATGAAAATCAAGGTCGCGCTGGATGAAGCTTGCGCCGCCGTCGCTTGCGTCCGGCAGGCCGCGCTTGCCGAGCAGGGTCCGAAGGTTGCGCAGGTCCTTGGCGGTGTGGCGCACGGCGGCGAGCCGGGCGGCCTCTACCTCGAGTGCGCGGCGCACTTCGAACTGGTCGCGCAGGCTCGCGCGCTGCATCTTCTGCAAGTTGGCCGCCGGGTCGAACCCCGAGCGCACATAGGTGCCGGAGCCCTGCCGCACTTCGAGCAGGCCGCGCGAGACCAGCGTTTTCACGGCCTCGCGCACCGTGCCGCGGCTCACGCCCAAAAGCAGCGCCAGCTGCGGTTCGATGGGAATGCGGGAGCCGACGGTCCAGCGGCCGGCGGATATTTCGGCGCGGATGCTGTTGGCGGCGCTGTCGGCAAGAGAGGTGCGAGGTGCTTGGGCGAGCATATGAATCAGAAAGACCTATTCATTGAATCATTAGATGAATTGTCGATCGACTTCAATGCCGCAGTCGAAAGCAGGGGATTGCACTGCGACCCCAGATGGGCTGCTCGCCCGGTTCTGGAGCGCTGCTGTTCAGCGGGTGCTTTTCGCGACCACGCCCGCACCGCGCACTTCAAGCCTGCGCTGGTCGACCACCTTGCCCGTTGCATCGACCAGTTCGATCACATGCCGCCCCGGCCAGGGCAGCCATTGCGCGCTGTTGCCGCGCGCAAAGTGCTTGCCGTCGATGCGCCATTGCACGCCCCGGCCTTCGGACTCGAAGCGCACGCGCTGGTGCAGGGGCGGAATGTCCGGATCGAGCGCGATGATGGTGCCGTCCACCGGCGCCGTGATGCGCGCGGCCGCGGTGTTGGCCGGCGTGCCGGCGCCGGGGTCGAGCGCAAAGAGCGGCTGCTCCGTGCCCTGCAGGAACCATTCGCTGCGCGCGGCCTCCAGCGGATTGCCGTCTGCCCCGGGCCCGAAGGTGACACGCGCCTCGACCAGGCCTGCGGGCGGCTTGGGCGCTCGGCTCGGCTCGCGTGCGTGCAGGAAGCGCATGACCTCGGCCCACACCGGCGCTGCGCCGCTGGTGCCGCTCACGTCCCACATCGACGCGCCGCTCGCGTTGCCGACCCACACGCCCACCGTGTAGCGCTGCGACCAACCCACGGCCCAGTTGTCGCGCATGTCCTTGCTGGTGCCGGTTTTCACCGCGGTCCAGAAGCGAGTGGAAAGAATGCTGTCGAGCCCGAAGGTGCGTGTGCGTGCATTCGCGTCCGACAGGATGTCGCCGACGATGAAGGCCGCGGCAGGGTCGAGCATGGGCGCGGCGGTGCTTTCAGCGGGCTTTGCTTTTGCCGGTGCGGCTGGCACCGGCGTGGGCATGCGTGCTGTCAGCCTGGGGGTGCCGTAACGCCCTCCGTTGGCCAGCATGCGATAGGCATTGGTGAGCGAAAGCAGCGACACCTCGGCGCTCCCCAACGCGAGGCTGTAGCCGTAGTAGTCGCCGCTTTCGCGCAGCGGCAGCCCGGCCTCGCGCAGCCGCCGTGCAAAAGATTCGGGCGACACCATCACCAGCGTTCGTACGGCCGGCACGTTGAGCGATGCGGCGAGCGCCGTGCGCGCCGACACCGGCCCCTTGAACTGGCGGTCGTAGTTCTGCGGAATGTAGAGGCCGCTCGCGGTGTTGATCTGAGCCGACGAATCGTCGATCAGCGACGCCGCGGTGAGCCGCCGCTCGGCAATGGCCTGCGCATAGAGCAGCGGCTTGAGCGTGGAGCCGGGCTGGCGCAGCGCGGTGACCGCGTCGACCTCGGCCGCCTGGCTCAGCGGGCCTGACGAGCCGACCCACGCAAGCACCTCTCCGGTCGCGTTGTCGAGCACCACGAGCGCGCCGTCTTCCACATGGCGCCCACGCAGTTCCTTCAGGTGGCGCTGGAGTGCGTCGAGTGCAAATCGCTGCAGCGGCGCGCGCAGGGTGGTGCGCACGGCGGCTTCCCTCGGGGCCGGTTGCCGCGCGGCGGTGGGCTGTGCGGTTGGTGCCTCGCCGGCCTCACCCAGCTCTTTCAGTACGCGCCGTGCCGCATGCGGCGCAATGCCTTCGTTCGCATCGAATGCCCGCCGCTGCACCGCCGCGCTGGTGAACATGTCGATTGCATCGCAGTCGATCTTGTGGCCCGGCTCCATGGCGCGCATGACCTCGCAGGCACGCTGCGCCACGATGGCCGGCTTGGCGTTGGGCGCACGTACCAGCGCCGCGGCCACCGCGGCCTCGCGCGCGTCGAGGCCGCTTGGCGCCTTGCCGAACAGCGTGCGCGAAAGCGCGTCGATGCCCACGATCTCCCCGCGGAAGGGCACCGTGTTGAGGTAGGCCTCCAGGATCTGGTCCTTGCGCCAGTTGCGCTCGAGCTGCGCGGCAGCCACGGTCTGCCCGATCTTCTGCGTGAACGAGCGGCCGCTGTTGGCGCGGCGCAGGTCCTCGTCAAGCAGGCCCGACAGCTGCATCGTGATGGTCGAGGCGCCGCGTGTGCGCGTGTTCCACAGGTTGGCCCATGCGGCGGAGGACACCGCGCGCCAGTCGACGCCGCTGTGCTCGTAGAACCGCCTGTCTTCGCTCAGCACCATGGCCATGCGCAGCGCCGGGGAAACATCGGCCAGCGCAATCCATTGGCCGCGCCGCACCGAGGCGTCGGTGCGCACGCGCTGCAGCAGTTCGCCGCTGCGGTCGAGCACCGCGGTGTCCGAAGAGCGGAAGCCGCGCTTCACTTCATCGAAGCTCACCGCACCGGCGGCAGACGCAAGAGCCGGCTGCATGCAGGCAGCCACGATCAATGCAGCGGCAAGATGGCTGGCGGTAAACGGCGGGCGATGCATGGAGGGCGTGAACTGGAGGCGGGCAAATCGATGGCGAAGCGGCGCCATTCTCGGCGATGCGCCCACGGGAACTGCACCTACTTCGACTCGGGTGTGCCGCCGCCTCCCTTGCTCAGCAATTACCGCCAAAGTTCGCAGCAAGGTTCCACATCCGGTAACGAACTTCACGCCCGCTCTTCATTCGGGATACTCAGCCGTGACGGAGGTGGCCTTCAATGCAGACGTCGGCTTGCGGAGGCAGGCCGCGTTTGAAAACTCCAAGGAGAAATCATGAAAAAGACATTGGCCATTCTGCTTGCCGCATCGGCTGTCCTGGCCGGCTGCGTGGTCGCACCTTACGACCGTCCGCCACCGGCGCGCGGCCAATACTATGGCGGCGGCGACAGGGACCGCGACGGCGTGCCCAACCGGTATGACCGAGACCGCGATGGCGACGGCGTGCCCAACCGCTACGACCGCCGGCCTAACAACCCGTATCGTTGATCCAGGCTGCGGGGCGCGTCAGGCGGGCCGCCGCGCAAGCAGCGCCCACACGCCCGCCGCGCTCAGCAGCGAACCGCCCGCAAGGTTGAACCGCCGCTGCGCACGCGGCGACGAAAGCAGCTTGCGGGCCGACCCCGCAAACACTGCGTAAAGCGTGGCATTGAGCGCCGCCATGGCCACGAAGGTGACCGCCAGCACCCACAGCTGGCGCGTCATGTCGGCCCCGGGGCTCAGGAACTGCGGCAGGAACGCCACGAAGAACACAATGCCCTTGGGGTTCAGAGCCGTTACCAGGTAGGTATTGGCGAACAGCCGCCAGCGCGAATCGGGCGCGGCAGGCGCCGCGACTTCGGACGACATGATGCCCGCGCGCAGCAGCTTGATGCCGAGGTACAACAGGTACAGGCCGCCCACCCACTTCACCACCGTGAACCAGAAGGCCGAGGCGGCCAGCAGCGCGCCCAGGCCGAGCAGCGAAACCACCAGCGCCGTCGAATCGCCCAGCGCGACCGCCGCAACCAGCGGCACATTCGCGCGCCGGCCATGCGACATCGAATAGCTGATCACCGTGAGGATGGTCGGGCCGGGAATGATCAGCAGCACGGCAGATGCCGCAACGAAGGCGAGCCAGAGTTCAAGGGGCATGAAGGTTCTCCAGGGGTGTTGTTGTTGCGTTCAGGTGCCGAAGCGCGCGGCCGACCTGGCCTTGGCGCGCTCCGCCTCGATGGCGCGGTCGCGCGGCTCGGCAGTGGTCACCAGCGAATCGATCAGGCGCGCAGCCGTTGCAGCCACTTCGTCGACCGCGCGCTCGAAGGCCTCCTGGTTGGCCTTGGAAGGCACGCTGAAGCCGCTGAGCTTGCGCACGAACTGCAGCGCCGCGGCGCGGATCTCCTGCTCGGTGGCGGGAGGCTCGAAGTTGTAGAGGGTCTTGATGCTTCTGCACATGGGCGAACTCCATTTCACTCGATCAGCCCGCGCTCCGCGGCCTGCGCCTGGTTCTCGAAGACGGCCATGGCGGTCTTCATGCGCCTGAAGCCGAACTTTTCGTAGAAGGGTTCCTTGCCGGCCACCGCATACAAGATGATCTTGCGGTGCCCCTTCGAAACATCCATGAGCCGAGAGACGATCTGCTTGCCGAGGCCGGTGCCCTGATGCGTCGGGTGCACCGCCACATCGCAGATGTAGGAGCAGTCGAGCCCGTCGGCCACTGCACGCCCGGCGCCGACCATGCGGCCGTCGTCAAACACGAAGCACTTGAACATGCTGTTGGAGAACACAAGCTTCAGGCCGTCGGGCTGCTTGTTGCCGAGCGGTGCGGCCTGGTAGAGCCGGGAGAGTTCTTCCCAGTCGATGTCTTCGAGCGAATGGCGCCATTCGAGTGCCATGGAGCGTGTCTCCTGTGTTTTTGGCCAGTCACCCGGCCGCGTTCAATCGCAGGATGGCGTCCGCCACGGCTTCGATGCCTTGGTCCGTGAGGTCCGGCGCAGCCACCTGCTGGCGCAGCGGCCACTTCTCGAAATGGCGCGCTTGCGAGCGTTCGTAGTGCGGATCGTAATGAAGCGCCATCAGTTCCGCAAAAAGCTGCGGCAGGTCGCCCGCCATGGCCCATTCCTGCCATCGTTGCACCACGGCCTTGCCCTGCATTTCCTTCAACCTGCCGAGCTGTTCCGCGAGCGCCGCGCGGTCGTCGCCCAGGTAGGCGTAGTCGCGCAGCAGGTAGTCGAGCCGCGCGGCGGAATCCGCCTGAACCTCTATGCACGCGGCGGTGCGCATGTGCGCGACCAGCGGAATGGGAACCGAAAGCCTGCCGATGCGGGCGCTTTCGCCTTCCACATACAGCGTGCGCGAGAGGTCGAGCGCACCGAAGCAGGTGGCAATGCGCGTTTCGAACTGCTTTTGCGACGGCTGCGGCACGCCGGGCAGGGCGCCCAGCAGCGAGCCCTTGTGGCTGGCGTAGTGTTCCAGGTCGAGCACCTGTTCGCCGCGCGCGGCCAGCGCTTGCAGCACGCGCGTCTTGGCGCTGCCGGTGGCGCCGCAGATCACCTTGAGCCGAAGCTTCGGCACCGCGGCCTCGATTTGCGCCAGCACATGGTGGCGAAAGCTCTTGTAGCCACCGGCAAGCTGCTGCGCGTCCCACCCGACCAGGCGCAGCCAGGTCACCATCGAGCCGCTGCGCAGACCTCCGCGCCAGCAATACACGAGCGGCCGCCAGTTGGCGGGCTGCTCGCCGAAGCGTTCGCGCAGGTGCCGCGCGAGGTTGGCGGCCACCATGGCGCCGCCCACGCGCCGCGCTTCGAACGCGCCGGTCTGCTTGTAGATGGTGCCGACGATGCGGCGCTCTTCGTCGTCGAGCACCGGGCAGTTGATGGCGCCGGGAATGTGGTCGAGCGCAAACTCGGAAGGCGAGCGCGCGTCGATGACGGTGTCGAACCGGTGCAGGTCGGCCACGCGTGTGGGCTGGTGGCGCGGGTTGTCGTGTTCACGCATGGGCGTGCCCCAGGTTGCGGCGCAGCCGGCCGCTTGCCAGGTCGACAAGGGCCACCAGGACGAACATTGCAATCAATACGGTCATGGCCTGCTGCTGTTGAAAAATCGACAAGTGAAAGTAGAGAAGCTGGCCCAGGCCGCCGCCGCCGACAAAGCCCAGCACCGCGGCCATCCGGATGTTCATTTCCCAACGATACAGTGCATAGGCCACCCATTGCGGCAGCACGAGCGGAAGGCTGCCGTAGGCAAACGCCGCCGCGGCGCCGCTGCCGCCGAGCGACAGCGCCTGTTCGGGCTCGCGGGGCGCGTTCTCCAGGCTTTCGGCGAACAGGCGGCCCAGCACGCCCGTGGTGTGCAGCGCGAGCGCCAGTGCACCGGCAAACGGGCCGATGCCCGCGGCCAGCACCATGAGCGCGGCCCACACCAGCTCGGGCACGCTGCGCAGAAAGTTGAGCACGAAACGGCAGCCTTGCCTCACCAGGAGCCCTGAGCGGCCGGAGGCAGGCAAAGCCAGCGCGGCGGCACCCGCGGCGGCAAGCAGGGTGCCCAGCGCCGAAACGGCCAGCGTCTGCAGCGCACCCCATGCGGTCTTGGCAAGGAAGGCGCTCGACAAATCGGGCGGAAAGAACTCGGCAATGAACTTGCCCATGAAGCCGATCGATTCCGCCGTGAACAGCGCGCGGTAGTCGATGGCCAAGTAGGCAAAGCTGGCCACCACGGCCGCCAGCACCAGTGCCGATGCCATCCAGCAGCGGATGCAGCGAGGCGGCTTGGCCAAGTCGACGTGCCCGTTCATGCCAGCAGCCGCCGCAACGCATTGCTCAGCGCATCGGCGAGCAGCACCAGCACCAAGAACACCAGCAGGATGCTGCTGGCCTCGCCGCCGTTGAGCATCTTCATCGACTGGTCCATGAGCTGGCCCAGGCCGCCCGCGCCCACGAAACCCATCACCACCGAGGCCCTGACGGCGCATTCCCAGCGGTACACGGTATAAGAGATGAGCTCCTGCGCGGAGTTGGGCAACAGGCCGTACACCAGTGCGGCAAAGCGCCCGCTGCCGCTTTCCAGCAACGCGCGGGCGGGGCGCGTGTCGGTCGATTCGAGCACCTCGGCATACACCTTGCCGAGCATGCCGCCATAGGTGATGGCCAGTGCCAGCACGCCGGCCGCCGGGCCAAGGCCCAGCGCACGCACGAAGACCAGCGCCCAGACGATTTCAGGAATGGCGCGCAGCACCATCAGCACGGAGCGCCCGGCCTGACGCACCATGCCGGCCCGTGCAGGACCCGGGCCCGGCCCGATGCGCGACACCGAGAGGGCGCGCGTGGTCACGAAAGCCAGCGGCGCTCCAATGACGAATGCCAGCGCGGTGCCCGCCGTCGCCATGGCCAACGTCTCCAGGGTGGCCTTGGCGAGCAGCGAGAGAAAGCCTGGAGCGGTTTCGGGCGGTAGAAAGCCCGCCAGGAAACCGCCGATCACCTGCAGGTTGCCGGGCGCGAACAGGGCCGATGGCGCAAAGCCCGACAGCTGCAACATCGGCCATGCAATGACCAGCGCAGCCAGCAGCCACACCACGCGGCGCCGCGCCAGCGGGTCGCGCAACGCGGGGGCTGTGTGCCGCGGAAGTGACTGCGCGGTGCTCACAGGCAATCCGGCCGTTCGATGGAGTTCACGGCGCCCGAAGCGACTGCACCGCGTGCGACGCCGAGAGGCTGTTCCCGTGACTGAACCGGCAGCCCGCCTTCGCTCGCATAGAGCGCCGCGAGCATCGACTCGGTGACGTTGCCGACGGGTTCGTCGAACACCACCTGCCCATTGCGCATGCCCACGATGCGTGGAAACCAGCGCAGCGCCAGGTCGACCGCATGCAAGGAGGCCACGAGGGTGGCGCCGGTTTCTTCGCTCTGGGCCACCAGCTGCTGCAGCGTGGCATCGGCCAGCGTCGGGTCGAGCGCGGACACCGGCTCGTCGGCCAGCATCAGCGCGGGCCGCTGGTAGAGCACGCGCGCAATGCCCACGCGCTGCAGCTGGCCGCCGGAGAGGCGGTCGCAGCGGTCGAACAACCGGTCTTCGAGCGAGAGGCGCGACAGCACTTCGTGCGCGCCCGCAAGGTCTGACGGGCGCAGCAGCGAAGCCAGAGCGCGCATGGCGCTCCATTGCCCCAGCCGCCCCGAGAGCACGGCGGTGACCACGCGCAGGCGCGGCGCGATCGGCGGGCTCTGGTGCACGGTTCCGACGCGCGAGCGCAGCTTGCGCAGGCCCGGTGCCGGCATGCTCCATGGCGATTCGCCGAGCAGCTGGACCGTGCCTTCGCCGGGCCGCAGCGCAGCACCGAGCACGCGAAGCAGCGTGGTCTTGCCCGCGCCCGAAGGCCCGATGACGGCCACCCGCTCGCCCGCGCGCGCGGCAAACGACACGCCTTGCAGCGCGCGATGGCCGTTCGGGTGAACCAGCCCGACCCGGTCGAGCGAGAAACTCACGCGACGGCTCCGCTGGCGCGCCGCAACGGCGTCACTTGACCAGGCCTGCCGACTTGGCGGCAGCTTCGATGCCGTCGTAGTTGGACGACTTGGTGGCCACGAACTTGCTCGCGCGCTGCAGGGCCATGATGTCCTTCATGGCGGGGTTGGCCGGGTCGAGCTTCAGGAAGGCTTCGGTGAGCTTCTTCGTCAGCGCCGGATCGAGGCCGAGGCGCACGGTCCAGTTGTAGTCGTAGTAGGTGGGCGTGGTGGCGAGCACGCGCACCTTGGCGGCGTTCGGGTTCTTGCTTTCGACCAGCTTCTCCCACACCGATGCGTTCAGCACGCCGGCTTCGGCGCGCGAGGCGGCCACGAAGGCCACGGTGGCATCGTGCGCGCCGGAGAACGCCACGGTCTTGAAATCCTTTTCAGGATCGATGCCCGCCTGCATGAGGAAGTAGCGCGGCATCAGGCTGCCCGAGGTGGAAGAGGGCGCGCCGAATGCGAAGGTCTTGCCCTTCAGGTCGGCCAGTGTCTTGGCGGTGCTGTCCTGCGGCACGATGAACTTGCTGGTAAACACCTCGTCTTCCGCGCGCTGCACGATCGGCACCACGCCGCCGTTGGTGCGAATGCGGGCCTGCACAAAGGTAAAGCCGCCGAGCCAGGCCAGGTCGATCTTGTTCGTGGCCAGGCCCTCGACCACCGCGGCGTAGTCGGTCACGGGCGTGAACTGCACGTCCATGCCGGTTTCCTTCTTCAGGTAGTCGCCCAGCGGCGAGAACTTGCGCTGCAATTCGGTGGGGGCCTCGTCGGGAATGGCGGACACGCGCAGCACCTTGCCTTGTGCGATGGCACCCAGGGCGAAGGCGGAAAGCGAGAGTGCAAGGGCAATGCGAAGGAAGGGTTTCATGGGATGGCGCGGCGTGGCGCAAGGAAGAACGGACAACCTTCGATTGTAGAAACCCGTGTCCGGGCGCTATTTGCGTCCGGCTTCGATAATGGGCGCCTGCCCTGATACAGATTGCGCCATGACCGACACGCCGACGATTTCATCCCTCAACCCGCTGGCCCCGCTGCGGCTCACCAGCTTTTCGCACGGCGGCGGATGCGGCTGCAAGATCGCGCCCGGCGTGCTTTCGGAAATATTGAAGAACAGCGGTGGCGGCCTGATCCCGCCCGAGCTGATGGTGGGCATTGAAACCGCCGACGACGCGGCCGTGTACCGCCTGAACGACAAGCAGGCGCTGATTGCGACCACCGATTTCTTCATGCCCATCGTGGACGATCCCTACGAGTTCGGCCGCATCGCCGCAACCAATGCCATCAGCGACGTGTATGCGATGGGTGGCAAGCCGATCATGGCGCTGGCGCTGGTGGCAATGCCCGTCAACCAGCTGCCGCTGGAAGTCATCGGCGACATCGTGCGCGGCGGGCAGGACGTGTGCCGCGCGGCCGGCATTCCCATCGCGGGCGGCCACACCATCGATTCGGTCGAGCCGATCTACGGGCTTGTGGTGATGGGCCTGGTCGATCCGGCCCACGTCAAGCGCAACGCCGAGGCCCGCGCGGGCGACGTGCTGGTGCTGGGCAAGCCGCTGGGCGTGGGCGTGCTCTCGGCCGCGCTCAAGAAAGAAAAGCTGTCGCTTGCAGGCTACCGGCAGCTCATCGACAACACGACGCGGCTCAACACGCCGGGCATTGCACTGGCCACGATGCCTGGTGTGCATGCGCTCACCGACGTGACGGGATTCGGGCTGGCTGGCCATGCGCTTGAACTCGCGCGGGGTGCGGGGCTCACTGCCACCATCGATTGGCCGGCGGTGCCCTTGCTCGACGGCGTGGCCGCCATGGCGGCGGACGGTTTTGTGACCGGTGCCTCCGGCCGCAACTGGGCTGGATACGGCGCGGACGTCGAGCTTGCAGGCGGCCTGCCCGCCACGGCGCAGGCACTGCTGAGCGACCCGCAAACGTCGGGCGGCCTGCTCGTCAGCTGCGCCGCCGACTCTGCCGAAGCCGTGCTGCAGGTATTTCGGCGCGAAGGCTTTGCGGATGCCGCAGTGGTCGGCCGCATGGAGCAAGGCCCCACGCGCCTGCGCGTGTCGGCTTGAAGGCCGCACGGATGGCGCAGCAAGCTCCGGCTTCGGGCCAGAATGCCGCCAGGGGAAGGCAACAACGCCAGGCTTCGGCGGCTAACAGCGAGGGTCGCATGATGCGCACATCGGTTCTTTTCATTTCGGTCTTTGCAGCCGCGGCCATGGGTGCGCATGCTGCGGACGTGGTGCGCTGCACCGACGCGAGCGGCGGCATCGTCTACACGCAGGGCCAGTGCCCATCCGGGACCAAGCTCTCGCGCCAGGTGCCCATTTCAGAGCCGCTGACGGTGGTGCCGCCCACGTCGCCCGAAGAACCGCGGCGCCCGGCCTACACCCCCCCGCCGAGCGCGGCATTGCCGCAGCCCCCGGCAAACAACGTGCCGCAGGGCCCCGCCATCATTCCGCGTAACGTCGAAGACCCGCGCGTGGCGCCTGAACAGGGACCGCCGGTGTACAGCTGGGGGCCCGATCCGTACTACGACGGTGGCCGCCCGGTCATCCGCCCACGGCCACCGCGCCCGCAGGACCAGGGTCCGCCTCCGGGCCAGCGGCCTTGCCAGAACCTGGCGGGCATCAAGCGCAGCAACTGCTGAGGAGGCGCGGCCGATGCAAGCCCGCCGCTGGACGGTGTACTGCGATGGCAGCGCCATGCCGAACCCCGGCCGCATGGGCGCCGGTGCCGTCATCACCGAGCCCGACGGCACCCGCCACACCCTGTCTTCGGCCAGCCATGCCATCGGCTGCAACAACGAAGCCGAGCTGAGAGCGCTGACCCTCGCGCTCGAGGAGCTGAAGGCCAGGGGAGCCACCGCGGTGCTGGCCTATACAGACAACAGCATCCTCGTCGAGCAGCTCGGCGAGCCCGGGGCCAAGCCTATCGCGCGCATGGCCGGCCTGTTCGAAGATGCCCGCGCGCTGCTTGGCTCGTTCGAAGAAGCAAGCCTGCGGTGGGTGCCGCGGCATCGCAACCACGAGGCCGATGCGCTCGCGCGCGCCTCGCTGGGGTTTGCGCCCAAGGCGCCCGCCAAGGCAACAAAGAAGCGGCGTTAAGCTGCGCGGTTCAGTTTTTCAGATAGATAACCGTTTACCCCATGACCGAAGCCAATTCCCTCCCGCCCCTTCCCGACCACCTGTCCACCGACCCGCGCAGCCCGCACCACGTCGCGGCCGTTTTCGAGCACGACATCGGCATCCGCTTCAACGACAAGGAGCGGCTGGACGTAGAGGAATACTGCATCAGCGAAGGCTGGATCAAGGTGCCCGCGGGCAAGACGGTGGACCGCAAGGGCAAGCCGCTGCTGATCAAGCTGAAGGGCAGGGTCGAGGCGTTCTACCGGTAAAGAACCTGCCGGTGGTCCGATCGGCCGTGATTCGCGGCGGGTCGAAGCTCAGGGCGGCGGCGACGGCTGGGAAAGAACCCACTGTGCGAGCAGCCGCGCTTGCTCTTCCGTGACGCGCGGCTGGCGCGGCATGATGACGCGCCCCCACCTTCCAACGCTGCCGTTTCGGATGTTTGCTGCAAGTTGCGACGGCGCGGCCGGATCGTTGCGGTACCGATCCGCAATTTGCGCGAACCCGGGGCCGACTTGTTTTCGAACCATGCCATGGCATGCGGTGCAGCCGTGCTCACTCGCCAAGGCGTGCGCCCGCTCTTCGGCTGCGGTGGCATCGGCAACCGGTGCCATCAACCAGAAGAGCAGCGCCAGCCTGAAAAAACCCATGGTCCGAACGGTGTAGAAGGCGAACCGGCCGCCGCGGAACGGCGGCCGGTTGCGCTTACTTGGCCGCCTCCACCTTCACCCGCGCATTCGGCGTTTCACCGAACATCTCGGGCGCGTACATGGCTTCGACGCGGCTCGGCGGCAGCGCGAAGTCGCCGACGTTGTTAAGGCGCACGGTGTATTCCATCTTCACCACGCCCTTGGGCAGGTACTCGTAGTAGCTGCGGAAGGCCTCGAAGCTGCGCTCTTCGAAGGCCGGCCAGCCGGCGCCCGACTTCTTCTCGCCTTGCGTGGCAATCTGCGAGTCTCGGCCCAGGCCGCTGCCCAGGATGGTGGCGCCGCCGGGAATCGGGTCGCTGATCACGACCCAGGTCATGTCGGCGCTGGCGTTCACCTCGATGGTCACGCGCAGCACGTCGCCGCGCGTGTACTTGCCAGCGGTGGCCTGCTCGACGGGCGTGATGGTCTTCTTGAGCGCATAGCCGGCGGCGAACGGCGCCTTCAATTGCACGGCGGCAATTGACTGCATCGTGAGCCACGGCTTGCCGGTGCCTTGCTGGGTCACCAGCAGGGTGTCGCGCACCGGTGCACCTGAAGGCGAGGCCGCCCACGGCAGGAACATCGTGTTGTTCTTCAGGTTGCCCGGCGAGGCGGGCGCGCCGAAGAAGGTGCCCTGGTTGGGTGCACCGGCCGCATCGGTGGTCTTCACGCGCTCGACCTTGCTCCAGTCGACCTGCGCCTTGGCTGCGCCGAGCGTGGCGGCGGTGATGCCCGCCACCGGCGTGCTTTCGAATACCTTCGAGAACTTCTCGAGCGCGAGCCCGCCCCACAGGTTGGCCGTGGTGGTGTGCCAGGCGCCGTTCTGCTGGCGTCCGATGAAGCCATTGGCGAGCTTGCCGATGTCGTCCTTCCACGCCGGGTCGTCCATCACGCTGAGCAGCAGGCGGGCGGTGTTGACGTCGCCGTTGGTCATGAGCCACCACCAGTAGTCGTCGCGCTCGGTGCTGAAGATGAGCTTGGTGCCCTGGTACGAAAGGCGCGCCTTCAGCACGTTGTTGGCCTCGTCCAGCCGCTGCTGGCGCTGCGGCACGTCGGGCATGCGCTTGAGGATGTTGAGCCAGTCGATCACGGCGCTGGTGGGCCACTGGTTTGGCGCAATGGTGATGCTGCCGATCATGCTGGCCTTGGCGCTGCCGTAGCGCGACAGCGCCTCGAGCGCGGCGAGCTTGCGCACGTCCAGGTCCTTGCGCGGGCTCCAGAACTCGCGCTGGATGCGGCCTTCCACAAAAGCGATGAGGCCCGACTCCATGGGTGCGCGCACATCGTCCGCCAGCGCGAAGTCCGGGTTCAGCGCGGCGGCCTCATGCGTTGCCGCAAGCAGGTACGAGGTCAGGATGTCGCTGCCGCGGTTGGCTTCGCCGTCGCGTGGCGGAAAGTAGTTGGCCAGGCCGTCGCTGTCCAGGTAGGTCGGCAGCTGGGCCAGCACACCCTGCCACATCTTCGCGTCGCGCAGGCCCACCGACTTGCTGGTCTTCTGCTCGAGGCAGATGAACGGGTAGTTGGCAAACCAGTCGCGCACGCCCGGCAGGCCCTCTGCGAGCTTGGGCTGCAAGGCGAGCTTGAGGCCGCCGCGGCCGGGCAGGGCATCGGCGGGCGGCGCCACGTCGATGGTGAAGGGGCCGTCGAGCTGCACAAGCGTGGCCTGCTGCACCGTGAGCGGCACCGAAGGCACGATGCGCTGGCGCACCTTGAGCGCATCGCGCGCACCTCCGATGGTGTCCTTTGCCTCGATCTCCCAGAGGATGGCCTCGGCACGCGTCTGCGCAAGCTGTGCGGGCGCAGTCACGGTCCATGCAACTTCACGTGCCTCGCCGGCGGGAATGTCGACCGTCTGCTTCTCGAGCGTGAGCAGCGTGGCGCGCGGCGCGGCCTCCACCTTCATCGGCTTTTGCGTTGTGTTGCGCAGCGTGATCTGGGCGCGGAACTGGTCGTCCTCGCGCACCAGGGGTGGCAGGCCGCTGATGATCTGCAGGTCTTGCGTGGCCTGGATGCTGGCCTGGCCGGTGCCGAAGAGGCTGGTGCCCGAATCGGCCACCGCCACGATCTTGAAGGTGGTGAGCGCGTCGTTGAGCGGCACCGTCACCACGGCCTGGCCGTTGGCATCGAGCACCACCTTCGGGTTCCACAGCAGCAAAGTGTCGAGCAGCTCGCGGCTCTGGCCCTTGCCGCCGCCACCGCCCGCGGGTACGGCCTTTCGCCCGTAGTGGCGCCGGCCGACGATTTCCATCTGCGCGGTCGAGGTGGAGACACCCCAGCTGCGCCGTTGCAGCATGGCGTTGAGCAGGTTCCAGCTGTCGTTGGGCATAAGCTCCAGCAACGCCTGGTCCACCGCGGCCAGGGCCACTTCGGCACCGGCTGCGGGCTTGCCGTCGGGCAGCTTGGCCGAGATGGTGATCTGCGCCTTGCCGCGCACGGGGTAGCTGGGCTTGTCGCTGGTCACGGTCACGTCGATCTGGTGCGCGCGCGTGCCGACGCGGATCTCTGCCATGCCCAGCCGGTAGGCGGGCTTGCTCAGGTCGACCATGGCGGTAGGGGCGACGTATTCCTTGCCTTCGTACCAGAAGGCCGTCCACCATTCGCGCGGCGCCTTGAAGCCCCACGTGAAGAAGCTGTACCAAGGCACTTCGCGCAGCCGGCCGCGCAGGGCGAGCACGCTCACATAGGCGTTCGGGCCCCATTCGGGCTTGACCTCCAGGCTCACCGTCGGGTCCTTGCCGTTGAGCTGCACCACGTGGGTTTCGATGACGCCTTCGCGTTCAACGGATACCAGCGCGGTGGCAAAGCGGAACGGGCTGCGCACCTGGAACTTGGCGATTTCGCCGGGCTGGTAGCTCTTCTTTTCCGGCAGCACGTCGATGCGGTCGTTGTCTTCGCCGCCGAACCAGAGTTCGCCCTGCTTGGTCACGTAGACCGAGCTGGCGGCGCGGCTGTCGCGGCCTTCGCTGTCGGTGGCGCTGGCCACCAGCTCGACCTCGCCGGCTTCCTTCAGCTCGGATTCGCACAGCAGCAGTCCGCGCGCGTCGCTCTTGCCGCTGCAGACCGTGCCGATGTCCTTGGTCTCGGTCTTGTTGTCGTAGGTGTAGAAGCCGCCCACCATGCGCTTGCGGCTGGTGGTGGTGATGCGCGCCACGGCCCGCACATTCAGCGTCACACCGCCCTGGGGCTTGCCCGAAAGGTCGAGTGCAAGCGCCTGGTACTTGAGCTTCTGGCTGGTGGAAACCCAGCCTTCGGTCTTGATGCCGGCAATGACGGAGGAGGGCCACAGCGTCTGCGTGCTGCGGATGGTCTGCACTTCGCCGTTCGGGTCGGCGTAGGTGGCTTCGAGCAGCAGCTCGCGCGCGGCCCGCGCCTTGGGCACCTTGTCGATGGTGACCTTGCCGGCGCCGTCCTTGTTGAGCGTGAGCGGCAGCTTGTCGGCGATCACGCGGGTGTCGCTGGCGCTGTTGATGTCTTCTTCGCCGCCGGCGGTATCGGCCGCGGCGGTGGCTGCCTGCGCACCGTCGGCCTGCACGCGCGGCGGGCTGAAGCTGAAGGCTTCATGGTCGGCAAAGCTCAGGCTCTTGCCGCGCACCATGGCCGACACGCGTACCGGCAGGTTGGCGGCGCCGCCGCCCGAAACGTAGTTGATCTGCACGTCCGTCGGCACCGCGGCCACGCTGACCAGCGGCTTCTTCTCGGCGGGCGTGATGCGGCCTTCGAGCACGGGTAGCCGAAATTCCTCGACGCGGAACAGGCCGGTGGAGAAGCTGCGGTTGTAGTCGCCGTCTTCTCCTTCGCCGTCTTCGCCGTTGCGCAGCACGACCTCGTACACGCCGAGCTTGGCGGCCGGCGGAATGGCAAACGTGTTTTCGGCGCTAAGGCCGCCGGTCGCCGTCTTGCGCCATGCAAGCGGCTGCGTAAAGCGCTGGCCGCTGCCGCTGTGGGTGATAACCAACGTGTCCGGCCGGTTCTCCGGCAGGCCGAAGCCCTTGCTGGTCTGCGTGCGGATCAGGTGCTTCATCGACACCGTTTCGCCGGCGCGCAAGAGCGTGCGGTCGAAGATGGTGTGGGCCACGCGGTCGGGTTCGGCCTGCAGGCTGGTGGGCACGTTGAAGCGCCAGGGCTCGATGCCGCGCTGCCAGTCGCTCCAGGTGAAGGCCAGGTCTTCAACGCCCTTGTCGTCCTTGGCGCGCGCGCTCACGAACCAAGCGCCCGCGTTGTAGTCGTCCGGGCCGCTGCAATTAGGCGCTTCGGGCGCAACGCCAGCCAGGTTGACGATGCCGTTGGCGTCGGTCTTGCCCGATGCCACGGCCACGCCGCGGCAGTCGGACACGCGCACTTCGGCGTTCGGCACCACCTTGCCCTTGTCGAGCGTGGTGACCCAGGCGACGGAGTTTTCACGGCCGAGCTTGAAGTGCACGGCCAGGTTGGTGGCCAGCGCGGTGGTGCGCACGTACATCGTGCGGCTGGCGCCGTAGCGCTCGTCCAGCAGCGCGTCGCCGAGCTTTTGCGATGCGATTTCGAGCACGTGGAAGCCCGGCGTCAGCGGAATGCCGATGACTTCGAAGGGACGCGGATCGCCGCTTTCCGCCTTGGGCATGTCGAGCGCCTTCACGCCGGGCTGGCCGGCAAGAAGCGACAGCATGCGCGTCTGCAGGCTGGTGCGGTCGTCCTTGTCGATGACCGGCGGCAGCGCGCCCTTGATGTCCTTGCGGGCCTGTTCGCGCGAGACGGTGTAGTTGTCGTAGCGGCGCACCTTGCGGAACCACGCGATGATTTCGGCGTCGGTCTTGGGGTTCATGTCGCTCACCTTGCCGGGCGTGAGCGCCTGCACCATGAGCGCGGGTTCCACGCGCCGCACGGTCACCGGCATCATGGCCGGCGTGCCGGGTTCAGCAAGCCGTTCGACTACGCCGAAAGGCGAGGCGGCAAACTTGGCCAGCGGCGGCATGGCGCCGGTCGCAACCTTCAGCGGAAAGCTGCCGGGCGAAGCCAGCGGCCGGCCTGACGCGTCTTCGAACTTGGCGGGCAGTTCGATGGTGAACTTGGTGTTCTCGGCAAGCGGCGGCTCGAAGCTCGCAGAGCTGACCACGTCGTCGTCGCTGGGCGAGGCGCCGCCGCTCTCGAGCGAGGGGGCAATGGATTCCTTGCCGCCCTTGAGCTGGATCTGCGAAGCCATCTTGCGCGTGACCGGCGCATTGAACTGCAGTTGCATGGGCCGCAGCGGCAGGCAGCCGGCCTGTGCGTTCTCGCGCTCGCAGGTGAACGAAACGGCAAACGGCTCGCGCACCTGAAAGCTCAGCCGGCGCTCCACATTGTTTGCCACACCCGAGGGTGTGGCCACGCCCTTGCCATAGACGATCTGCACCTTGCTGCCGGGTGTGAGCGTGCGGTTGCATTGCAGCGCGATGAAGCGCAGGGGCTCTTTGGCGGCTTCTTTGTCGCGACTGAAAGCCTTCAGCAGGCCCGTGCGCTGCTCGCCTTCGAGCAGCCTGACGGGAATGCGCTCGCCAATGCCCTCCGCCGCGCACCACACGTTCTGGCGCACGCTTTCCACGGTGGCCGGGCCATTGAGCTCCAGCACGAACATCTGCTGCTCGTCGATCCGGCCATAGCTGCCGGGCATGAAATTGCGCACGAACGGGCCACCGCTATTGAATTGATAGCGATCGGGGCCGGTGAGCTCGCCGCCGGCGCTCGGCTTGAAGGTGGAGATGCGCGTGACCGTGCAGCGCACGCCGGGCGGCAGGTCGTTCTCGAAGTCGTAGACCCACTGCTTGGCGTCGGTCCAGCGGCCGGTTCCCTTGCCGGCCTGCGCGTCGGTGCAACTCACTGCCAGCGGTGCGGGCGCCTTGGGGTCGCCGAAATTCACGGCCGCCTGGTCGAACTTGGCGACGATCTGACGCACCCGCGAGACTTCCCCTTGGGGCGTCAGGCTGGTGATCTGGAGGGCATGGCCCGGTCCGGCAAGAAAGGCGCTGCCGGCCAAAAGCAATGTTTGGATGATTTTTTTCATTTATTCGTTTTCTCCGCCTTGAAGCACCGCGCAGCGTAGCCGATTTGCAAGGCGGTTCGGCAGTGCCAGGAGTCATATGCCTTGGCTCTCTTCATACAATCGGGGACTGTCGTGCGTGCGCCGCGCGGACTGCCACCAAGACCTCGCCGCCGACCGATGAAACGCTACTGGGAAATAGACGCCTTGCGCGGGCTGATGCTCGTGCTGATGACCGTCACCCACCTGCCGACGCGCCTCACCGATCCACTGGGCCAGCCTTTCGGCTTTGTTTCGGCCGCCGAAGGCTTCGTGCTGCTGTCGGCCTTTGTGGCGGGCCTGGTCTACAGCCGCATCGGCCATGTGCGCGGCGTCGATTCCATGCGCCAGGCCTTCTGGCGGCGCGTGCTCAAGGTGTACCTGTGCCAGGCGGCGATCCTGCTGTTCCTGTTCACGGTCATTGCCGCGCTCGGCCTGCACATCGACCAGCCGGCCGTGAAAAACCTGGTGTCGTACTACCTTGCGGAGCCGCGCGACGGGTTCCTGTTCGGGCTGCTGCTCATCTACGAGCCGGCGCTGCTCGACATCCTGCCGATGTACATCTTCTTCATGCTGATGAGCCCATGGGTGCTGGCATTTGCCATGCGCCACGGCTGGGCGTTGGTCATGGCGGCGAGCGCCACCGTGTGGGCCATGGCCCAGTTCGGCCTCAGCGAATGGATCTATGGGCTGGCGGTGCACTACCTGGGCATTTCGGTGCCGTTCCATGAGATGGGCGCCTTCAACAGCTATGCGTGGCAGTTTCTCTGGTTTGCGGGGCTGTGCATCGGCGCCAGCCGCAACCTGCCCGGTGCGCGGCCAATGCGTTTTCCGGCGTGGCTATGGGTGCCCGCATTGGCCATTGCGCTCTATGGCTTCTGGTGGCGCCATCACGGCATCAACGGCCAGGCGCCGTTCGGCGGAGACGTGGAACTGAACCTGCTGTTCGACAAGTGGCAGCTGGGGCCTCTGCGCCTGGTCAACCTGGTGGCGCTGGGCATCCTGGCGGTGCGCTTCGGGCCGTGGCTCATGCGCAAGATTCCGCGGCTGCACTGGCTCGAGGCCATGGGCTCGGCCTCGCTGCCGGTGTTTTGCGCGCACCTGGTCGCGGTGTTGCTGGTGCTGGCCTTCTATGGCGACAGCCAGACCGCGCGGCCCTGGTGGGGCGACGGCTTGCTGCTGCTGGCGGTTTTTGCCGGCATGTATGCGGTGGCGCGGTTCACGCGCGGGGCCGACGTGCCGCCGCCGGCGGACGACGTGCCCACGGAGCCCGCGCGCGCCTGAGCCCCACGCCGGCCTATTCTTCGAAAGAGCCGGCGATATGGTCGCGCCACTCGCTGCGCTGTATTTCCTCCAGCGTCGGGTCGGTGGTCTCGAAGTCGCTCAGCAGCGTGAGAAAGCCCTTGGCCACGTCGCCGAGGTCCTCCGGGTGCAGCCAGCCCCATTCGCATTCCTCGCAATGCACGTACACGCGCTCGTTCGTGATGTCGTTCTGAAACAGGAGGCGGCCCTGGCGGCAGTTTGCGCAGGTGCTGGACCAATAGAGTTTTCTCATTTGACGGGGTAGGAGGTAATGATCTGGTTGGTGCCGGGTACTAGCTTGATCTCGACCGAGCGGAACAGCTCGCCGGTGGCAGATGCGGCGCCGCCAGCGCGGCCCACGATCTCGCCCATCGGGACCCTGAGCGTACCGCTGGCGTCGGGCTTGATGCCCAGGTCTTGCGCCCGCTCCCAAGCCTGGTTGGTGGTGGCCACGCCGTCCTTGTAGAACACGCCGTGCTCGTCCTTGCCGGGCACGTCCTGATTGTGCCGGCGCACGTGGTCTTCGCGCTTCTCGCCCTTGTAGGGGCCCTTCTTTGGCACCACCGCATCCCAGTCGAGCGGCGCGTACTTGCGCCGGATCACCGTGCCGGCACGCGCCGCTCCGGCGGGATCGAGCGGCTGCAGAGGGGCGCCCCGGTTCATTTCGCGCGACTTGCCGAGTGCCTCGATTGCAGCCGCCCGGCGCTCGGCCGCCAGCCTTTCGAAAGTGCGCGTGCGTCCGATGCCCACCAGGCTGCCGGACAACTGGTTGACGCCCGCCACCGCCTGCTCGGAGCCGCCCAAGAGGCGGGTGAGCGCGCCGGGGCCGCCGTAGATCGGCCCCAGGAAGGCGATGCCCATCGTGTTGCCCCAGCGCAGGTTGCGTTCGTCGAGCCAGGCCTGTTCCTGCGGCGAAAGTGTCGATTGCCACCGCGGGCCCGGGTTGTACACGTCCTCCAGGAAGTCGAGGTCGCGCCGCACGCGAAGCGACTCCTCGGGCGGCAGCGGCGACTTGCCCGTCACGTGATCGGTCAGCTGCTGGCGCTTGTCGTCGATCATCGACTGGGGGATCTCGTCAGGCCACTTCTGGCATTCCTCCCGGAACTGCTTGGCACGGCCCATCGCATCCGTCGGCTCCGCGCCCACCGGCCGGTCGGTGCCCGAGGTCCAGCGTACGTACCAGGGCTGGTTTTCGAAGTCGGCCTTGGCGCGCTCGTAGGGTGCGGTGCAGGCGTCGGGCGGGCGCCGCACCATCGGGCCCTTGGGCACCTGGAAGGTCACGAGCCTTCCGAGCGTGCCGTTGCTGTTGAACGGAGGGTCGTCCATCAGGCGGATCCGTTCATCTCGCACAGGTCGCCATGGCGCGCCACCGCGCGGCTCTCCACGAAGACGGTCTGCGCACCGCTTACCACCTGCACGTTGCCCGCGCCCAGCGATACGCCCGAGCGCACTCCGCTGCCTGCGTTGCCCGCAACGCCTTTCACGATGCTGTCGACCATCAGCACCTTTTCGCCGCGCGCGAACACGCTGTCGGCGTAGGCTGCCTTCTCGGGAGGCAGGACGGCCACGATGTCGAACGGAATGACCTGGTTGCCGACGACGCAGAAGTCGGGCGTGACGTTGACGACCATGAACTTCGCCTCCGCGTCGGCGATGTGCTTTTCCTGGCTCATGAAAGCGCTCCTTGGGCGAACAGGTCAACCCCGGTGATCTCGCGCGCCTGGTCGAGCGCCAGCCGCCAGGTGAGGTGCACGAGCATCCGGTCGAGGTCGACGTGAACGGTGTCAAGCCGCATCGGCTCGGTGGTTTCGCTGCCCCCGGCAGTACGGCAGATAGCGTCGATGCGCACGCCGGGCAACTGCATTTCCATGGAGTGCGCCGAAGCAAAGAAGCCGGCCATGCGCAGCTTCTCGTCGCCCGCAAGGCCTTGCGCGGCAACCTGGTCGGCAGGCGCGTACTGGAAGAAGCGTTCGTCGAAATCTTCGGCGTAGTCCATGAAGGGCGCCCCCTCGAAGCGCCGGCGCCAGGCTTCGTCATAGGTGCCGGCCAGGGTGGCGCGGGGCTGCCAGTGACGGGCGATCGGCCCGAAGCCGGCAACCTCGACGTCCTGGTTGCCATGCAAGACGGGAGCGGCCAAATATTCGATTTGCGGGCCGGGCACGGGCTTGCCCCTGTCGTACCGCGCGTGTGCATGGACATCGCGGCATGCCGAGCCGAAACGTCCGGTGCCCGAAGGGTTGGGCGCGTGCATGCGGGGTGCGGCGTCGGGCGCGTCGCCTTCGTCGAACCACCAGCCGCCGTGTGCCAGCTCGTAGCGCAGCGCTACTTCGGCGGCAGGCTCGGGCTCGCTCAGGCGGCGCTCGGCGGGGTCGTCGTGCCACAGCCAATGGCGCGGCCCGGTAAGGCGCAGTGTCTTGTCGACCAGCAGTGCGCCGTTTCGCTCGATGCTCAGCTTCGCTTCCCACGCGGGTCGCGGAGCCCAGTCGATGGCATGCGCCGCGCCGGTCACGTAGACATCGGCGCCGGGCTTCGTGAGCAATACGTCGGTGGCTTCGCGCAGGCTCGACAGCACCGCGCGTTCCGGTGCCCAGGGCACATCGGCGAACACGGGTCCGCGATGCACGGCGGCGGGCTGGAGCACGCCCGGTGCGAGCACGAAACTGCCGCAGGCAATGACCACGTCGTGAAAGCGCTGCCCCTTGCCCATCTTGTCGAACTGGAAGTGCGCAAACGGTGTCCGGTTGCGCACCTGCTGCAGTCGTGGCGGGGGAATCGACGGCGCGCCCATCAGAGCGGGTTCCGCTCGCCGCCGCCGCTGGCGACCTTGCTCAGAACATCGGCCGACACCGCCGCCGAGGCCACGCCGAGCAGCTGCGCCGCCTGGCCCGCCGCAGCGCCGCCGTCACCGCCAGAGGCGACTTGCTGCGCAATCGACGCCAACTGCGACGCCTTGCCGAGCAGTTCGGCCGGATTGCCGTTCATCAACGCGCCGAGGCTGGCCAGCGGGCTGCCCGGCGGGTCCGGCGGTGGTCCCACGGGCACGGCGGAGGGCTGCAGCGCCGCCTGTCCCCCAACGGGGTTGAGCCAGATGTTCACTCCGTTGACCGTCACATCGTCGCCTTGCGCCGTGATGTTGATCTTCTTGCCGGTTACCGCAATCGAGCCGTCGCCCTTGAGCTGCATGACCGAGGCGCCCACGCGCAGCGATATCGACTGGCCGTCCATCTCGATGTGGCTGCCCTTGTCGCCGCCGACCGAAAGCAGGTACTTTTCGCCCACCTTGGTGGTCTTGGTCTTGCCGACCATCGTGTTGTCGGCCATGCCGACCACCGCGTTGCGCAGCATGCCGACGTTGAAGGAGTAGGCCAGGCCAATGTTCACCATCTTTGCCAAACCCACGTTGTGCATGTAGGCCATGCCGATGGTGCCCAGCTGGTTGCGCCCGACCTTCTTGCTGCGGTCCCGGCCCACGGAGTGGGTTTCGTCGTGCTCGACCTCGATGTCCTGGTTGCGCTCGGCGTGCAGCCACACCTGTTCGGCGCCCTTGCGATCCTCGAAGCGGAAGGCATTGGCGTTGGCTGCGCTGCCGTCTTCCGAGCTGCGGGTGAGAAAGCCACTCTGGGTGGCGTTGTCGGGCAGCGTCCACGGCGGCATGTTGTCCGCGTTGTAGACGCGGCCCGTCACGATGGGGCGGTCGGGATCGCCGTTTTCGAAATCGACGATCACCTCCTGGCCGATGCGCGGCACATGCATGCCGCCGAAATTGGTGCCGGCCCACGGCGACGACACCCGGACCCAGCACGAGCTGTTTTCGTCCTTGGTGCAGTAGCGGTTCCAGTGAAAGCTCAGTTTCACGCGGCCGTACTTGTCGGTCCAGATCTCGCGTCCCGCAGGGCCGGTGACGATGGCTGTCTGCGGCCCGGTGGTGCGAGGCCTTGGCGCCAGCGGTGCCGGTGCCCTGAACACCTTGTTCGACGGAATTACCTCGAAGTCGACACGGCACTCGAAAGTCTCCTGGCCCGAGGTTTCGCCGGGCTCCTGCAGGTGCAGGCGGGCATCGGTGACGAGGTATTCGCGGTTCGCCGCGCTTTGGGGGTGGCGCTCCAGCGCCAGCAGGCAACCCGGCACCACCGCACGAAGGTTGCCGGAGCCGCTCGCCCGTTCGCCGTGGCTGCCGTCTTCTTCCATGCGCCGGCGCACCAGCAGTTCGCCCTCAGGCTCGGCCGTGTAGTCGCCCGGCCAGCGGTAGCGCTCGAGTTCGTTCTGGGCGGTCTTGCGGGGCATGGCGCTCACCTGCTGGAGGCGTGCGCGCGGGCGCTCGAAATCGAAATCGTCGGTCACCCAGCGGCCGCTCTGCAGCGATTCGCAGGCATTGAAGCGATCGCAGTGCTCTTCGCGCACCGCGTCCTCGGCGGCGTGGAAGGGCACGGTCCGGTAGCCGGCGTTCACGAAGGGTGCGTGGGACGCCATGTCGTCGACCACCACCAGCGTGTGGTTGTCCTCGGTGTGCGCGAAGAAGAAGTACAGGCCCCACTCGTGCATCAGGCGCAACACGAAGTCGTGGTCGGTTTCGCCGTACTGCACCTGGAAATCGCGCGGCGGATAGGTGTTGTTCGCGCGCACCTCGAGCGGAAATTTGTAGTCGCCGAGCACCTCGCGCACGATGTCGAGCACGGTCTTGTTCTGGAAGATGCGGTAGTCGCTGCTGCGTGTTGCCAGCGCGAGCCACGGCTCGATGACCGCTTCGTACAGCGCGCGGCGGTTTTCCAGCCGCAGGAAGCGCACGCGCGTTACCAGGCCCGAGATGTGGCGCATGGCTCCGTTCGCACCCGGCCGCCCGTCGAGCACGATGTGCAGGCTGAGCGGTTCGCCGACGAGTTGCTTGATGGGCAGGTTGGCGGCTTGTCGGTCGTTGTAGCCGGGCTGCTCTGCGGTAGCGAGAGTGACCGTGTATGCGAAGAGGCGGCTGAGGCCTTCGTCGCCCTGGACGCTCACCGGTTCAAGGGCGGGTTTGTCACCCATCATCGGCATGGCGGGCGAGGAAACGCGGAGGATGCGGACAGGCCGCACAGAACCTGGCATGGAAGAGGACTCCCCGAATCGTTGGCCAACCAGAAAGCAGCTGGCCCGTTTTTTTACATCATTCCGACGCAATTAAAACGGGTCGATACAAAGCCGCCGCGTAGGACGGGTCTGAAAAATTCTTCATTGCCGCGAGTGCTTAAATCCAAAGCATGCATCCGGCGCGCACCGGCGGCGCGCAGCTTCTTTGGAGCCGCGGTGCGCGGCTTTTTGGCGGCTACGGAGTGGCGGGAAGGTACGCCGAGATGACCGACTGCCAGAGCCGGTAGCCCTCGTCCGTCATGTGCAGCCTGTCGCTTCGAAAAAGCTCGGGCCTCGGCCGGCCGTCGACGCCGAGCATGGGCGTGAAGACGTCGATGTATTCGCTGTCGGGCAGCCGGTTGAGGTAGGCCGAGATCACGTTGTTGGTTTCGCGGATCAGCGGCATCAGGTGCTCGCGCGAGGGGCTCGGCTTGATGGAGATGAAGCTGATGCGCGTGTTCGGCAGTTCGGCGCGCACCGTGTTGGCAAAACGCGCAAAAGCTTCGAGCACCTGCAGCGGCGTGCGGCCTTCGGCCAGGTCGTTGTCGCCGGCGTACACCAGCACCTGCCGCGGCTTGTAGCGCACCACCAAGTCTCGCGCAAAGAGGCTGCAGTCGGCCATGGTCGAGCCGCCGAAGCCGCGGTTGACGATGCCGGGCACTTGGCGAAAGTCTTGCGAAAGGGTTTTCCACATGCGCACGGAGGAACTGCCCACGAACACCACGCCGCCCGGGGACGGAAACTGCTGCTGGTCGGCCCGCGAGAACGCCGCAAGCTCGTTGTGCCAGCGTGCCTTGGCCGCCAGGTATTCGGACGACGCGTCTCCCGCCGTGCCGTCCAGCGACTCGTACGGCAGCACGGCATTGTGGTTCTGGGCGTGCGAGGCGAGTGCCGCTGTCAGCAGCAGGGCCGCGGCCAGCGCGGTTTTCATCGAAGGCATCGGAAGCAGGGCGAAACGCAGGTCAGGTGGTTTTTCAATCGGGGCCCGAGGCCGGGCGCCAGGGGGCACGCGAATGTCCGATTCTGACGCAGTCGGCCGCTGCACGGCGCCGTCGCGCCGGGCGGTGCAATCCATTTGCAGCCGGCGTGCGTAGAAGCATGCGGGGCCGTCCAGGCGCATGTGCCGAGGAACGGACTCTCCCTTCACGGGCTCGCCTTTTCAATCACCTCTCGCCCTGCGACAAAGGAACCGACCATGACCATCCGCACCCTGACAGTTCTCGCGGCCGCAGCAGCGGCCGCCGCGGGCCTTGCCGCCTGTTCCGGCATGGGCACCAGGCCCCCGATGTATTCGCAGGCCGGCCTGCCCGACGCGGTGAAGGTGCCCGCCGGCCACGCGGTGGCCATGGAAACGGTGGGCGCGGGCGACATTACCTACGAATGCCGCGCCAAGGCCAACACGCCCGGCCAGCACGAATGGGTCTTCGTCGGCCCGGACGCCAGGCTGATGGACCGCGCCGGCAAACAGGTGGGCAAGTACTACGGCCCGCCGGCCACCTGGGAGGGCATGGACGGCTCCAAGGTCACGGCCACGCAGGTGGCGGTGGCGCCCAACGGCACCGGCAACATTCCCCACCAGCTGGTCAAGGCCAACCCGGCGACGGGTATGGGCGCGATGCAGGGCGTGAGCTACATCCAGCGCGTGTCGACCCAGGGAGGCGTGGCGCCGGCCGCGGCTTGCGGCGCGGCGAACATGGGCGAGAAACAGGTCGTCAAATACCGGGCCGACTACATCTTCTACCGCACCGTCTGAACGTCTTTCCGGCCCCGCCAGCCGCTCCAGGAAACATTCGGCAACGTATACTGCCCCGCAAAATCGGAGCGGAGCGCACCAGCGTGCGGGCGGGGAATGAAGCAAATTGCGATCGTTGTCGCGCTCTGCGTGGGCGCGTGGTACTTCTTCATCGGCGGGCGCAAGCTCGACGAATCGATGGTGCGCTCGTACTACGAGAAGGAGGCTCACGCCATCTACTCGCGTGACGCAGACAAGCTGTGCAAGCAGCTCAGCAAGAAGGCCGTGGTCCAGAGCAAGACCGTCATGATGGGCCGAACCCAGGAAACCACCAGCGACCGCGATCAGGCCTGCGAAGGCGTGCGCAAGACTTTCAAGATGTTCGAGGTGGTGGGCGAGGGCATGGGCGGCATCCTCACCATCGAGTACGAGTACCACATCGACAACATCGAGGTGGCCAGCGACCGCAAGAGCGCCACCGTCGAAGGCACCAGCGTGCTGAAGATGGGCGAGGCGGCCATGCAGTTCAAGAGCAGCTTCACCCAGCGCCTGGAGCGCGAGCTGGGGCAGATGCGGCTGGTGCGCAGCGACGACGTCACTGTGGTGCGCCTCGGTGGGCGCGGCGCCATGAGCCAGAGCGACTTCTTCAAGTAAGCACGGGGCGCAGCCATCATGGCCATCAACGACTCGCAGCCGTCCCCGCCGCCGTTCTGGCATCGGCTCAACAGCTTCTTCGCCTTTCCGCTCCAACTGCGGCCGTTCATGTACGGCCTGCTGCTTGCGTTCAGCAGCCTGCTGTTCCAGGCCATTCCGTTTCTGCACCCGGGGCTGCTGCTGCTGGTGATCGAGCTGGGCATTGTGCTGGCGGCCAGCCGCTACGGCTTCAAGGTGACCGCGCTCGGCTCGCGGGGCATCTGGCGTTCGGAAGATTTTCCGCGCGAGCTCAATGAGGATTGGGTCAACCTGCCGTGGAAGCTGTTTGCCATTTCGGTGGTGCAGGGTGCGCTGATCGGCTGGCTGGCCTGGTACGAGCCGGTGCTGGGCACCGTCGGGGTGTTCGTGGTGTCGTTCACCTTTCCGGCCGCAGTGATCGTGCTGGTGCAGTCGGGCAGCTTCTTCCAGGCCATGAACCCCGGACACGTGATGGATGCAATGCGCATCATCGGCTGGCCCTATGCGCTGCTGTGCTTCTTCCTGTTTCTGTTGAGCGCGGGTGCGCAGATTGCCATCGGCATGGTGCTGCCGATGATCGACGGCCTGATCGTGCTGCCGATCGCCAATTTCGCGTTCATCTACTTCGGCTGGGTCATGGCCAGCCTGCTGGGCTATGTGATGTACCAGCACCATGATGCCTTCGGCATCGACCTGCTGCCCGGCGGCGGAGTGGACGACGGCGCGCCGGTAGACCGTCGCACGCCCGAGCAGATTGCCGCGCAGCGCACCGATGCCGAAGTGGCGCAGCTGGTGACCGACGGTGACGTGGCCGGCGCGCTGGGCGTGGCCTACGAAGCGCAGCGCGTGGCGGCGGCCGACGACCTGGCGGCGCAGCGCCGCTACCACCGCGTGCTGCTGCTCATGCCCGACAAGGCGGCCACCTTGCTGGACCATGCGCGCCGCTACATTCCGCTGCTGCTGCGGCGCGACCTGGCCTCGGAGGCGCTCAAGGTCTTCAAGGCCTGCCGCGAGAAAGACAAGGCCTTTGCGCTGGACGACGCGCCCACGGTCATGACGCTGGCAAAAGCCGAATGGCGCAATGGCGATGCGCATGCCGCGCTGGCACTGCTGTCGGGTTTCGACCGGCGCTTTCGCGGGCATGCGGCCATTCCGCAAGCCTACGAGCTGGCAGCCAGGGTGCTGGTGCAGGGGCTCGGCCGCGCCGACATGGCGCAGCCGATTCTGAAGACGCTCGAATCGCGTTATCCGGACAGCGAGCAGACGCAGGAAGTGCGCTGGCTGCTCCGTCCGGCAGCCTAGGCGGCCGCTGGCCTGCTCTCAGGCGCGCTCAAGGGCGCGCGTCACCATGTCGTTGGGCGCAAGCCGCAGCAGATGCGGCAGCCAGCCTTTGGCCATGTCGCGCTCGCCTGCATGCAGCAATCCGTTGGCACAGGCTGACAGCGTGTCGGCCAGCTCCGGATGGTCCGGCGCGGTCTTCAGCAGCACGCGGCACAGCTTGTCGGCGTCCTGGAACTGGCGCACGCGCGTGAAACGCCGCGCAAGCCGGGCCATGTCGTCGGGTTTCAGGCGAGCCCCGGGCTTGGCCTGGTCGAGGTAGGCGGTGTAGCTGGCGTGCTGCAGCGCCAGCGTGTCGGGGTCGGTGGCCGGCAGGCGGAAGATGCGGCGCGCGGCCTGGTGGAAGTCTTCGCTCGCGGGCTGCAGCCGCGCGGTGTTGAACCACGCGCGCAGCGTGTCGGTATCGCCGGGCTCCAATGCGGCGGCGGCGCGCCATTCGGCCGCGGCCGCCTCGAATTTCATGGCGGCGCCCAGGCGGCGTGCCGCGGCCACGTGGCCGTTGAATTCCTCATCGCCGTTCGATTGCTCCGATGCTACCGTCTCCGGGGTTTTCACCCGCTTCAGCGCCATGGCAGAGGCCATCAGCGCCGCGCCGGTCAAAAGGCCGCCCAGGTGCGCCATGTAGGCGATGCCCTGGCCGCCTACTGCGTGCTGGAGCAATTCGTTGGCAATCCACGCCGGCAACAGCAGAAGCGCCGGTGCCGTGACGTAGTTGAAATAGAAGAACAGCTGGTAGAAGAACCGTATGCGCCGCAGCCGGTACATCACCGCGTACATGCCCATCAGCGCCGACACCGCGCCCGAGGCGCCGAGCCCGTAGCTGCCCTTGCCGGCATAGGCCCAGTCGGCCAGCATCGAGGCACCCACCGCACCCAGGATGTAGAAGCTCAGGTAGGTGCCGCGACCCAGTGCCAGCTCGACTGAAAAGCCGAACAGGAAGAGGAACAGCATGTTGCCCAGCAGGTGCCCGGTGCTGCCGTGCAGGAAGGCCGCGGTAATCCATGTCCAGGGCTTGAATTCCGCGTCTTTCGTGTAGTCCTGCGCCCAGCGCTCGGTAAACGAAGCGGGCTTCATCGATTCGTATTGCTGCCGGTCGCGCTTCCATTCGGGGTACCGTGGGTTGGCGGGCGTGATCACGCCATCTGCGCGCAGCTTCTGCAGGAAGGTCTTTTCGCGCTGCATGCCGTCGAGCAGCAGCCCCGTTTCCTTGCGGGCCAGCAGCCGCTGGGCGGCCTTGGCACGGGGCGAGCGCGTTTCTTCGAGCCAGGCGACGAAGGGCGGCAGCTCGAGCTCGGGCAGCACGCTGTGCGCGTAGTAGTGGGCCGCGCGCTCGTCGGCCTTTTCTTCGCTGCGCTGCGGCCCCCAGAACACGGCCATGTTCACGAGGATCAGCAGCACCGTCATCCACGGTGGATTGCGCCAGCTCGGTT
Source organism: Variovorax paradoxus (assembly GCF_029919115.1). Classification (NCBI taxonomy): domain Bacteria; kingdom Pseudomonadati; phylum Pseudomonadota; class Betaproteobacteria; order Burkholderiales; family Comamonadaceae; genus Variovorax; species Variovorax paradoxus. Next base: position 839,845 of record NZ_CP123990.1, read on the forward strand.
TGTTCTCGAGCGGGATGGCGTAGAACAAGTGGCGTCCTGAAGGTCAGGCAAGCCGTGCGCGATGGCGCGCGATTTGCGCCTTGACCTGCGCCGGCGCGGTGCCGCCCAGGATGTTGCGCGCATTGAGCGAGCCGCGCAGGCTCAGCACGTCGTACACGTCCTTCTCGATCTTCGGGTTGAACTGCTGCAGCACCGCCAGCGGCAGTTCAGCAAGATCGACCTTGTGCGAGGTGGCCGCCTTCACGGCGTGGGCGACGGTTTCGTGCGCGTCGCGGAACGGCAGGCCCTTCTTCACGAGGTAGTCGGCCAGGTCGGTGGCGGTGGCGTAGCCGCGCAGCGCGGCGGCTTCCATGGCCTCGGGCTTCACGGTAATGCCGCCGATCATCTCGGCAAAGATGCGCAGGGTGTCCTTGAGCGTGTCGACGGTGTCGAACAGCGGCTCCTTGTCTTCCTGGTTGTCCTTGTTGTAGGCGAGCGGCTGGCCCTTCATCAAGGTGATGAGCGCCATCAGGTGGCCGACCACGCGGCCGGTCTTGCCGCGCGCCAGCTCGGGCACGTCGGGGTTCTTTTTCTGCGGCATGATCGAAGAGCCGGTCGTGAAGCGGTCGGCAATCTGGATGAAGCCGAAGTTCTGGCTCATCCAGAGAATGAGCTCCTCGCTCATGCGGCTGATGTGCACCATGCACAGGCTGGCGGCGGCGGTGAACTCGATGGCAAAGTCGCGGTCGCTCACGGCGTCCAGGCTGTTCTGGCACACGCCGTCCATCTTCAGGGTCTTGGCGACCAGCTCGCGGTCGAGCGGGTAGCTGGTGCCGGCCAGTGCGGCGGCACCCAGCGGCAGGCGGTTCACGCGCTTGCGAACATCTTGCAGGCGCTCGGCGTCGCGGCTGAACATTTCCACGTAGGCCAGCATGTGGTGGCCAAAGCTCACCGGCTGCGCCACCTGCAGGTGCGTGAAGCCGGGCAGGATGACGTCGACGTTCTTTTCGGCGATGTCCACCAGCGAGACCTGCAGCGCGACGAGCAGGTCGGCGATCAGGTCGATTTCGCCACGCAGCCACAGGCGCACGTCGGTCGCGACCTGGTCGTTGCGGCTGCGGCCGGTGTGCAGGCGCTTGCCGGCATCGCCCACGAGCTGGGTCAGCCGGGCCTCGATGTTCAGGTGCACGTCTTCGAGGTCGAGTTTCCACTCGAAGGCGCCCGATTCGATTTCAGCGCGGATCTGCGCCATCCCACGTTCGATTTCGGCGTGGTCCTGCTTGGCGATGATGCCTTGGGCGGCCAGCATGCCGGCATGCGCCAGCGAACCCTCGATATCGGCCTGCCACAGACGCTTGTCGAAGAACACGCTGGCGGTGTAGCGCTTCACGAGGTCGCTCATGGGTTCGGAGAACAGGGCCGACCAGGCTTCGGATTTCTTGTCGAGTTGGTTTTGGGTCATGGGAGCCGTTCGAGAGGCAATAATGGGTTGGTTACCCAATGTATCTGTGATGCGCAACCCGGCGATTTTATCGGCCACCTCCAACCCCACGCCTCCGTCCTCGCCGGAAAGAGGGCGTTTGCCTGCGCGCGGCGGTTCCGGGCTGTTCGACGCCTGCCAGATCGGCGTGGTCCTGCGCGCGGTTCTCTTCGTGGAGGCGCTGGTGGCAACCGCCACGCTTTTCGTGTCGTCCTCCCCGGGCGAATGGCTGGTGCAGACCGCCACCGTCACTGGGGGCGCCTTGCCCGCTACCCTTCTTTGGCTGGTGGCGGCCTGCGCGCTCAAGAAGCCGCTCGGGCGCCTGCCGCGCCAGGCGCAGTACACGGCGGGCGCAGTTCTGGGAGCCGTTTCGGCGCTCTACGGCTGCGGGCTCTTGCGGCTGACCGGCGTTCTGGGCACCGCGCCGTGGCTGGCCAGCGCCGTGGCGGGTGCCTTCATCGCCGGCATGGTCATGGCCGCGATGGTGCTGCGCGCGCGCGGCCAGACGCCCGCCGCCATGACCGCGCGGCTCGAGGAGCTGCAGTCGCGCATCCGGCCGCACTTTCTGTTCAACACCCTCAACAGCGCCATTGCACTGGTGCGCGAGGAGCCCGCCAAGGCCGAGACCATGCTGGAAGACCTGGCCGAGCTGTTCCGCCAGGCGCTGGCCGACCCCGGCGAATCCGGCACGCTGGCCGACGAAATCGCGCTGGCCGAGCGCTACCTGGCCATCGAGCAGGTGCGTTTCGGCGACCGCCTGCGCATCCGCTGGGACCTCGATGCCGCGGCCAGCAGCGCGCGGCTGCCGCCGCTGCTGCTGCAGCCGCTGGTCGAGAACGCCATCAAGCACGGCGTGGAGCCCAGCCCCGAAGGCGCCAGGCTGCGCATCCGCACCGAACGCCGGGGCGACGTGGTGGTGATCGAGGTGGTCAACAGCCTGCCGCCCCTGCGCTGGGCCGACGAGCCTTTGCCGCGCGGCCACGGCATTGCATTGGCCAACGTGCGCGACCGGCTGCGGCTGCTGCACGACATGCAGATGCAGTTCAGCGCCGGCATGGACCAGAAGAACTACCGCGTGCGCATTGCCATTCCCGCCGAATCATGACCCTCAAGACTTTGATCGTCGACGACGAAACCCTTGCGCGTTCACGCCTGCGCACCTTGCTGCGTGACTGCCGCTCGCCGGATGCCGAGGTTGTGGCCGAGGCTGCCCAGGGTGCCGAGGCGCAGCAATACCTGGCAAGCATGGCGCTCGACCTGGTGCTGCTCGACGTCCATATGCCGGGCGTGGACGGTATCGAGGTGGCGCGCACGCTGCGCGAACGCGCTGACGCGCCGGCCGTTGTGTTCGTTACCGCCCATGCGGCCCATGCAGTGACGGCTTTCGATCTCGATGCGGTCGACTACCTCACCAAGCCGGTGCGGGCCGAGCGCCTGCAGCAGGCGCTGCAGAAGGCCGAGCGCTTCTTGAAGGAACGGCGGGCGCTGCAGGCGAGCGCCGTTCAAGACAGCGTGCTCATTCAAGACAGGGGCCGCGCCGAGCGGGTGCCGCTTTCCGAGGTGCTCTACCTGAAGTCGGAGTACAAGTACCTCACGGTGCGCACCGCCACCCGAAGCCACATCCTGGACGGCTCGCTCAATGAATTCGAAGAGCGTTACCCGGGGCGCTTTCTGCGCGTGCACCGCAATGCGCTGGTGGCGCGCGCGGCCATTCGCGCGCTCGAAAAATACGATGACGGGGAAGACGCCGAAGGCTGGGCCTTGCGGCTGGACGCGGTTCCCGAACCCGTCGCGGTTTCGCGGCGGCAACTGGCTGCAGTGCGCGAAGTGCTGAAGGAAGCCCGATGACCGACGACAAGAAAACCGCCGCCGAGACAACGGCAGGGCAGCCTGCCCCGGGGACAGCCGAACCCGTCGAGCCCCCGCCCGAACTGCCGCCCGAGCCTGCACCGGCTCCCGCAGCGCAAGCGCCGGCCGGCGAGCCCGAATCCAAGCCGGAACCAGAGCCCGAACCTCCGCGCATGATGCTGCACATGCCGGTCGATGTGCGCAGTGCTTCGCTGGTGGTGCTTGCCATACTGGCCGGTATCTTTGCCTTGAGATGGGCTGCGGCGGTGTTCATTCCGCTGATGGTGAGCTTGCTGCTGAGCTACGCGCTGTCGCCGCTGGTCGACCGGCTGGAACGCTGGAACGTGCCTCGCTGGATCGGCGCGACGGTGATCCTGCTGGGCTTGACGGGCGGCCTGGGCTGGACGGGCTATTCGCTCTCGGGCAGCGCTTCGGAGCTTCTCGATGCATTGCCGGTTGCGGCGCAAAAGCTTCGGCAGGCAACGCGCAGCAACAAGAGCGCCACCGCCACGCCGCTGGACAGCGTGCAGCAGGCCGCCGCCCAGCTCGAACGCGCGGCCGAAGAAAACTCCGCCCGCGTTGCGGCGCGCAAGGGCGTCGCGCGCGTGGTCATCGAGCGGCCGGCCTTCAATGTGCGCGAGTACCTGTGGAGCGGCACCGTCGGGTTGCTGGCCGCCGCGGGGCAGTTCACGCTGGTGGCCTTTCTTACCTTTTTTGCGCTGTGCTCGGGAAACACGTTCCGCCGCAAGCTGATCAAGATCACCGGCCCCAGCCTCGAGAAGAAAAAGATCACGGTGCACGTGCTGGACGACATCACGCGCAACATCGAGCGCTACCTGCTGATGCAGATACTCACCAGCGTGCTGGTCGGTGTTGCCACGGGCCTTGCGTTCTGGGCCATCGGGCTTGAGAACGCGGCGGTGTGGGGCATTGTTGCGGCGGTGACCAACCTCATTCCGTACATCGGCTCCGTCATCGTCATGGGCGCCGCGGGGCTGGTGGCGTTCCTGCAGTTCAACACCCTTCAAATGGGATTGCTGGTGGCCGGCACCTCGCTGCTCATCCACACCCTGGTGGGCAACCTGCTGCTGCCGTGGCTCACCAGCCGCACCAGCCGCATGAACCCGGTGGCCGTGTTCGTCGGCGTGATCTTCTGGGGCTGGCTCTGGGGCGTGTGGGGGCTGCTGTTGGGCATTCCCATCACCATGGTGATCAAGTCGATCTGCGACCGGGTGGAAGACCTGCAGCCCATCGGCGAACTCCTGGGAGAGTAGCCGGCTCGCGCACAGCAGCGCCAGCTGTCCGTGGGTCCGCTGCCTCAGCGCAGCGCACGTTGCATGAGCACGGTGTCGACCCACTGCCCGAACTTGAAGCCGACGTTGCGCAGCACGCCCACCTTCTCGAAGCCGAGGCTTTCATGCAGGCGCTGCGATCCGGCATTGGCGCTGTTGCCGACCACCGCGACCATCTGCGTGAAGCCGCCATCGGTGCAGCGCCCGATCACCGCCTGAAGCAGCGCCTTGCCGATGCCGCGGCCCTGCATGCCTTGCGCGATGTAGACCGAATCCTCCACCGTGTGGCGGTACGCGGACCGGCTGCGGTAGGGGCTCGCATAGGCATAACCGGCCACCTCGCCGTCCTTCATTGCCACGAGGTAGGGCAGGCCGCGCGCCAGCACGTCGGCGCGCCGCGTCTGCATCTGCTGGACGGTGGGAACCTCTTCTTCGAAGGAGCACAGGTCGTGCAGCACGTAGTGGCTGTAGATGGCCTGCACGGCGGGCATGTGGTGCGGTTCGGCGTCGAGGATCTCCAAGGAGGTGGAGGCGAGGGTCTGTGGGGGCATGTGCCGAATCTTGACGCTCCTTCATGAATAAGTGAAGCTTGGCCGCCCTATGCAAAGCATAAGGAATACTTTGGAAAAGACATTGAACCTCGACCAGCTGAAGTCTTTTGGGCTGGTGATCGAAACGGGCAGCTTCTCCGCCGCGGCCGACAGGCTCGGCCTCACCCAGCCGGCGGTGAGCCTGCAGATCCGCCAGCTGGAGCGCAAGCTGGCCGTGCGCCTGGTGGAGCGTGTGGGCAGGCAGGCCAAGGCCACGCCCGCGGGCGCTGCTTTGCTGCGGCACGCGCAGCACATCGAAGCCGCGGTGGAAAACGCCATCGACGCCTTGGCGGACCACACCAGCGGCGTGACGGGACGGGTGCGCCTGGGCACCGGCGCAACGGCGTGCCTGTATTTCTTGCCGGCACTGCTGCGCAGCCTGCGCGAGCAGTTTCCGGCGCTCAGCATCGTTGTCAGCACCGGCAACACCGACGACCATGTGCGCAAGGTCGAAGAAAACAGCATCGACCTTGCATTGGTCACGCTGCCCGCAGCAGGGCGTTCGCTGAGCGTGATGCCGGTGCTCGACGACGAGTTCGTTGCCATCGGCCGCAGCGATCTTGCGCCGCTGAAGGCCCGCGTGGAGCCCGGCGACCTTGCCGCACTGCCGCTGGTGCTGTTCGAACCCGCGGCCAACACGCGCAAGCTGGTCGACCGGTGGTTTGCCGCTGAAGGCCTGCAGCCGCAGCCCGTCATGGAGCTGGGCAGCGTCGAGGCCATGAAGGAGATGGTGGCGGCGGGGCTGGGCTACGGCATCGTGCCGCGCATGTCCATGGCGGGCCGCGGCGCCCACCCCGGCTTGAAGACGAGCCGCCTGGAGCCCGGCATGCACCGCACGCTGGCCATCGTGATCCGGCGTGACAAGCCGGTCAGCAAGGCGTTGCGCGTGGTGCTCGATGCAATTCTTGCAGCGGGCAAGAAGGGGAGTTCGGCCGCTATTCCGGCGAAAAGGTCGAAGACGTAGCTCGTGCCGCGCCGCTGCGCGCGCGCCCCAGCGTGCCGACGATCAGCGCGGCAACCAGCACCAGCGCGCCGCTGAGCACCATGGCGCTCGAGATGCCGTAGTTGTCGACGGTCACGCCGCCGATCAGCGCGCCCGAGGCAATGGCCACCTGGAAGCCGCTCACCAGCAGGGCCTGTCCGGCTTCGGGTGCATCGGGCACCGCTTCCATCATCCAGCCCGTGAGCGCCACCGGAATCAGACCGAAGGCCACGCCCCAGATAAAGACCACCACCGCCCCCGCCACGAAACCGCTGCCGATCACCGTCGAGAGCAGCAGCGCGGTTGCCAGCATCAGCGCCGCGAGCAGGGTGGTGCCGCGCACACTGCGTGCCACCAGGCTACCGCCCAGGAATGTGCCGATGAAGCCCACGGCGCCGTACACCAGCAGCAGCGAGGAGACGGAGTGCGGCGCCAGGCCGAACACCTGCTGCAACAGCGGCTTCAGGTAGGTGTAGGCGGCGAAATGGCCGGCAATGAAGAACAGCACGGCAAGCAGGCCGACCTGCGCCATGCGGCGCGTCAACGGTGTGAGCAGGTCGCGGGCGCCGATGGCGCGCACCGGCGGTATCGCGGGCAGCAGCCACAGCTGCACCAGCAGCACGACCGCGGCAAGCGCGCCGGTCACCGCGAACGAGGCGCGCCAGCCAAACAGCGTTCCAAGTAAGGAGCCCGCGGGCACGCCGAGCACCGTGGCCGCGGACACGCCCGCCAGCACCAGCGACATGGCCCGCGCCTTCGAGGCTTGCGGCACCAGCTGGGTGGCGGCCGCGGGTGCGAAGGTCCAGAAACCGCCCACGCAGAGGCCCAGCATGAGCCGCGCGACCAGCATGGTGGCGAAGTTGGGCGCAAAGGCCGCCAGCAGGTTCGATGCGATCAGCAGTGTGGTGAGCGCGATCAGCACGGTGCGCCGGTCGAGCCGGCCTGAAGCAACGATCAAGGCGGGCCCTGCGAAGGCCGCGAGGACGCCGGGCATGGTGATCATCAGCCCCGCTGTGCCGTCCGACACGTTGAGCCCGCGGGCAATGTCGGTCAAGAGGCCGATGGGCATGAACTCGGTCGAGACCATTGCAAAAGTGCCGACCGCAATCGAGCCGACGGCAAGCCAGGCGGAGCGGCTGGTCCTGGCGGGTTCGCGCGCCAGATCGTCCACGCAGGGGTTGCTGCTGGGTGAATTCATCATGAGAAAGGTCCTGGAGTCGCATCGGCCAAAAAAAGCGCGCGCCGGTGCGTTTGTTGCGAAAGGCCGTCCAGTGTCGAAGCGGACAGCTCTTTCACAAAGGGCCTTGCCAGCAGTAGTCAGTTTCCCGTCGGCGAACAATCGCCCGTTTCAGCGCGGGTCAGATGGCTGGCGTGTGCTGCTGCAGCACACGGCCGTCGGCAATGAAGGAGTCGCCGACCAGAACACGAAAGGCCCCGCCCTCGGGGAATCGCGCGCTTGCCATGCCGGGGGACAGCAGTTCGACATCGAGCGCGTGCGCCTTTCCGCGTTCGAGCTGCTTGCCGTGGGGCACGAGCCAGCGCGCGGAAAAGCCTTCGTTGTCTACCACCAGCGCGCAGCGGTATTCACCAGGGGCCAGCGGCACGTCGTGCGAAGGAATTGCAGGCGGGCGCAGCGTGAGCTCCACCCGCAGGTGCGGCGTGAACGCGCTTGCCGCGCCGAACGTGGCGGGCTCGGCAGGCGGTGCGCGCCGGGGCAATTTTCCGATGAGCCAGGCGATGACGTTGCCGATGATCGGCACCCACAACACCATCAGCAGGGTGCCGATATCGCGTGTGGTGGAGCCCGGTGTTGCGTAGTGCCGCACGACGGCGCCGCCGACCGCCACGCAAAGCAGGATGGCGACGATGAGCTTGCGGCGGGACTGGATGGTAGTCATGAAGAAAGGGAGCGGTGGGCTGCGAGTGCGCGGCGGGCGATGCGCCGACGTTAACTCACCCGCAGCACCGCATCGGCTCGCAGCGCCTGCCAGTCGATCCATTCGCCCACCGCCATGTGGTACGTGGGCGAATCGGCCGCTTCGGTTGCTCCCCATTGCAGCACAAGGCTTCTCTCGCCGATCCGCAACGAAATCTCAAAGCCGGGCCAGTGCGCGGGAATGCGCGGCGTGAGCGAGAGCATGCGGCCCTTCACGCACAGGCCCAGCAGTGTTTCAACCGAGGCGCGGTGCAGCCATGCGGCCGAGCCGGTGTACCAGCTCCAGCCGCCGCGCCCCACGTAGGGCGCCGCGCTGTAGATGTCGCCGGCCATCACGTAGGGCTCCAGTTCGTAGGCGGGCCCGCGCTCAGGATGCGCAGTGCGGTGCGCCGGGCTCAAGCCTTCGAAGCTCTGCCAGGCTGCTTCGTTGTCGCCCTGTAGTGCCTGCGCCATCAGCGCCCACACGGCCCCATGCGAATACTGCCCGCCGTTCTCGCGCACGCCCGGCGGGTAAGCCTGGATGTAGCCCGGGTTGTTGGTCGAGCGGGCGAAGGGTGGCGTCAACAGGCGCAGCAGGCCGGCCGGCTTGTCGTGCAGGCGCTCCATGACGGCGGCCATTGCCGGTTCGGTGTGCGCGTCGTCCGAGGCACCCGACAGCACCGCCCAGGCCTGCGCGATCAGGTCGATGCCGCACTCGCCGTTGGCCGACGAACCGAGCGGTGCGCCGTTGTCGAAGAAGGCGCGGCGGAACCAGGCGCCGTCCCATCCCGCGTCGTGCAGCGCGGCGATCCAGCCGCGCCGGGCCTCGTTCCACCGGGCGGTGCGTTCGTGTTCGCCGCGTGCCTCTGCAAGCGGCGCGAACTGCTCGACCACCCTGCACAGGAACCATGCAAGCCACACCGATTCGCCGCGGCCTTCATGTCCGACGCGGTTCATGCCGTCGTTCCAGTCGCCGGTGCCCATCAGCGGCAGGCCGTGCACGCCCGTCGCCAGGCTGCGGTCGATGGCAAGTGCGCCGTGCTCGAACACAGTGGCCATTCGGGCGTTCTGCTGCGGTGCGTAGTAGGCGTCTTCGGCACCGTCGGGGATGGCGGGGCCTTCGATGAAACCGGCCATGCGATCGAGTAGCGCTGTATCGCCGCTCACCTCGACATAATGCGCAATCGCGAAGGGAAGCCACAGCAGGTCATCCGAAAAATGCGTGCGCACGCCGGCGCCGCCGGGCATGTGCCACCAGTGCTGCACGTCGCCTTCAGGAAACTGGCGCGCCGCATTGATCAGGATCTGCTCACGCAGCCGCGGCGGATCGGTGAGTGCAAAGGCCATCGCGTCTTGCAGCTGATCGCGAAAACCGAAGGCGCCACCGGCCTGGTAGAAGCCGGCTTTGGACCAGAGCCGGCAGACCAGCGTCTGATAGACGAGCCAGCGGTTGACCATGGCGTTGAACAGCGGATCGGGCGTGCGCACTTGCAGGCGGCCCAGCAACTCGTTCCAGAAGCCGCGCGCCTGTGCCAGGGCGTCGGGTACGTCGCGCTCGCACCAGCGGCGTGCGAGCTCCATCGCCGCATCGGCGCTGGCGGCATGGCCGACCACGAAGCTGAACTCCGCCGTCTCGCCTGCACCGATGACGAAGTCGCCCGCGATGGCAGCGCAGGCATCGAGCCCGCCGCCTGCGCGCTGCGCCAGGGTGTCGGGCACTTCGACGATGCCGCGGCCAGCGAAGAACTCGTTCCGGTCGCAGGTCCACTGAGTGGCGCTGGACGCCCCAGCCAACAGCAGGAAAGCCGTGCTGCCGCCGAAGCCTGCGCTCGATTCACGCTGCTGGCCGAACACCGCGGGCTCGTCGTCGGGCTTCCAGCAGTGAACCGTCCGCCGTTCGCCGCGCGCGGCGCCAAGCTGCCATTCGACCATGCTAAGTGCGCGCAGGCGGCGCTGGCCAGGGCCTTCGTTGCGCACCCGCACGTGCACCAGCTTGACGGCGTCGTCGCGGGCTGCGAAGAAGGTGGTCTCGAGGGCCAGGTTGTCTTGGCGGCATTCGAAGACGGTATAGCCCTGGCCATGGCGCACTCTGTGGCTCACTTGGCCTTCATGCGTGGCGCCCTGGCCGGACGGCGTAAGCGGCAGCAGGTTGCGGGTGGCGCGGTCTTGCAGCAGGTAGTGCTCGAAGGGAGGGTCTTGTACGGGGTCGTTCGACCACGGCGTGACCTGGTGCATGCGGCTGTTGCCGGCCCAGGTAAAGCCGGTGCCCCATTCGGACACTTGGAAGCCGAAGTTGGCATTGGCAATCACGTTGATCCATGGGCGTGGCGTCCGGTGGCCGGCGTCGACCTCGAAGCGGAACTCACCGCTTTCTGCATCGAAGCTTCCAACCGGCGTTTGAGCGGGAAGGGCCGGCCCGGGTTGCGCCAGCAGCGCGACAGCGGGCAACGCCGCCGGCGCCTCCGAGCCGTCGGCTGCTGCAACAAGGCGCGCTTCGTGCAATGCCGCGACCTGCATTTCGAGCGAACGGCCGTCGGCGGTAAACACCACGCGTGCCAGCTTGGAGAGCGCGGCCCTCTCCGAAGGTGCCACCTCGTGTTCGCGCAGCAGGTAGAAGCCCGCCGAGTCGTTGCGCGGAAAACTGTTCTGGGTCTGGTGCGCAACGCGCAGGCGCAAGGCCTCGATCTCGCGCTGCAGCGGCATGAGATAGGAGTTCGGCTCGCTGTTGAGCACCACCAGGTCGCATGCCACGCCGCCGAAGCCCCACCACGGCTGCGCGCGCAGCAGTGCGTTGATGAGCCCCATGCCGTTCATCGAGTGGATGGCGACCAGCACTATGGGTTTGTCGCCCGAAATGCCGAAGCGCCACAGTTGCCGCAGGTCGATGAGCCCGCGGTCTTTCATCACGCGCGGCGTGGTGTAGGTGAGGATCGTCGTCAGGTCTTGCAGCGCGACATGGGCGCGTGCGCAGTGGCGCATGTGGGAGGCCAGTGCTTCGAAATCGCTATTGACGAAATCGATGGTTGTACGTGTGACGGACTGCGGGGTAGACATTGCAACGGGCTCCTAATACGACTCGAGCTGCCGCGCGATTGCGAGAGATAGCGAGAAAACTTTGAACGTGCCCCGACCCTACTCTTTTAATTGACCTTACAGATTGATGTTGCGCGCCTGTTTGCGTAGGAGAGGGCGCCTTGTGCGCCCTCTATTGGTCTTTTGACCTATCGATCCCGAGCCGCTTGTCAACCGGTATTGCGCAAGCCCGCAGCTACCCCGTTGATGGAAATGTGAATGCCCCGCTGCAGCCGCTCGCCGCCTTCGCCTGCGCGGTAGCGCCGCATCAGTTCGACCTGCAAATGATGCAGCGGATCGATGTACGGAAAGCGATGGCGCACCGAGCGCTGCATTTCGGCATTGCCTTCGAGCCGCTGCTTTGCGCCGGTAATGAGCGTGAGCGCATCGGAAGTGCGATGCCATTCGGTGTCGATCATCGAGAACACCTTCTGGCGCAGCTTGCGGTCGCCTACCAGGTCGGCGTAGCGCGAAGCCAGGGCAAGATCGCTCTTGGCAAGCACCATGTCCATGTTGGAGAGCAGTGTGCGAAAGAACGGCCACTGCGCATACATGCGGCGCAGCAACGCCACGCGTTCCTTGCGCGCAGCCGGTGTTCCGGCGGATGCCAGGAACTCGTCGACGCCCGAGCCAAAACCGAACCAGCCCGGTATGGTGAGCCGGCACTGGCCCCAGCTGAAGCTCCACGGCACGGCGCGCAGGTCGTCGATCTTGTGGCTCGGGTTGCGGGATGCGGGGCGCGAGCCGATGTTGAGTTCGGCAATCTCGCGGATGGGCGTAGAGCCGAAGAAATAGTCGCCGAAGCCCGGGGTTTCGTAGACCAGCTTGCGGTACGCCGCCATGCTTGCCGTCGACAGCTCGGAAGCCGCCGAAAGAAAAGTGGCGGGCGCCGACTTGCCTTGCGGCAGCAGCGTGGCTTCGAGCGTGGCGGCCACCAGCGTCTCGAGGTTGCGCCGGCCGATCTCGCGGTTGGCGTACTTCGAGCCGATCACCTCGCCCTGTTCGGTCAGGCGGATCTGGCCGCGCACCGTGCCCGGCGGCTGCGCAAGGATGGCCTGGTAGCTCGGGCCGCCGCCGCGTCCCACCGTGCCGCCGCGGCCATGGAACATGCGCAGGCGAATGGGATTGGTTTTCTTTTTCTTGTTGAGTTCGTCGAACAGCGATACCAGTGCAATGCCGGCGCGGTAGAGCTCCCAGTTGCTCGTGAAGATGCCGCCGTCCTTGTTGCTGTCGCTGTAGCCGAGCATCACGTCCTGCTCAGCGCCGGAGCGTTCGATCAGCTCTGCAATGCCGGGCAGGGCGTAGAAGGCGCGAACGATGGGGGCGGCATTGCGCAGGTCTTCGATGGTTTCGAACAGCGGCACGACGATCAGGTCGCAGGTTGCATTGCTGTTCATTGCACCGCGCAGCAGGCCCACTTCCTTTTGCAGCAGCAAGGCTTCGAGCAGGTCGCTCACCGTTTCGGTGTGGCTGATGATGTAGTGGCGGATGGCCGCCGCGCCGTAGCGTGCACGCGCCGTGCGTGCGGCCGCGAAGATCGCGAGTTCACTCTTCGCAAGCGGCGAATATTCGGCATCGGGCACGCGCAACGGACGTGCGTCGTCGAGCAGCTTGAGCAGCAATTGCTGCTTGGCTTCTTCGGCCAGCGACGCATACGAGGGCTCGATGCGCGCGGTGGCCAGCAGTTCGGCAATCACGGCTTCGTGCTTGTCGGAACTCTGGCGCAGGTCGACCGTGGCCAGGTGAAAACCGAACACCTCCACCGCCCGGATCAAGGGCCGCAGGCGTGGCGCGGCGAGCACGCTGCCGTGCTTTTCATTGAGCGACTCTTCCACGGTGCGAAGGTCGGCCAGGAATTCTTCGGCTGCGGTGTAGGGGTTTTGCGGCGGCACCGCGTGGCGCGCAGCCTCGCCGCCGGTGAGGTCGCGCAGCGTGGCCGCCAGGCGCGCGTACACGCCGGTGAGTGCGCGCCGGTAGGGCTCGTCCTTGCGGTGCTCGCTGGTGTCGGGCGAGCGCTCGGCCAGCCCCTGCATCTCGACCGATACATCCACGAGCGTGGCCGAGAGCGAGAGCTCTCCGCCGAGGTAGTGCACTTCGGTCAGGTAGTGGCGCAGCGCCAGCTCGGCCTGACGGCGCAATGCGTACTCGAGCGTTTCGGCCGTGACGTTCGGGTTGCCGTCGCGGTCGCCGCCGATCCACTGGCCCATGCGCAGGAAGGGGGCGACCGAAGGCACGACGCCGTTCTGGCCCAGTGTCTTTTCCAGGTCGGCATAGACGCGCGGAATTTCTCGCAGGAAGGTGGCTTCGTAGTAGCTCAGCGCGTTCTCGATTTCGTCGGCCACCGTGAGCTTGGAGAAGCGCAACAGCCGCGTCTGCCAGATCTGCGTGACGCGGATGCGCATCTGCGTTTCGTTCTCCGCAAACTCGAGCGGCGTGAGGGCGTCCTTGCCGCCCGCGTAGGCGCTCTGGCGAAGCTTGATTTCGTCGCGCGTGGTGAGCAGCTGCGCAATGGCGCGCTCCGCATCGAGGATGCTCTTGCGCTGCACTTCGGTGGGGTGCGCGGTGAGTACCGGCGACACATAGCTGTGCGCAAGGGAGGCTACCACCTCGTCGGGCTTGACGCCGGCCTTGCGGATGCGCGCAAGGGCGGTCTGCAGGTCGCCGTCGGCGCTCTCGCCGGCACGCTCGGCCTCGGTGCGGCGGCGAATCAGGTGCCGGTCTTCCGCCAGGTTGGCCAGGTGGCTGAAGTAGGTGAAGGCGCGAATCACGCGCACTGTTTCGGCCGCGCTCAGGCCCTTGAGCAGGTTCTTGAGTGCACGGTCGGCCGCATGGTCCGCATCACGCCTGAAAGCCACCGAGAGCGTGCGGATCTTCTCGACCAGCGCGTAGCTTTCTTCGCCCTCCTGCTCGCGGATGACGTCGCCGAGGATGCGGCCCAACAGCCGGATATCGTCGATCAGTGGCTGGTCTTCGGCTTGCCGGCGCTTGGCGGGCGCAGGAGTCTTGCTGGCTTTCATTCGATGTTTTTCCTGGACTAGAAAGGAGACGTCGCCTGCGTTGCTGCGGCGCAACATGCTAGCATTCCGGCGGTCTGAAACATGTACTTTTTGGGAGCGATCTTGAGCAACATCGTGATCGCCACGCGCGAAAGCCGGCTGGCCCTGTGGCAAGCCGAACACGTGCAAGCGCTGCTGCAAGAAAGAGGCCACACGGTCAGCCTGCTGGGAATGACCACGCGGGGCGACCAGATCCTGGACAAGTCGCTCAGCAAGGTGGGCGGCAAGGGCCTCTTCGTGAAAGAACTCGAACTCGCCTTGGAAGAAGGCCGCGCCGACATCGCGGTTCATTCGCTCAAGGACGTGCCGATGGATTTGCCCGAGGGCTTTGTGCTGGCCTGCGTGCTGGAGCGCGAAGACCCGCGCGACGCGCTGGTGTCGCCCCGCTATGCCTCGCTGGACGAACTGCCGCAGGGCGCAGTCGTCGGCACCTCCAGCCTGCGGCGCGTGGTGCTGCTGCGCGCTATGCGGCCCGACCTGCGCATAGAGCCGCTGCGAGGCAACCTGGACACCCGACTGCGCAAGCTCGACGAAGGCCAGTACGACGCCATCGTGCTCGCGGCCGCTGGGCTCAAGCGGCTTGGCCTGGAATCGCGCATCCGGGTTGCGTTCGATCCCGACACCATGCTGCCGGCCGCAGGGCAGGGCGCACTCGGCATCGAGGTGCGGGCCGACCGCGCCGACCTGATTGCATTGCTCGCACCGCTGTCGTACCGCAGCGACTGGCTGGCCACCGCCGCCGAGCGCGCGGTGAGCCGCTCGATGGGTGGCAGCTGCTCGATGCCTCTGGCGGCGCATGCGCGTTGGCAGGGGGACGGCATGTTGCGCATCGACGCCGCCTGGGGCGACCCCGAAGGAAACGCGCCGCTGGTGCGGATTCACGCCCAGGCCGAAGCGGCCGATTTCGCGCAGGCGGGCGCGCTCGGCGAACGGGCCGCGGACCTGCTGCGCGACGCTGGCGCGCACTGAGCGCGGCCGCACACAGATGGCTTCCAAGCCCGTCATCGTCACGCGGCCGGCGCGCGAGGCCGCGCAGTGGGTGGACGACTTTCGCGCTGCGGGGCTGGTTGCGGCGGCGTTGCCGTTGATCGTCATCGAACCGGCCGCTGACGCTGAGCCCCTGCGGGCCGCCTGGCGGCGACTTTCAGACTATGCCGCACTGATGTTCGTGAGCGCGGCTGCGGTGGAGCACTTCTTTTTCCATGCCGAGAAGAATGCTGTTGCGGCGCGCCCGCGCTTCTGGGCCACCGGCCCCGGCACGGCGCGTGCCCTTCGGCGCGCCGGCGTGCCCGACGAAGCCATCGACGCACCGCCGCCCGATGCCGCGAGCTTCGACTCCGAAGCCTTGTGGGAACGGGTGAAAGAGCAGGTTTCGGCGGGTGTGCGCGTGCTGATCGTGCGCGGCGGCGACGCGGCCGGCAACCCCAAGGGGCGCGACTGGCTCGCCAACGAAATCGATGCGGCGCATGGATTGCGCGACACGGTGGTCGCCTACCGCCGCCTGCCGCCCTCCTTTGGCGACGAGGAGCGCGCGCTCGCACTCGATGGTGCAGAAGGGCGTGCGGTCTGGCTGTTCAGCAGCTCGGAGGCGATCTCCAATTTGCGGCTGGCAATGCCCACGACCGGCTGGCAGGCAGCCAGCGCGGTGGCAACGCACGCACGCATCGGCGAGGCCGCGCGCGCCGCGGGATTCGGAGCGGTGCGCGTGTGCAGTCCCCAGCGTGAGGCGTTGATCGCGTCGATAGAATCCTTCTCATGAGTGCCGCGTCTCCGTCCGACGACTTGTCCCCCCCAACTGCCGCCGCGCCGGTGCCCGCAACGCTCGCGGCGCCGCAGTCGCCGGAAGCGCTGGCGGCCGCCGCAAGAACGCTCTCTCGTATCGGCTTGGGCCTGCTGGCCGTCGTGTCGCTCGCAGCACTGGCCATTGCGATTGCGCTTTGGCAGAAGGTCAGCGGCATGCAGGAGCAGTTGGCACGCCAGAGCGCGGAAGCGCAGGCGCAATCGCTCGAGGCGCGCACGCTCGCGCGGCAGGCCATGGACACCGTGCGCGACACCGCCGCGCGCGCTGCCCTCACCGAAACCCGTGTCGCCGAGGTTGCGCTGCAGCGTTCACAGCTCGAAGAACTCATGCAAAGCCTCTCGCGTTCGCGCGACGAGAACCTGGTGGTCGACATCGAATCGGCCGTGCGGCTGGCGCTGCAGCAAGCCCAGGTTACTGGCAGCGTGGAGCCTTTGCTGGCGGCACTCAAGTCCGGCGATCTGCGCATCGCGCGCGCCGCGCAGCCCAGACTCGCACCGCTGCAGCGCGCCATGCAGCGCGACGCCGACCGCCTGCGCAGCAGCGCCAGTGCCGACAGCGGCGAGGCGCTGCAGAAACTCGACGAACTGATGCGCAGCGTGGATGACCTGCCGCCGCTCAACGCCGTGGCCATGCGTGGATCCGGCGCCAATGCCTGGCAGCCGGAGCCCATTCCAGCCGACGCGGCCTGGTGGGAGCGGGCGCTGTTGACAGTGCGCGCCGAACTGCGATCGCTGGTGCGCGTTGGCCGCATCGAAAGGCCGGAGGCGGTGCTGCTGGCGCCCGACCAGACCTACTTTCTGCGCGAGAACCTCAAGCTCAAGCTGCTCAACGCACGGCTTTCCCTGCTGTCGCGGCAGGTGGATGCCGCGCGCACCGACCTCGCCACGGTTTCTGCATCGCTGAACCGCTATTTCGATCCCGCGTCGCGGCGCACGCAAGCGGCCGCCACGCTGCTGCAGCAGCTCCAGGCACAGGTGAAGACCTCCGAACCTCCGCGCATCGACGACACGCTGGCCGCGCTGGCAACCGCAGCGGCGGGGCGCTGATCATGCGGGCGGCACTCTGGCTTCTGGCGCTTTTCGCCATCGCCGCGGCGGTGGCGCTGTTCGCAGGCAACAACCAGGGCACGATCACCGTGTTCTGGCCCCCGTGGCGCGTGGATCTTTCCCTGAACCTGGTGCTGGTGATCCTCTTGGGCGCGTTCGCGTTGCTGCATCTGGCGCTGCGCGGCCTGGCGGCGCTGTTCTCTCTTCCGACCCAGGCGCGCCAATGGCGGCTGCAGCAAAAGGAACGCACGCTGCATTCGGCTTTGCTCGACGCCATGGTGCAGTTGCTGTCAGGCCGTTTCTCGCGTGCGCGCAAGGCCGCGCAAGCCGCGCTGGTGCAAGAGAAAACGCTTGCGGCCCTGGGTGCCGGCTTGCCGCAAGCGCAGCAGGTCCGCGTGATCTCGCATTTGCTGGCCGCCGAAAGTGCGCAGGCATTGCAAGACCGGCCGGCGCGCGATGCCCATCTGCAGCAGGCCCTCAATGAAAGCGTCGACCGGACTGTGCTGGCAAGCCCCGAGACGCGCGAGGGCGTGCAGCTGCGTGCTGCACGCTGGGCGCTCGAAGACCACGATCCCGCAGGCGCACTGGCCCGACTCGAAGAACTGCCGCAAGGCGTGCAGCGGCGAACGCTCGCATTGCGCATTCGCCTGAAAGCAGCCCGCCAGGACCGGCGTACGCTTGAAGCGCTGGAAACCGCACGCCTGCTCGCCAAACATCGCGCCTTTTCCGATGCCGCAGCGCAAAGCATCGTGCGTGGACTGGCCACCGAACTATTGGGCAGTGCGCATGACCCGGCGCAATTGCTCCGTGCATGGGGGGAGCTTGATGCGGCCGAGCGTGAAATGCCGGAGGTGGCCATTCACGCCGCCCAGCGCATGGTGGCCTTGCGCGGCGATCTTGCCTTGGCGCGCGGGTGGCTGCTGCCGGCATGGGAACGCATGGTCTCGCAGCCGCGCGGCCTGGGCGACGCATTGCGCGTAAGGCTGGCACGCGCGCTCGAGGCGGGGCTCGATTCGGTCGATGCCGATTGGCTCGCCCGCATTGAAACGGCGCAACGCAACAACCCGAGCGATCCCAACCTGCAATACCTTGCCGGCATGGCCTGCATGAAGCGGCAGCTGTGGGGCAAGGCCCAGCAGTTGCTCATGCAAGCGGGCCTGGGTTTGCAGGACACGGAGCTTTATCGCCGTGCATGGCTTGCGCTGGCCGAACTGGCCGAGGCCCGTGGAGACGCGGAGCAGGCTGCAGCAGCGTGGAAGAGGGCGGCGCAGGTCGAGAAGGCCTGAGCATTTGCTTGCGGCGTAGCGGCTGCTGCGGGTCGTTGCTGAAGGCAGGCTCCCTTCGTTCCCCATAAAAAAACGGCGCCAATTGGCGCCGTTTTTATTGCTGTCAGGCCCGAGGGCCTGAGCGTCTTCAGTTCACGCCTTGAGCGTCGGTCGATGCCTTCTCGAAAGGCAGCGTCATCGCGCTGAGTTCGCGGCGGGTTTCAACCAGCACCAGCGGACCTTCGTCCAGCGTGATGGCAGGCGGGCGTTCGCGCGGCACGTGCACCGGCTTCGGCTCGGCCGCAATGGCGGCGCGGGCCTGCGCAATGCGCTCGGCATCCGAGTTGACCCACTGCAGACCCGAGCTCTCGGCGATTTGCGCGAGTTCGTTCAGCGGCAGTTCGAAGGGCTGCACCTTCGGCAGCAGGGCACGGCCGTTGGCGGCGGGCTTGCTGCCGGTGCTCTTCTCGACGGCGATGGGCGCCACGACGGGTGCGGGAGCGAAGGTTGCCGCCGGTGCAACAACTTCCACAGGTGCAACGGCTTGCGCAGGTGCCACCGGAGCAGCAACGGGTGCAGGCGCCGCTGCAGGGCGGTCGAAGTAGCTCCGCGGTGCGGGTGCGCGCGTTTCTTCTTCGGGCATTGCAGCGCGGGCTTCGTTCGGCTCGGCCGCGAATGCGTTGTCGGCCGATGCGCCAGCCACGTTGGCTTCGCTTTCGTCGCGCGGGCCGCGTTCACGGCGATCACGGCCGTAACGGTCACGCGAACGGCCGCGGCGCTCTTCGCCGTCACGTCGCGGTGCCTGCTCGTTGGCATTGCCTTCGCCTTCAGCGCCTGAAGCGATGGCAGTTGTTGCCTCGTCGGCAGGTGCCCGTGCTTCGCCCTGCGCTTCGCCGTTTGCGAAACGCGGCTGGCCTTCGCCACGGCGTTCGCGGCGGCCGTCGTTGCGCTCGCCGCGCTGGCCACGTTCTTCACGGCTGTTGCGCGGTGCGCGTTCGGCTTGCGAATCGTCTTGTGCGGCGGCGTTGTCGTTGCCCGAGGCCTCACGCGGTGCATCGCTGCCATTGCGCTGTTCGCTGCGTTCGCCGCGATCAGCACGGTCGCCGCGCTCGCCACGTTCACGGCGTTCGCCGCGGGCACGCGGTGCGCGTTCTGCCGATGCGCCTTCGTCATTGCCGACAGTGGCGCCGGGTGCGAGCTGCTGCGCGTCGAGGTTGCCGTCGATCAGGTCGGCCGAAACGGGGCGTGCTTCGCGGCCTTCGCCTTCGCGGCGCTCGCCGCGGCCACCACGGCGCTGTTCGCCTTCGCGCGGGCCGCGTGCTTCACGGGGTTCGCGTTGTTCGCGGGGCTCGCGCTGTTCACGCGGCTGCTGTGCGGCGTCATTGCGCAGTTCGCTGCTGCGGCCTTCGCGGCCTTCACGTCCCTCGCCGCGGCGCTCGCCACCACGACCGCCGCGGCGGTCGCCGTCGCGGCCGCCGGAGCGGGCACCGTTTTCGCTGCGGCCTTCGCCGCCGCGGCCACCGCGGCGCTGTTCGCCATCGCGGGTTCCGCGTGCTTCGCCGTCACGGCCGCCCCGGCCGCCATCACGGCGCGCGGGCTTCGGCGCTTCCACGGGAATCACGGCCGGTGCGGGCGCCGGTGCCGGCGTGCCGCCGAACCAGCTCTTGATGCGGGCGAAGAAGCCCATTTCGGCCGGCGCGGGTGCGCTTGCCACGGGCGGCGCGACCGGTGCCGGCGCAACGGCGGGCGCGCGCACGGCTTCGGGCTTGGGCGGCACCACCGGCGCCGGTGCGTCGGGCAGCACGCCCTTGATGACCGGCGTCTGCTTGTTGGTGGGTTCCTGCGAACGGCGCGTAACGGCCGTCGGGTCTTCGATCTCGTCGGCCATCTTGTAGCTGGCTTCGATGTGGTCGAGGCGCGGATCGTCGTGCTTCAGGCGTTCGAGCTTGTAGTTCGGCGTTTCGAGCGTCTTGTTGGGCACCATCAGCACGGTGACGCGCTGCTTGAGCTCGATCTTGGCGATTTCGGGGCGTTTTTCGTTCAGCAGGAACGACGCCACTTCGACCGGCACTTGCACATGCACCGCGGCCGTGTTGTCCTTCAGGCACTCTTCCTGGATGACGCGCAGGATTTGCAGCGCACTCGATTCCGTGTCGCGGATGTGGCCCGAGCCGCCGCAGCGGGGGCAGGGGATCGACGAGCCTTCGCTGAGCGCCGGCTTCAGGCGCTGGCGGCTCATTTCCATCAGGCCGAACTTGCTGATCGAGCCGAACTGCACGCGGGCGCGGTCTTGCCGAAGCGCGTCGCGCAGCCGGCTTTCGACTTCGCGGCGGTTCTTCGACTCGTCCATGTCGATGAAGTCGATGACGATCAGGCCGCCCAGGTCGCGCAGGCGCATCTGGCGGGCCACTTCGTCGGCGGCTTCGAGGTTGGTGCGGGTGGCGGTTTCTTCGATGTCGCCGCCCTTGATGGCGCGGGCCGAGTTCACGTCGACCGAGACCAGCGCCTCGGTGTGGTCGATCACGATGGCGCCGCCCGAGGGCAGCTGCACGGTGCGGGCGTAGGCCGATTCGATCTGGTGCTCGATCTGGAAGCGGCTGAACAGCGCGGCATCGTCGCGGTAGCGCTTCACGCGGGCGGCATGCTCGGGCATGACGTGCGCCATGAACTGCTGCGCCTGGTCGTAGATGTCGTCGGTGTCGATCAGGATGTCGCCGATGTCGTGATTGAAATAGTCACGAATGGCGCGAATGACGAGCGAGGATTCCTGATAGATCAGGAAGGCGCCCTTGCCGCCCTTGGCCGCGCCGTCGATGGCGCTCCAGAGCTTGAGCAGGTAGTTCAGGTCCCACTGGAGTTCGGGCGCCGAGCGGCCGATGCCGGCGGTGCGCGCGATGATGCTCATGCCCTTGGGGTACTCGAGCTGGTCCATCGCCTCCTTGAGCTCGGCGCGGTCGTCGCCCTCGATGCGCCGGCTCACGCCGCCGCCGCGCGGGTTGTTGGGCATCAGCACGACATAGCGGCCGGCCAGCGAAATGAAGGTGGTGAGGGCCGCGCCCTTGTTGCCGCGTTCTTCCTTCTCGACCTGGACGGTCAGTTCCTGGCCTTCCTTGATGACGTCCTGGATGCGTGCCTGGTTGGCGGAAACGCCTTCGGCAAAGTATTGCTTCGAGATTTCCTTGAACGGCAGGAACCCGTGGCGGTCTTCACCGTAGTCGACGAAACAGGCTTCCAGCGAGGGCTCGACGCGCGTGACGACGGCCTTGTAGATGTTGCCTTTGCGCTGTTCGCGCCCTTCGATCTCGATTTCGTAGTCGAGGAGCTTTTGCCCGTCGACGATGGCCAGGCGGCGTTCTTCGGCCTGCGTGGCATTGATCAGCATCCGCTTCATGATGCGTTGTCCTTATATGTATCGTTCTACAGGCCCATGACGGGCCAACGATGCACGGACGACGCCCGCGAAACGAGGGGAATTGCCGCTTGGCCCCGGATGCTGTCACTGCCGCGGCAAGCGCGAACAGGCCTCTTGAACGTCAGTTCAAGAAGACAGCCGGGGTGGGGGCGCGTGGATGGGCGCGAGCCAGATTCGGTGTTGAGCAGCTATCTTATTGATAGCTGGTTGCGCAATGGTGGCGCGCGGTGCGGATGACTCAATGCCTGAGGCCGCTGGCAAAAGCCAGGTGGGCCAACGCAGGCACAGTTGAATCAGCAGCATCAACACAAGGGACTCGCTTCGATCCGCCGGCAGCTTGGAAGCTGCAGGCTGGGTATTCCGTATCGGTGTTTCGTGGGTGTCGGCTTGACTTGGGTGCAGGGTCTGCCACTTTGCGCAATTGCGCGGGGTTTGCAGTCTCGGCGCCAAAGCGGCATCGACCTCGCAGCGTTGTCCTGGGCGTTTGACTGCAGTGATCTAAACTTCTGTCTAATCAAGCACTTACACGACCGCGCTGGTGAAAAACATTATAGGTGCGAAGCGAAGCCCCGCGGCCGCTCCAAATCCCGCAGTTCCGGATCCCGCGGCTCAAAAAGCCGCGGAGGGTGCGGGGGCGCCGCACGCCTCCATCAAATTCATTACCGTGGATGCGGAATCCGCGGGCCAGCGGCTCGACAACTTCCTGTTCCGCCACCTGAAAGGCGTGCCCAAGACGCACGTCTACCGGATCATCCGGTCGGGCGAGGTGCGCATCAACAAGGGGCGGGCGCAGGCCGAAACCCGCATCGAGGTGGGCGACGTGCTGCGGCTGCCGCCGGTGCGCATATCTGCCCGCGCCGAAGAAGGCGCCACGCCGCCCGCGCCGCCGCGCGAATTTCCGGTGCTGCTGGAGGACGACGCGGTGCTGGCCATCGACAAGCCGGCCGGGGTGGCGGTGCATGGCGGCAGCGGCGTGAGCTTTGGCGTGATCGAGCAGCTGCGTACCGCGCGGCCGGCCGCCAAGTTCCTGGAGCTGGTGCATCGGCTCGATCGCGAGACCTCGGGCATTTTGCTGGTGGCCAAGAAGCGCAGCGCACTGGTGGCGCTGCAAGACCAGTTCCGCGACCGCGAAACGGGCAAGACCTATCTTGCGCTGGTCGAGGGCGCCTGGCCCGCCAACAAGAAGGTGCTCGATGCGCCGCTTGCCAAATACCTGCTGCCGGGTGATGGCGCAGGCGCCGGCGAGCGTCGTGTGCGCGTGGTCGCCAAGGACCATCCGGACGCGATGCGCGCCGTCACGCTGGTGCGGGTGCTGGCGCGGCTCACGCTGGCCGGCGATGCCACGCCTTTGTCATTGCTGGCGGTCACCATCAAGACCGGCCGCACGCACCAGATTCGCGTGCACCTTGCTTCGGCCGGCCACCCGATTGCCGGTGACGACAAGTACGGCGACTTCGAACGCCAGCGCGCGTTGCAAAAACTCGGCCTCAAGCGCATGTTCCTGCATGCCTGGCGTTTGCAGTTCAGCCATCCCTCGACCGGCGAGCGCGTGGCGCTGCAGGCCGGCTTGCCGCCTGAACTGCACGGCTTGATGCCGCCGCAGGCGCTCGAGGCGCTTGCCCAACATCCCACTCCCACGGCCAATGACTGATTCTTCCCGCCCCCTGCGCTTCGACCTGATCGCCTTCGATTGGGACGGCACGCTTTACGACTCCACCCGGCTCATCGTGCGCTGCATCCAGGCGGCGGTGATCGACGTCGGCGGCGCCAAGCCGAGCGAAAACGACGCCGCCTGGGTCATCGGCCTGGGCTTGGCCGAGGCCCTGGCGCGTGCGGCGCCCGATGTGCCGAAGGAAAAATACGCCGAACTCGGCGCGCGCTACCGCTATCACTACCTGCAGCACCAGGACGACCTGGTGCTTTTCGACGGAGTGCTCCAGATGATCGACGCCCTGCGCGCGCGCGGCCACAAGCTTGCCGTGGCTACCGGCAAATCGCGCCGCGGATTGAACGAAGCGCTCAAGACAGTCGCGCTGCGCGACCGCTTCGACGCTTCGCGCACGGCCGACGAGACATTCGGCAAACCGCATCCGCGCATGCTGCTGGAACTGATGGAAGAACTCGAGGTGCCGGCCGAACGCACCCTGATGATCGGCGACACCACGCATGACCTGCAGCTGGCGCTCAACGCCGGTTGCGCGAGCGTGGGCGTGAGCTACGGCGCACACGAACCCGAAAGCTTCGACGAGCTGAAGCCGTTGTTCGTTGCCCATTCGGTGGCCAGCCTCGAGGCCTGGCTCCTGGACAACGCCTGAGCGAAGATCTTGCGATGAGCGAAGAAGAGCCCATTCCCCTTTGCAACGCCTCGGACCTGGTCGAAGGCAGCCTCGCCGTACCTTTCGACGTGGTCTACGGCGGCGAAACCTGCCGTGCTTTTGCAGTGCGCTTCGAAGGGCAGCCGCACGCCTACCTGAACCGATGCAGCCACGTGGCCATGGAAATGGATTTCCAGCCCGACCGCTTCTTCGACGACAGCGGCCAGTGGCTGCTCTGCGCCACGCACGGCGCGGTCTACAAGCCGGACACGGGCGAGTGCGCCGGCGGCCCGTGCCGCGGCGGCCTCGTGAAGATCGCCCTCAGCGAACGTGACGGCGTGGTGCACTGGCATACTGCCTGGAACCTCCATCCCCTGACTTTTTGACAATGACCGACCCGAACCGCACGGAACCTGAAGGTTTTGATCCTTTTGAGCCGGCCACTCCCATTGCGTCCTCGCAGGGCGCGCCGAAGAACATGGCCAAAGATCCCACGCAGCGTCCCGGATGGGAACGTGCAACGCTGGAGAAGCTCGCCTTCGCTTCCCTGAACGAACAGAAGGCCGCGCGCCGCTGGAAGACCTTCACGCGTCTTTCGTGGCTCGCCTTCTTCATCTTCCTGGTCTGGCTCGCAATGTCGCGCAGCACGCCGAGCACCGCCAAGACCACGGCCCACACGGCCGTCGTCGAGATCAAGGGCGAAATTGCCAATGGCGGCGATGCGAGTGCTGAATTCGTCGTGGCTGCAATGAAAACAGCCTTCGAGGACGAGGGCGCCAAGGGCATCGTGCTACTCATCAATTCGCCTGGCGGAAGCCCCGTGCAGGCCGGCATCATCAGCGATGAGATCAAGCGCCTCAAAGCCAAGCACAAGAAGCCGGTGTACGCGGTGGTCGAAGAAACCTGCGCCTCGGCCGCTTATTACATTGCGGCCGCCACCGACAAGATCTTTGTCGACAAGGCGAGCATCGTCGGCAGCATCGGCGTGCTGATGGACGGTTTCGGCTTTACCGGCGTGATGGACAAGGTTGGCGTCGAGCGCCGGCTGCTGACGGCCGGAGAGAACAAGGGCTTCCTCGACCCGTTCAGCCCGATGAGCGATGCGCAACGCGCGCATGCCCAGACCATGCTGAACCAGATTCACCAGCAGTTCATCAACGTGGTGAAGGCGGGGCGCGGCGACCGGCTCAAGCTCGATACCCCCGGCCTTTTCAGCGGGCTGTTCTGGAGCGGCGAACAAGCTGTCGAGTTCGGCTTGGCGGATCAGCTGGGCAACGTGGACTACGTGGCACGCGAAGTCATCAAGGCCGAAGAGGTGACCGACTACACGCGACGCGACAACGTGGCCGAAAAGCTCGCCAAGAAATTCGGCGCCGCCATGGGCGACGCCACGGTGCGCTCGCTGCAGTCCGCCGCGCCGGCGCTGCGCTAAGACTTTCCCCCGGCGGCCGGCTCAGGCGGGCTGGTCGCCGCTGTTCGTGTATCGGGCCGAGGCCGCAAGCGCCACGGCAAACACCACCACCACGTAGAGCGCGGCCGTCAGCGAACTGGCCCGCGCCAGCAGGCCGATGACCGCCGGACCGGCCATGAACCCCAGATAGGCCACGGCCGAGACGGCGGCAATGCCGGTGGCGGGTTCCACGCCCGGCACGCGCGCCGAGGCGCCGAACAGAATTGGCACGACGTTCGCGAAACCGACGCCCACGCCGGCAAAGCCGATCAGCGCGAGCCAGGGCAGGTCGGTCAGCAGCACCAGTGTCATGGCGGCGGCCGCGAGCACCCCACTACCAAGCAGCAGCGCAGCCGGTGAAAAGCGGGCGCGCATGGCGTCGCCGCCGAAGCGCGCGGCGGCCATGGCCGCCGAGAAGCTCGCGTAGGCCAGCGCGGCCTGCTTTTGCGGGCTGCCGAGTTCCTGCTGCATATAGAGCACGCTCCAGTCGTAGATGGCGCCCTCGGCAATCAGGCCGAGCGCTGCGAGCACGCCCAGCACCGCGAGCGCGCCGCGGGGTAGCCGGAACTTGCGGTCTGCGGCAGTTGCATCGCTTGCGGCCGGCGGGTTGGGCAGCATGCGCATCGAAGACACGGCCACCAGGAGCGCCATGGCGCTCGCAACCCACAGCAGGTGCGCCTGCGCGCCCAGGCCGGCGGCGAGTGCGGCGCTGCCGCTCGCGGCACCGGCCATGCCGCCCAGGCTGAACATGCCGTGCATGCCGCTCATCAGCGGCGTGCCGCCATGCAGTTCGAGCTGCGCCGCTTCGGTATTGATGGCCACGTCGAACACGCTGGTCACCAGGCCGAAGGCCGCCAGCAGCGCCAGCAGGGCAGGGTAGCCGGGCATGGCGATGAGTCCGGCCAGCAGCAGCGCATAGACGCAGCCGCAGGCCGCCGCCATGCGCCGCGGACCGTGGCGGCCGATCCAGCGGCCGGCGCTGGTCAGGCCGTACATCGCTCCGGCACCGGCCGCAAGCATCGCCAGGCCGAGCTGGGCCTCGTCGATGCCGTAGTGAGCCTTGACGGTGGGAACGTGCACGCCCCAGGTCGCGAAGATGAAACCCGAAGAAAAAAACTGCGCGCGCGAGGCCCAGCGGGTGCTGGCGGTGACCACCATCGTCAACGCCCGATCGCGAACACCGCGGGCAGGCGTTCGTCCGTAGCGGCGCCGGGCGCCTTGGCGCGCCAGGCTTTCACCGTTTCGCTGCGCACGTGTGCGGTCGCCAGCGTCAGGCCGCGGGCCACCGCGAGCCGGGTGTTGTGCTGCAGCGTTTGAACCAGCGCCTGGAGCAGGGCGGCGTTGCGGTAAGGGGTTTCGATGAACAACTGCGTCTGGCCCGACTTGAGCGCCAGCGTCTCGAGTTCGCGGATGCGGCTTTGGCGTTCGCCCGAATCCTGCGGCAGGTAACCGACGAAAGCGAAGTTCTGGCCGTTGAGTCCGCTGGCGGCCAGTGCCAGCAGCAGCGACACCGGGCCGGTGAGCGGCACGACGGAAATGCCCAGGTCGTGCGCAGCGCGTGCCACCGAAGAGCCTGGGTCGGCCACCGCCGGCATCCCGGCCTCGCTCAGGAGTCCGATGTCATGGCCTTCGAGCGCCGCAGCCAGCAAGGGCCGGGCATCGAATTGGCCCGCGTGGTCGCCTTTTTTATGGACTTCGCGCGGCAATTCGCGGATGTCTTGCGCCTGCAGCGGCGCCGCCAGCGGAGCGACGGCGTCGATCCGCTTCAGGTAGGCGCGGGCGGACTTGGCGTTTTCGCAGATCCAGTGCGTGATGCCGGCGGCTGCCTGAAGCGTGCCGAGGGGCAGGGCGTCCTGGAGCGGTGCCTGGGTGTCGCAGCCGAAATCGAGCGGCGCGGGTACGAGATAGAGCTTGCCCGTCGTCACAGCAATTCGACTCCGGCGGAACGCAGCATGCGGCAGGTTCGGATCAGCGGCAGGCCGACGAGGGCTGTGGGGTCATCGCTGTCGATGGCGCTCAGCAATGCGATGCCGAGTCCTTCGCTCTTGGCGCTGCCCGCGCAGTCGTAGGGCTGTTCGGCCCGCAGGTAGCGCTCGATGGCCGCATCGTCGAGGTCCCGGAAAACGACCCGAACCAGCGCCACGTCGCGTTCGACGAAGCCGGTGGCTTGGCAAACGACGGCCACGGCCGTCTGGAATATCAGCGTTTGGCCGCGCATCTTGCGCAACTGGGCCGTGGCGCGCGCGTGATCGCCGGGCTTGCCGAGCGCCTCGCCGGCCAGGTCGGCCACCTGGTCCGAGCCGATGACGACGGCTTCGGGAAAGCGAGCCGCCACGGCGCGGGCCTTTTCCAGTGCCAGGCGCTCAGCCAGTTCGCGCGGGGTCTCGCCAGGAAGTGCGGTTTCGTCGACTTCCGGCGGCTGCACGTCGAAGGGCAAATGAAGGCGGTTCAGCAGTTCGCGCCGGTAGCGCGAGGTCGAGGCGAGGATCAAGGGGCGTTGCATGGAGACGATTGTGCGTGAGCCCGCAAGAGCCTTTGGCCGCACCGCGCCAATTCCCCCGGCGGGCGCGCTAGACTGGTGCGGATGAAGAGAGAATTTGTTCCCCGGCGGCTCGACGTGGCCGCCTTTGCCGCTGAAGCCGCGGTGCTGTCAGCTGACGACCCGGTGCCCGATTACTCCCGGCTGGCGCAAGAACTGGCTGCACCGGCGCCGGAAGCCTTGGTGCACTGGGAGGCGACTGGCGAACAGCGCACCGGCGCTGACGGCAAGGCCGAACCCTGGCTGCACTTGGTAGCCGAAACAACGGTGCCGCTGGTGTGCCAGCGCTGCCTGGCACCGGTTGATACGCTTGTTGCATCCGACCGCTGGTTCCGTTTTGTGGCCGATGAGGCCACGGCAGATGCCGAAGACGACGAATCCGAAGAAGACCTGCTGGTCGTGAGCCGCGATTTCGACCTCCATGCGCTCATCGAGGACGAACTTTTGATGGAAATCCCCGTCATGCCTGTCCACGAGGTCTGCCCGACGCCGATCCAGCTTTCGTCCAGCGACGAGGACTTCAAGGCGGCCGAAGAGGCCAAGCCCAACCCGTTTGCGGTGCTCGGTGCGTTGCGTTCGCGCAAGCCGGAAGAGGGCAAGTAGCCCTTTCCCGCAGGCTGGGCTATAATCATGGGCTTCGCGCGCGCCGCCGTGAGCAGCAAGACAGGCCAAGGCATTCCATACATGCCGCTGTATTGCCACTGCAAGAGAGCGCATCCAATCACTCACCTAACAGTCCAGGAGCCATCATGGCCGTCCAGCAAAACAAGAAGTCGCCTTCCAAGCGCGGCATGCACCGTTCCCACAATGCGCTGGTCGTGCCCGGCATTGCCGTGGAGCCGACCACCGGTGAAACGCACCTGCGTCACCACATCAGCCCGAACGGTTTCTACCGTGGCCGTCAGGTCCTCAAGAACAAGTCCGAAGCCTGATTTCGCATCCCAAGGCCGAGGCCCGAAGCTACTTTTGCTGTAGCGTCGGGCCTTTGTTTTGATGGTTACGTCTTCCTCCTCCGAATCTGCCGCCGCACCCGGTGCGATCACGCTTGCCGTGGATTGCATGGGTGGCGACCATGGGCCGCGCGTCACGCTAGCGGCCTGCCGGGCCTTTCTTGATCGGCATGCGGAAGCGTCGCTGCTGCTGGTCGGCGCACCTGCCGCATTGGCTGGTTTTGGCGAGCACCCTAGGGCGCGCATCGTTGCAGCCAGCGAAGTGGTCGGCATGGACGACCCGGTCGAGATCGCATTGCGCAAGAAGAAAGACTCTTCAATGCGGATCGCGATCCAGCAGGTCAAGGATGGTGCCGCCCAAGCGGCCATTTCGGCCGGCAACACCGGCGCATTGATGGCAATTGCGCGCTACCTCCTCAAAACGCTCGACGGCATCGACCGCCCCGCCATTGCGCCGCAGTTGCCGAACATCAAGGGCGGCGCTACCACCGTGCTCGATTTGGGCGCGAATGTCGATTGCGACGCCGAAGATTTGTTGCAATTTGCCGTGCTGGGCTCGGCGCTGGTTTCCGCGCTCACGGGCAACGAGTCGCCTTCGGTCGGCTTGCTCAATGTGGGCGAAGAGGCGATCAAGGGCAGTGAAACAATCAAAAAAGCGAGTCAACTGCTTCGTACTGCGGCTAATTCCAAAGATTTGAACTTCTACGGAAACGTGGAAGGCAACGATATCTTCAAGGGAACGACCGACATCGTCGTATGTGACGGCTTTGTTGGGAACGTTGCTCTGAAGGCCAGCGAAGGCGTCGCGTCGATGATCGGTGAATTCATTCGCGTGGAATTTTCGCGAAGCATTTTTACCAAGGCTGCGGCTATCGTTGCCTATCCGGTGCTAAAAGCGTTTAAAAATCGCCTGGATCACCGTCGTTACAACGGCGCGGCCTTGCTGGGCCTGCGCGGCCTGGTTTTCAAGAGCCATGGCTCGGCTGACGAAGTGGCTTTCGGCCATGCGCTGGATCGCGCTTATGATGCCGCTCGCAACAACCTGCTCGATCGCGTGCGGGCCCGCATTGCCCACGCCGCGCCTTTACTTGCGCGGCAGGAGCCAGCGGTGCCAGCGGACGCGACGGCCCTTCACGCTTGATGAGCCCTTTTTCACGCATCACCGGCACCGGCAGCTATCTGCCTCCGCGCCGGGTGACCAACGACGACCTTGCCAAGGAACTGGCGACGCGCGGCATCGAAACTTCGGACCAGTGGATCGTCGAGCGCACCGGCATCCATGCGCGCCACTTTGCCGCGCCCGAGGTAACGAGCAGCGATCTCGGCCTTGAAGCCGCCCGCAACGCACTCGAGGCGGCGGGACGCAAGGCCGAAGAGATCGAACTGATCATCGTGGCCACCTCGACGCCCGACATGGTGTTTCCGTCGTCGGCCGCCATTCTCCAGAACAAGCTCGGCATTGCCGGTTGCCCGGCGTTCGACGTCCAGGCGGTCTGTAGCGGCTTTGTCTATGCGCTGACTGTGGCCGACGCCATGATCCGCACCGGCACTGCGCGTTGCGCGCTGGTGGTCGGCGCCGAAGTGTTTTCGCGCATTCTCGATTTCAACGACCGCACCACTTGCGTGCTATTCGGCGACGGCGCCGGCGCCGTCGTGCTCGAGGCGAGCGAAGAGCCCGGTATTCTGGCAAGCGACCTGCATGCCGACGGCAAGCATGTCGGCATTCTTTGCGTGCCGGGCCATGTGTCGGGCGGCAACGTGCTGGGTACGCCCCTGCTGCACATGGACGGCCAGGCCGTGTTCAAGCTTGCGGTGCGAGTGCTCGAAGAAGCCGCCCGCGCCACGCTCGCGAAAGCAGGCAAGACCGACGCCGACATCGACTGGCTCATTCCGCACCAGGCCAACATCCGCATCATGGAAGGCACGGCCAAGAAGCTGAAGCTTCCCCGCGAGAAGCTCATCGTCACGGTCAACGAGCACGGCAATACCTCGGCCGCCTCGATCCCGCTGGCACTCGATGAGGCGGTGCGGTCCGGCAAGGTGAAAAAGGGCGAGACCCTCATGCTTGAAGGCGTGGGCGGCGGCTTCACCTGGGGTGCGGTGCTATTGAATCTGTAGCGTATTGCGACGCCCCATGGACGGGCCGCAGTGCGACATCGACGTATAGAACAATGAAATCCTTCGCTTTTGTCTTTCCGGGTCAGGGCTCGCAGGCTGTCGGCATGCTGGACGCCTGGGGCGATCATCCGGCCGTGGTTGAAACCCTGCGTGAGGCCTCCGAAGCTCTCGGCGAAGACATCGCGGCGCTGATCAAGAACGGTCCCAAGGAAGAGCTGGCGCTTACCACCAACACCCAACCGGTAATGCTGGTGGCCGGTGTGGCCGCCTGGCGCGCCTGGCTGGCCGAAGGCGGCGCGGCCCCTTCCGTGGTGGCGGGGCATTCGCTGGGCGAATACTCCGCGCTGGTGGCTTCCGGCGTGCTCACGCTGGCGCAAGCCGCGCCGCTGGTGCGTTTTCGTGCTCGGGCCATGCAGCAGGCAGTGCCCGTGGGGGTTGGCGCGATGGCGGCCGTGCTCGGCATGGAATCCGGCAAAGTCGTGGCGGGTTGCGCGGAAGCTACCGCGTCCTTCGATGCCGGGAGCACCGAGATCGTCGAGGCGGTGAATTTCAACGACCCGATGCAAACCGTGATCGCGGGCAGCAAGGCGGCCGTCGACAAGGCCTGCGAGCTGCTCAAGGCCAATGGCGCCAAGCGTGCGCTGCTCTTGCCCGTGTCGGCGCCGTTCCATTCGAGCCTGATGAAGCCCGCGGCCGAAGCGCTGCGCGAAAAGCTCAGCACCATCACCCTCGCTGCGCCTCAGATTCCAGTACTCAACAATATCGACGTGGCTGTCGAAACCGACCCGGCCCGCATCCGCGAAGCCCTGGTGCGCCAGGCTGCCGGCCCGGTTCGCTGGGTTGAAAGCGTGCAGGCCTTGAAACTGCGCGGCGTAGCCGCCATCATCGAGTGCGGGCCCGGCAAGGTGCTGGCCGGAATGGCCAAGCGCATCGCCCCCGAGCTCGAAGCCGCATCGGTATACGACCCGGCAACGCTCGCGGACACCCGTCAACTGCTCGCCGCCTGAACGGCGAAAGGCCCGGATACTTCTTTTATGAGCATTCCCAAATTCGAAGGGCAAGTCGCCCTTGTTACCGGCGCGTCGCGCGGCATTGGCGCAGCAATCGCACTCGAGCTGGCACAGCGCGGCCTGAAGGTGGTCGGCACCGGTACCACCGAAGACGGTGCGGCAAAGATCACTTCGGCCCTCAGCGCCTTCGACGGCCGCGGCCGTGCACTCGACGTGAACGACGGCGCGGCTGTCGAGGCATTGATCGATGAAATCGTGAAGGCCTACGGCGCCATCCACGTGCTGGTCAACAACGCCGGCATCACGCGCGACACGCTCGCCATGCGCATGAAGGACGACGACTGGGATGCCGTGCTCGACACCAATCTCAAGGCGGTATTCGGCCTTTCGCGCGCCGTGATTCGCCCGATGATGAAGCAGCGGTATGGCCGCATCATCAGCATCACAAGCGTGGTCGGCGCTTCCGGCAATGCCGGCCAAGCCAACTACGCGGCAGCCAAGGCCGGTGTGGCGGGCATGACCCGCGCGCTGGCACGTGAACTCGGCAGCCGCAACATCACGGTCAACTGCGTTGCCCCCGGCTTCATCGAAACCGACATGACGGCCAGCCTGCCCGAAGCACAGCAACGGGCGCTGCTGCAGCAGATTCCGCTGGGCCACTTGGGCAAGCCGGCGGACATCGCGCATGCTGTAGCCTATCTCGCATCGCCCCAGGCTTCCTATGTGACGGGGCAGGAACTGCACGTCAACGGCGGCATGCACATGTAATAGCCGCAAGGCGCAATCTTTCCCCGCCCCGGGTGCACGGCAAATGCCACAATGCGCCCGGCTAAAATCCACCGATTACCTACAACCCTCAGAGGGAACCAAATGAGCGATATCGAAGCACGTGTCAAGAAAATCATCGCCGAGCAACTCGGCGTGGAAGAGTCCCAAGTAACGAACGAAAAGGCCTTCGTGGCCGACCTCGGCGCGGACTCGCTCGACACGGTCGAACTGGTGATGGCACTCGAAGACGAATTCGGCATTGAAATTCCGGATGAAGACGCCGAGAAGATCACCACGGTGCAAAACGCCGTCGACTACGCCACCAAGAATCAAAAGGCCTGATCGGGCCGGCTGCAACTGCGACGGCCGGCGGCGCTTCTATCCAGCCCCGTACGCGCCGCCAGCAGCTGTTCAGCGCTTCCAGAAAGGTTTGCCGGCATGACCAAACGCCGCGTCGTCGTGACCGGACTCGGTTGCATCGCTCCTGTCGGAAACACCGCAACCGAATCCTGGGCCAACCTGTTGGCCGGGAAGTCGGGTATTGCGAACATCACCGCTTTCGATGCAAGCGCCTTCGCCTGCAAGTTCGCAGGTGAGGTGAAGGGTTTCGACATCACCCAATACATCTCGGAGAAAGAAGCGCGCCACATGGACCGCTTCATTCATCTGGGGCTTGCCGCCGCCATGCAGGCGGTGCAAGACAGCGGACTGCCGACCGGCGAAGCGCTGTCGTACGAAGAAGCCGTGCGCATCGGATGCAACATCGGCTCGGGCATCGGCGGCTTGCCGATGATCGAAGAAACGCACGGCGAATATGCGAGCCGCGGTCCGCGCCGCATTTCGCCGTTCTTCGTGCCGGCTTCCATCATCAACATGATCTCGGGCCACGTCTCGATCAAGTACGGCTTCAAGGGCCCGAACATCGCCGTCGTGACCGCCTGCACCACGGGCCTGCACGCCATTGGCACGTCTGCACGCATGATCGAATACGGCGATGCCGACGTCATGATCGCGGGCGGCGCCGAGTCGACCATTTCTCCGCTCGGCATCGGCGGCTTTACAGCGCCGCGTGCACTGAGCACGCGCAACGACGATCCCGCCGCGGCCTCGCGTCCGTGGGACAAGGACCGCGACGGCTTCGTGCTCGGCGAGGGCGCCGGCGTGCTGGTGCTCGAAGAGTACGAACACGCCAAGGCGCGCGGCGCCAAGATCTATGCGGAAGTGGCGGGCTTCGGCCTGACCGGCGACGCATACCACATGACGGCTCCCGACGTCGACGGCCCGCGCCGCTCGATGGCCATGGCGCTCGCCAATGCAGGCGTGAATGCGGACCAGGTGCAGTATCTGAATGCCCATGGCACTTCCACGCAGATCGGCGACCTCAACGAGACCAATGCGGTCAAGCTTGCCTTCGGCGATCACGCGAAGAAGCTGGTCGTGAACTCGACCAAGTCGATGACCGGCCACTTGCTGGGCGGCGCCGGCGGCATCGAGTCGGTGTTCACGGTGCTCGCACTGCATCACCAGAAGAGCCCGCCGACGATCAACATCTTCAACCAGGATCCGGAGTGCGACCTCGACTACTGCGCCAATACGGCGCGCGATCTCAAGATCGATGTCGCGGTCAAGAACAACTTCGGCTTCGGCGGCACCAACGGCACGCTGGTGTTCAAGCGCGCTTGAGCCTTGCTCTTTCATGCACAGCGCGCCGTCGGTGACCTATCCGGTGGGGCGCTCGCGTGGCGCCACCCGGATTCTGATTGCCACGTGGGCCTTGGGCGCTTGCTGCGCAGGCCTTTCGTGCTATTTATTCGATAGTGCCGGCTGGCGCCAGTTGCTGCTGGTCCTGAGTGTGCTGTTCTCGGGTATTGCGGCTGCGGTCGGGCTGCGAAGCGATGGTGCCGGGGTTTTGCATTTCGACGGGCTCCACTGGGCCCTGACGGGCACGGACAGGGGCCGAGCCGTTCGGGCGGCGCGAGCTTCCGTGGCGCTCGATCTTCAATCGCTGCTCCTGGTCCGGCTGACCCAGCCAAGCCGTGCCGCACGGTGGATTTGGATCGAACAGCGCGCCATGCCGGAGCGCTGGCGCGATTTGCGCCGTGCGGTATATTCGCGCCCCCCTTCTGCATCGCCCGCCGGCGAGCCTTGGCGAGCGACCGCGCCCGCCGATGCGCCCTGACTGCTCGATGACCACTTCTCCGCCGCCAGTGCCCCCGGACTCCGGCTTGACCGATGTGTCCGCCGAGACGCCGCGCCCGGGCGAAGTCGACCTTCAACTGGTTCAGCGCACGGTTGCCGGTGACCAGAAAGCATTCGAACTGCTGGTTATCAAGTACCAGCGCCGGATCGAGCGCCTGATCGGGCGCATGGTGCGCGATGTCGACCTGGTCGAAGACATCGCCCAGGAAACCTTTATCCGGGCTTATAGGGCACTTCACCAGTTTCGCGGCGACGCCCAGTTCTACACCTGGCTGTACCGGATCGCGGTCAACACCGCCAAGAAGGCGCTTGTCGACATGAAGCGCGACCCGACCATCTCCGAAAGCGCCATGAGGCCGTCTTCTGAAGAAGACGATGAAACTTACCGCCCCGGAAACGAACCAATCAGCGACGAAACCCCCGAATCGGTCTTGGCGGCGAACGAAATCGCCCGCGTGGTCGAGGCGGCCATGGACGCGCTGCCTTCCGAATTGCGCCAGGCGGTCACCTTGCGCGAGATCGAGGGCATGAGTTACGAAGAGATTGCCGAGGTCATGGATTGCCCTATCGGCACGGTGCGCTCGCGTATTTTCCGGGCGCGCGAGGCCATTTCGGCCAGGGTCAAACCGCTGCTGGACAACCAGTCCGGCAAGCGTTGGTAGGTAAGCAGGTGAATGAAATGAATCAGACGATGACGGCTCTTGAACAAGTGTCCGCACTGGCGGACGGTCATTTGCAGGGCGAAGACTTCGCGCGGGCCATTGACGCCGTCTGCGCTGAAGACGATGCGCGTGGTGCCTGGCGGTCCTATCACCTGGTGGGTGACATCCTGCGCTCGGGCGCGCACACGCCTTGCAGCGACACTGATGCCTTCCTGACGCGGTTCCAGCAGCGGCTTGCTGCCGAGCCTGTGGCCGCTACCCCGGTGCTGGCACCGGTGACGGCAGCCAAGGTGATCACGCTGCAGCGCAGGGCCGACGCAGCCAACGAGCCGGTGTTCCGCTGGAAGCTGGTGGCCGGCGCCGCATCGCTGGTGGCGGTGGCCGCCATCAGTTGGACCCTGGTCGGCAACGGAGCGGGGTTCTCGTCCCCGGGACCCCAGATTGCGGTCCAGCAGCAACCGGCTGCCAATTCGGTGCTGGCCGCCGCTGCCAACAACAGTTCGTCGCCCGCCGCCCAAACGCTCACGCCGACCCGTGTGGTGGTTGGCGGCGGCAGTCCGCAGGTCATGCTGCGCGATCCGCGCCTGGACCAACTGCTCGAGGCGCACCAACAAGCCGGCGGCGCTTCGCAAATGCCTTCAGGCTTTCTGCGCAACGCGACCTTCGAGGGGCCCACGCGCTGATTGCGCGCCCCGTCGTCGCTTCAATGACCGTTCAGATGCCGATCTCCGTACGCGCGTTTGCGCTGGTGTTCGCTGCTTTTTGTCTTGCGCAGATCGCGACCGCGCAGCCCCGTTCGGGCCCGGTAAATGCCAAGGGCGCGGCCCTGGCGCAGGCTGGCGACGCGCCGCCTCCCATGGGCGTTGTCGAGTGGCTTCAGCGCATGCACACCGGAGCCAGGCAGCGCAATTACGTCGGCACTTTCGTCGTGTCGGCGGCCGGCGGCGATTTGTCGAGTGCTCGCATCTGGCATGTGCGCGACGGCGACCTGCAGATCGAGCGCATCGAAGCGCTGTCGGGGCCGCCGCGCTCGACATTCAGGCGCAATCACCATGTGATGACCTTCCTGCCGGAGGCAAAGGTCGTCAAGGTGGAAAAGCGCGAGAACCTCGACATTTTTCCCAACCTGCCCGACAAGCCCGATTCATCGGTCGGCGACTTCTACGATGTGCGGGCCATCGGCAAGGACCGTGTAGCGGGCTTCGATGCCGATGTGGTGCAACTCGTGCCGCACGATACATTGCGTTTCGGCTATCGCATCTGGAGCGAGCGCCGTTCCGGCCTCGTGATCAAGCTGCAGACGGTGGACGGCGAATCCCGCGTGGTGGAGCAGTCGGCATTCTCCGAACTGCAGCTCGATGCGCCAGTGAAGGCGCAGGCCATCGCGCAGATGATGAACAACACCGGCGGCTACCGCATCGAGAAGCTGGAACTCGAGCGCACCAGCGCGCAGGACGAAGGCTGGGTTCTCAAGACGCCTGTGGCCGGCTTCAAGCCGCGCAGCTTCTATCGACGCCCGGCAGGCAGTGACAAAAACGGGCAGGACCGCACCGTTCAGTGGACCTTCTCCGATGGCCTGGCTTCGGTGTCGCTTTTCATCGAGCGCTACGATGAAAAGCGCGCACCGCGCGACGGCGTGCTTACCATTGGCGCAACCAATGCCATTCGCCGGCGGTTGCCCGAGCCGGCGAGCGACTGGTGGCTGACTGCCGTGGGCGAGGTGCCGCAGCAGACGCTCAATGCGTTTGCCCAAAGTCTCGCGCGCACACGCTGACCGGCCGCGCATGCGCAGTTGGCGCTGAACCAAGTCCGCATCACAGACTCATAGCTCTTCTTTTGGCCGCTCTGTTCTTTTGAAAGAAAACCGATGATGTTCAAAGTCGAGGGACACACGCTTCGTTCCTATCTCTTCGCATTCGGTCTGGCCTGCTCGGCCACCGCGGGCTTCCTGCCGGCAACGTCGGCCAACGCTCAGGCGCCCCAGACACCGCAAGCGCGCGGGCTGCCCGATTTCGCCGATCTCGTGGAGCAGGTGGGGCCTGCCGTGGTCGGTATTCGCACGGTCGAGAAAGTGTCCACCCGCAGCGGTGGTGGAGAAATGGACGAGGAAATGCAGGAGTTCTTCCGGCGTTTCTTCGGACAGCCGCTGCCGGGCAACCCGCGGCCGGGCCCGCGCCCGAACCGCCCTCAGCAGCCCCAGGAAGAAGAGCGCCCGCGCGGCGTGGGCTCGGGCTTCATCCTGACTGCGGACGGCTATGTCATGACCAATGCCCACGTGATCGAGGATGCGTCGGAGATCCTGGTCACCCTCACCGACAAGCGCGAGTTCAAGGCCAAGCTCATCGGCGCCGACAAGCGCAGCGACGTCGCCGTGGTCAAGATCGAGGCAACCGGCCTGCCGGTAGTGAAGGTCGGCGACATCTCGCGGCTGCGCGTCGGCGAATGGGTGATGGCCATCGGCTCGCCTTTCGGCCTTGAGAACACCGTGACCGCCGGCATCGTGAGCGCGAAGCAGCGTGACACCGGCGACCTGGTGCCGCTCATCCAGACGGACGTTGCCATCAACCCCGGCAACTCCGGAGGACCGCTTATCAACCTGCGCGGCGAGGTGGTCGGCATCAACAGCCAGATCTACTCGCGCTCGGGTGGCTACATGGGCATTTCGTTCTCGATTCCCATCGACGAGGCGATTCGCGTCAGCGACCAGTTGCGCGCCACGGGCCGCGTTTCGCGCGGCCTGATCGGCGTGACCATCGGCTCGGTGTCGAAGGACGTGGCCGAGTCCCTTGGCCTGGGCAAGGCGCGCGGCGCCGTGGTGAGCAGCGTGGTGCCGGGCTCGGCAGCCGACAAGGCCGGCGTGCGCGAAGGCGACATCATCACCAAGTACGGCGACAAGGTCATCGAAACGCCGAGCGATCTCTCGCGCTCGGTCGCCAGCACCAAGCCGGGCGTCAAGAGCACGCTGACCGTGTTCCGCAACGGCAGTTCGCGTGAACTTTCGATCACCGTTGCGGAGGGCGATCCGGAAGCCAAGCCTTCGAGCAAGCGCCAGTCGGATCGCGAGGAACCGCAAGCCAAGCCGTCGTCCACGGCCGGAAAGTCGATCGGCCTGGTGGTCAGCGACCTGACCGACGCGCAGAAGAAAGAGCTCAAGGCGCGCGGCGTGCGCATTGACGCGGCGACCGATGCCGCCGCACGGGCCGGTTTGCGCGAGGGCGACGTGATCCTCTCGGTCGGCAACATCGAAGTGACAAGCGTCAAGGAATTCGAGTCCGCCCTGGCCAAGGCCGACAAGAACAAGCCGCTCAGCGTGCTGTTCCGCCGTGGCGAGTGGGCGCAATATGCCCTGATCCGACCCGCACGCTGAACTGGCGCTGCCGTCAAGTGGCCCCACCCGACAGTCGGGTTTGGGGCCTTTTTTTGAGGTCTTTGCCACGGTCGGAAGCCCGCTTCAAAAAATTTTTTGGGCCGGGGAGAGTCGTTATTATGTTGGTGTTCACTAACTTTCCAATGGGCTTAGGACGGTTTTCGGTAGAATAGGAGCCAGCGGGCGGTGGGCCCATGCATAAGGAAGGTGAATTCCTTCACGATGCGAGATGTCAGACAGCAGTCCACCGCTGCTCCACAGATCGCCCACAAGTTGTTCATCGAGTGCTCCACCGATCTTGTGGATAAGTTGTTTATATCTTTCATGTTGTGGACCCGCAACGACCCGTTTTGACCCTGTCCCCGGATGTACGTGCCTCCCTTTTTGCCTACAATGAAGTTCCAACTACTGCAGTTGCCATTGCTTGTTGGTTCAGGGCGCGTCTCCAGAAGACGCGCCCTTTTTTCTTGCCTGTCGCACTCTGCGCACGAGCCAATTCAAGTACTTAAGCGTTCCCGTTGATGAATCACATCAGAAATTTTTCGATCATTGCGCACATCGATCACGGCAAGTCGACGCTCGCCGATCGCTTGATCCAGCGTTGCGGCGGTCTCGCGGAACGCGATATGGAAGCGCAGGTGCTCGACTCGATGGACATCGAAAAAGAGCGTGGGATAACCATCAAGGCGCAGACCGCTGCGCTGCACTACAAGGCGCTCGATGGACAGGTCTACAACCTCAATCTGATCGACACGCCAGGCCACGTCGACTTCTCTTATGAAGTGAGCCGCTCGTTGTCGGCATGCGAAGGTGCGCTGCTCGTCGTCGATGCATCGCAAGGGGTCGAAGCGCAGACAGTCGCCAACTGCTACACCGCGCTCGACCTCGGCGTCGAAGTGGTGCCGGTGCTCAACAAGATGGACTTGCCGAACGCGGACCCCGACAACGCGCGCAAGGAAGTCGAAGACGTGATCGGCATCGACGCGACCGATGCGATTCCGTGTTCGGCCAAGACAGGTCTCGGCATCGAAGAGATCCTCGAAGCCATCGTGCACAAGATGCCGCCGCCGCGCGGCAACCCCGACGGCCCGCTGCGCGCGATGATTGTCGACAGCTGGTTCGATCCCTACGTGGGCGTGGTCATGCTGGTGCGCGTGGTGGACGGCCGGCTCGTCAAGGGCGAGCGCATCAAGATGATGGCATCCGGCGCCATGTACAACGCCGACAACATCGGCGTCTTCACGCCGGCCAACGAGCCGCGCGCATCGCTCGAGGCGGGCGAGGTGGGCTACATCATCGCGGGCATCAAGGAGCTGCAGGCCGCCAAGGTCGGCGACACCGTGACGCTCATCAAGCCGGGCACGGGCGGCGCGGCCGCCACCGCCACCGAGGCGCTGCCGGGCTTCAAGGAAATCCAGCCGCAGGTGTTCGCCGGGCTCTACCCGACCGAAGCCAGCGAGTACGACTCGCTGCGCGATGCGCTTGAAAAACTCAAGCTCAACGATTCGTCGCTGCGCTACGAGCCCGAGGTGAGCCAGGCGCTGGGCTTCGGTTTCCGCTGCGGCTTTCTCGGTCTGCTGCACATGGAAATCGTGCAGGAGCGGCTCGAGCGCGAGTTCGACCAAGACCTGATCACGACTGCGCCAAGCGTGGTGTACCAAGTGGTGCGCAACGACGGCGAAGTCATCATGGTCGAGAACCCGTCCAAGATGCCCGACGTCGGCAAGATGAGCGAGATTCGCGAGCCGATCGTCACCGTGCACCTCTACATGCCGCAGGAATACGTGGGCGCGGTGATGACGCTGGCCAACCAGAAGCGCGGCGTGCAGATGAACATGGCCTACCACGGCCGCCAGGTCATGCTGACCTACGAAATGCCGCTCGGCGAAATCGTGCTCGACTTCTTCGACAAGCTGAAGTCGGTCAGCCGGGGCTACGCCTCGATGGACTACGAGTTCAAGGAATATCGCGCGTCCGACGTGGTCAAGGTCGACATCCTGCTGAACGGCGAGAAGGTCGACGCGCTGTCCATCATCGTGCACCGCACCCAGTCGCAGTACCGCGGCCGGGCGGTGGTGTCGAAGATGCGCGAGATCATTTCGCGCCAGATGTTCGACGTTGCAATCCAGGCGGCCATCGGGGTGAACATCATTGCGCGTGAGACAATCAAGGCCCTGCGCAAGAACGTTCTTGCCAAGTGCTACGGCGGCGACATCACCCGCAAGAAGAAGCTGCTCGAAAAGCAGAAAGCGGGCAAGAAAAGAATGAAGCAGATCGGCTCCGTCGAGGTCCCGCAAGAGGCCTTCCTCGCGATTCTGCAAGTCGAAGACTGATCTCAAAAATGGCATTCATCACTACTCTGGTCCTCGCGGCCTTTACCGGTTACGTCGGTGCCTGGTACTTTGGTGCCATCGAAGGCAACTTCGCACTGCTCCTGTTCTGCGCCACCGTGGTCACCGGGCTCTACTGGCTGGCTGAGCGCTTCTACTTCCTGCCGCGCCGCGAACGCGCCGCCGCCGCGCTCGAGGCTTCGCTGAGCGAGCGCAACGCCCGTCTGGCGGGCCAGGGCATCACGCAGGTGGACACGGTCGACGCCAAGGCGAGCGAGCGCTTGCTGATGCAGCCGTGGTGGCTCGACTGGACGGCCGGGCTGTTCCCGGTAATTCTCGTGGTGTTCCTGCTGCGCTCGTTCCTGTACGAGCCCTTCAAGATTCCATCGGGTTCGATGATGCCGACGCTGCTCACCGGCGACCTGATCCTGGTCAACAAGTTCACCTACGGGCTTCGCCTGCCGGTCATCAATACCAAGATCACCGACGGCACCCCGCTGGCGCGCGGCGACGTGGTGGTCTTCCGCTATCCGCCCAAGCCGAGCATGGACTACATCAAGCGCGTGGTCGGCATCCCGGGCGACGAAGTGGCCTACCTGAACAAGAAGCTCACGATCAACGGCCAGCCGGTGTCCAAGAATCCGCTGCCCGACTACCTCGATGGCGATTCGATGCGCCTGCTCAAGCAGTTCACCGAAGACCTGGGTGGCAAGCAGCACAGGCTGCTCAACGACGATGCCGGTCCGGCTTTCGTTCAGGGCGCCACCGACTTCCCATTTCGCGAAAACTGCCGCTACTCCGTCGAAGGCGTGGTTTGCAAGGTACCTGCCGGCAATTACTTCATGATGGGCGACAACCGCGATAATTCGGCGGACTCCCGGTTCTGGGGTTTCGTGCCGGACAAGAACATCGTGGGCAGGGCGTTCTTTGTGTGGATGAACTTCGGCGATCTGGGTCGCATCGGTCCATTTCAATAAGTAAACAGCATTGTTCGAGGGGTAAGAGGGCATGAGAACAAATCGGTCCATCCGCAGCAGGGCCGCGCACCAGCGCGGCATCTCGTTCATCGGTCTTG
Organism: Variovorax paradoxus; assembly: GCF_029919115.1. Lineage (NCBI taxonomy): Bacteria > Pseudomonadati > Pseudomonadota > Betaproteobacteria > Burkholderiales > Comamonadaceae > Variovorax > Variovorax paradoxus. The sequence goes on from NZ_CP123990.1 coordinate 882,366, forward strand.
TGTTTGTCGCCGCGGTGCTGGGGTGCCTGGGCGTGGTCATCGCGCAGGTCATTCCGACACTGATCGAATACCAGGCCATCGACAAGGCCGCCAACAAGGCCAAGGAAGGCACCACCGTGCCCGAAGTGCGCGCCATCTTCGACCGGGCCCAAGCCATCGACGACTTCAAGTCCGTCTCGGGCAAGGACCTCGACATCAAGAAGGTCGGCGACAAGGTCGTCGTGTCGTATGCCTACGAGCGGGAGATTCCGCTGTTCGGCCCGGCCTACCTGGTGCTCAAGTACAAAGGCGAGACCCGCTGAACGCGGCGACACGCAAGGTGGACGGCGGCCTCGTAGCGCTGCAGGAGCGCCTCAAGCATTCGTTCTCCGACACGCGGCTGCTTCAGCTCGCGCTCACGCACCGCAGTTTTTCGGCTGACCACAACGAGCGCCTGGAGTTTCTCGGCGACTCGGTGCTCAACCTCGCCGTTTCGCACCTGCTCTACACCCGCCTGTCGGCCTTGCCCGAAGGCGATCTGTCGCGCGTGCGGGCCAACCTGGTCAAGCAAGACACGCTGCACCGCCTGGCACTCGAGCTGCAGCTGTCGCCGCTGCTTCGGCTCGGGGAAGGCGAAGCGCGTTCCGGCGGGCCCAACCGGCCTTCGATCCTGGCCGATGCGCTTGAAGCGCTGATCGGTGCGGTCTACCTCGACGCGGGCTTTGCGGCCGCCGAGGCGCTGGTGCGCCGGCTCTATGAATCCGTGGAGATCAATCCGCGCATGGAAGCAGCCGCCAAGGACCCGAAGACCGAATTGCAGGAATGGCTCCAGGGCCACAAAATGAAGTTGCCGGTGTACCGCGTAGCGGCCACGCTCGGCGCCGCGCACAAACAGACTTTCGATGTCGAGTGCGAGGTGCCGGAGCTGGGCCTGCGCGAACGCGGCATCGGTGGCTCGCGCCGCGCCGGCGAGCAGGCTGCCGCGGCGGCCATGTTGATCCGGCTCAAGGCACGCGGGGCCGCGTGAAACCAGAATGAACGACGCTATAAATTCAGCAGCAGAAAACCCCGAAGACGCAGCGGGCGGAACGGGCACAACAGGGCCCCAGCACTGCGGCCTGGTGGCCATTGTCGGCAAGCCCAACGTGGGCAAGTCGACGCTGCTCAACGCGCTGGTGGGCCAGAAGATCAGCATCACCTCGCGCAAGGCGCAGACCACGCGGCACCGCATCACGGGCATGCGCACCTTGGGTGCCACGCAGTTCGTGTTCGTGGATACGCCGGGTTTCCAGACCCTGCACGCCAATGCGCTGAACAAGTCGCTCAACAAGACCGTGCAGGGCGCGGTCGGCGACGTGGACCTGATTCTTTTCGTGGTCGAGGCGGGCAGCTTCACGCCGGCCGACGAGCGGGTGCTCAAGCTGCTCGGCAAGGGCATTCCGACCGTGCTCTTGGCCAACAAGCTCGACAACGTGCACCGCCGCGGCGACATCGCACCCTGGCTGCAGACCATGCAGGCGAAGCACCCCTTTGCCGAGTTCGTGCCGATGTCGGCCAAGAACCCGAAGGATGTCGAGCGCCTGTTCGGCATCTGTGAAAAATACCTGCCTGAGCAACCCTGGTTCTACGCCGAGGACGAGCTCACCGACCGCAGCGAGAAATTCCTTGCCGGTGAGCTGGTGCGCGAAAAGCTGTTCCGCCTGACCGGCGACGAACTGCCCTACACCTCGACCGTGATCATCGACAAGTTCGAGGAAGAGCCGCCGCAGAAAAAGGGCCAGAAGCGCCTGCTGCGCATTGCCGCCACCATCGTGGTGGAGCGCGACGGCCACAAGGCCATGGTCATCGGCGACAAGGGCGAGCGCATCAAGCGCATCGGCATGGAAACCCGGGTCGAGCTCGAAAAGCTGGCCGATGCCAAGGTTTTTCTCGAACTGTGGGTGAAGGTGCGCTCCGGCTGGGCCGACGACGAGGCCCGCGTGCGCTCGTTCGGTTACGAATGAAGTGGCAACTGCCCACCGCGTTTCGCATGAACCGGCGTACGTGCTCCATCGCTACGACTGGAGCGAGTCGAGCCTGATCCTCGAGGTCTTCACCCGCCACCACGGACGCATCGCGCTCGTGGCCAAGGGGGCGAAGAGGCCGAGCTCCAACTTCAGGCCCGTGCTGCTGCCTCTGCAGCCGCTGCAGCTCAACTACGGCGGCGACGCCGAGATCCGCACGCTCAAGGGCGCCGAGTGGATGGGCGGCCACGTCATGCCGACGGGCGAGGCCCTGCTCTCGGGCTACTACGTCAATGAACTGCTGCTGCGCCTGCTCGCGCGGGACGACGCTCACGAGGCGCTGTTCGACGCCTACGCGGGCGTGGTGCAGGTGCTGGCGGGCGACCACGCCGGCGCGCAGGCCGCAACCCAGGCCGCGGCGCTGCGTGCTTTCGAGCTGCTGCTGCTGCGCGAAGTGGGCCTCTTGCCGTCGCTCGACGCTCAAACCCTCACCCTCGAGCCGCTCGTGGCGGAGGCGCGCTACAGCCTGGTGCCGGAAGCCGGCTTGCGCTTGGCGGGTGACGGCGAGGCGGCGCTGGCCGGCGCCGACTGGCAATCGCTGCAGGGCGTGCTCGACGACCGCGCCCCCTTCACCGCCACGTTGAGAGAAGTAGCCACCATGAACGCCGGCAGCAACAGTGCCCTCAGAAACCAGCTGCGCGCCTTGCTCAACTACCATTGCGGTGTGTCCACGCTGCGCACGCGGCAGATGATGAGAGATTTGCAAGCCCTATGAGCACTCCCGGCCATTCCGCTACGACGTCGCTGTCGGTCAACCTGAACAAGGTGGCCCTTGTGCGCAACACGCGCCACCTGGGCATCCCGAGCGTGCTCAAGGCCGCCAGCGCCTGCCTTGCCGCCGGGGCGCAGGGCATCACGGTGCATCCGCGGCCGGACGCGCGCCACATCCGCGCGCACGACGTGAGCGACCTCTCCGCGCTGCTTGCAAAAGACTGGCCGGGCATCGAGTTCAACATCGAAGGCAATCCGTTCCACAACCTGATGGACTTCGTGCGCGAGCTCAAGCCGCACCAGGCCACTTTTGTGCCCGACAGCGAATCGCAATCGACCAGCGACCACGGCTGGAGCTTCCCGGAAGACGCCGAGCGCCTGCGCCCTTTGATTGCCGAGGCCAAGGCCCTGGGCGTCCGCGTGAGCCTGTTCATGGACCCGATCCCCGAGATGATGGCTGCGGTGAAGGCCGTGGGCGCCGACCGCGTGGAGCTGTACACCGAAGGCTATGCCGCATCGCGCGGCACTTCGAACGAGGCGGCCGTGCTTGCGCGCTACGTCGAATCGGCGCGTGCGGCGCAGGCCGCGGGTCTCGGCGTCAACGCGGGCCATGACCTGAGCCGCGACAACCTGACGGCTTTCCTGCGTGCCGTGCGCGGCGTTCAGGAGGTCTCGATCGGCCACGCCTTCATCGCCGATGCGCTCGAATTGGGCTACGCAGCCACCACGCGGGAGTACCTGCGCTGCATCGACGAAGCCAAGTGAGCGCTCCAGCGGCATGATCTACGGCATTGGTACCGATATCTGCGATCTGCGTCGCATCGCTGCGACCTTCGAGCGCCAGGGCGAGCGCTTTGCCCACCGGGTGCTCAGCGATGCCGAGTTCGCGGTGTGGAAGGCCCGCAGCGAGCGCTGGCCCAAGCGCGGCTTGAGCTATCTGGCTACCCGCTTTTCCGCCAAGGAGGCCTTCAGCAAGGCCATCGGCCTGGGCATGCGCATGCCGATGACCTGGCGCCTGTGCGAGATTGCGAACCTGCGCAGCGGCAAGCCCGTCATCGTGCTGCATGGTGAGCTCAAGGAGTGGTTCGAGGCCAAAGGCCTCACGGCGCACGTGACGGTGACCGACGAAACCGAATATGCCGCGAGCTTCGTGGTGGTCGAATACAAGAACGAGGCATGACCCTGGCAACGACAACCCATCACGCGCCGCTGATCATCGATGTGGCGGGCACGGAACTCAATGATGCGGATCGCCGCCGGGTAGCAAACCCCTTGGTCGGTGGCGTGATCCATTTCGCCCGCAACTGGCGGGACCGCGCGCAAATGACCGCGCTCAATGCAGAGTTGAAGGCCATCCGCCCCGATCTACTGATCTGTGTCGACCACGAAGGCGGCCGCGTTCAGCGGTTTCGCACCGACGGCTTCACGCGACTGTCTTCGATGCGCGCCCTGGGCGAGCTGTGGATGCGCGATGCGATGCGCGCCACGCAGGCCGCAACGGCAACGGGCCAGGTGCTTGCGGCCGAGTTGCGCGCCTGCGGCGTCGACTTCAGCTTTGCGCCGGTGCTTGACCTCGACCACGGCGGCAGCAGCGTGATCGGCGACCGCAGCTTTCACCGCGACCCGCGCGTGGTGGCGCTGCTGGCCAAAAGCGTGATGCACGGCATGCTGCAGATGGGCATGCGCAACTGCGGCAAGCACTTTCCGGGACATGGCTTCGTCACTGCCGATTCGCATGTCGAGATTCCGGTCGACCGCCGCGGCCTGAAGGCGATCCTGGAGGACGACGCACGGCCGTTCGACTGGCTGTCGGGCGCGCTCACGGCCGTGATGCCGGCGCACGTGATCTATCCGAAAGTCGACAAGAGACCCGCGGGCTTTTCGTCCAAATGGCTGAAAGACATCCTGCGCACCCGGCTGGCCTTCGACGGCGCTATCTTCAGCGACGACCTGAGCATGGAAGCCGGGCGCTACATCGGCGGAGAACTGCTGAGCTATGCCGATGCCGCACTGGCAGCCCTCGATGCAGGTTGCGATCTGGCGATGTTGTGCAACCAGAGCATCGGCGAGGGCCGGCCGCTCGACGAACTGCTCGATGATTTCGGCGCCGCGGCCAAGGCACGGCGTTGGCAGCCGGATGCAAGGAGCGAAGCGCGCAGGCGGGCGCTTCTTCCCGATGCACCGCAAGTCGACTGGAATACGCTGACCGATTCGACAGGCTACAGGCAGGCAAGGCAAGTGCTGGCAAAGGCCGACCTCGCCATGCCGCACAGCGCCTGAGGCTCGCTACGGCGCCTTGCCCGGAGCCGAATGCGGCAGCGAGTTCGTCCATAAACGCTCGCCGCCCGAATCCAGGTGCGTCAGGTACAGCCGGACATCGAATTCCAGCCGGTGGTAGCTGGGCTCCATGTGCTCGCAGAGCGCATAGAAGCTCTTGTCATGGTCGCGCTCCTTCATGTGCGCGAGCTCGTGGACCACGATCATGCGCAGCCACTCGAGCGGCACCTCCTTGAACAGGGTCGCCACGCGAATTTCGCGCTTGGTCTTGAGCTTGCTGCCCTGTACGCGTGAAACCGTGGTGTGCGTGCCGAGCGCATTGCGGATCACGTGCAGCTTGCTGTCGAATGCCACCTTGGAGAGCGGCGGCGCCTTGCGCATGAAGTCGCTCTTGAGCTCGCTCACGTATTCGTAAAGCGCACGGTCCGTCTGCACTTCATGCATGGGGCCGGGGTAGCGGCTGCGCAGCAACGGCGCGAGTCCTTCGGTTTCGACCAGTTGCCGGACCTGGGCCAGCAGCGTGGGCGGATACCCCGCGAGATACTTCATGCAGCTGAGCCGGCGCAGGCGAGCCCGGTGGCCACGCCACCGAACAGGTCGCCCTCGACGAGCGTCACGCCGGCGAAGCTCTTGCGCAAGGCCTGCTGGAATGGCCGCAGGGCCGAAGAGCCGCCGGTCAGGTAGATGGCATCGAGATCGCCGCTGCGCAGCCCGGCGCGCTTGACACAGGCGTGCGCGCAGGCAATCACGCTTTCGAGCAGCGGCGCGAGTTGCTGCGTCATGTCGGCAGGCGAGAGCGATGCGGCCAGGCCTGGCCCGGCGCACGACAGGTCGATGGCGGTGGGCGCATCGTTGACCGAAGTGTCGATTTTTGCCTGCTCCACTTCACTGGCAATGCGGTGTCCGTGCCGTTCTTCGAGCACCGCCATCAACCGGTCGTGCAGCCGCACATCGCTGTAGCTCGTGCGCAGGTCTTTCGCCTGCCGCACCGCCTTGGCGGCATACAGCCAGTTGATCAGGTGCCAGGACGAAAGCTCGAAGAACACCTTGCTCGGAACCTCGCGCCCCTGCGGCCCCGTGTGGCGAAAGCCGAATTCCGGCATGACGCGGTCGAGGTTCAGGCGCTGGTCGAAGTCGGTGCCGCCGATGTGCACGCCGCTGGTGGCCAACACGTCGTCACTGCGGTCTTCGCGCGCGGCGCGGTCGGGGCCGACCCGCACCACGGTGAAGTCGGAAGTGCCGCCGCCCACGTCGACGATCAGCACCAGGGACTCTTTCGTGATGCGCTGCTCGTAGTCGAAGGCGGCCGCAATCGGTTCGAGCTGAAAAGCGATGTCGCGAAACCCTGCCGCGCGCGCCGCGTGGCGCAGGCTTTCTTCCGCGCGCTCGTCCCGCTTCGAATCGTCGTCGACAAAATGAACCGGGCGGCCGATGACAACGCGCTCGGGCACCCCGCCCAGTTCACGGCCGGCCCGCGCGGCCAGCTCGCGCAAGAAGCGGGCGATGATGTCCTCGAAGCTCACGAGCCCGTCGTAGATGGCCGTTTTTTCCTGCATCAGCGCGCTGCCGAGCAGGCTCTTCAGCGAACGCATCAGGCGGCCTTCGACACCCGCGAGGTAGAGCGCAACCGCATCGCGGCCGAAGTGCGTGGTGCGGTCTTCGGCGTTGAAGAAGATTGCGGTGGGCAGCGTGGTGGCCGCACCTTCGATGGGCAGCAGTCGGGCCACGCCGTCGACCCGGCAGGCCACGGCGGAATTGGAGGTGCCGAAGTCGATGCCGATCGTCGGCAGCGACGACGGTAACTTCACGCTCAAGATTCCCTGCGCAGCGCCGGGAACAGGATCACGTCGCGGATGCTCGGCGAATCCGTCAGCAGCATCATCAGCCGGTCGATGCCGATGCCGCAGCCACCGGTGGGCGGCATGCCGTATTCGAGCGCGCGCACAAAGTCGTGGTCGTAGAACATGGCTTCGTCGTCGCCGCTGTCCTTGGCGGCCACCTGGGCATTGAAGCGCGCGGCCTGGTCTTCGGCGTCATTGAGCTCGCTGAAGCCGTTACCGAACTCGCGGCCCGTGATGTAGAGCTCGAAGCGCTCGGTGACCTCGGGCCGCTCGTCGTTGGCGCGTGCCAGCGGCGAGATCTCGGTCGGGTGCTCCATGATGAAGGTCGGCTGCCAGAGCTTCTCTTCCACGGCCTCTTCGAAGTACATCACCTGCAAGCTGGCCAGGCTGCGCTGCGAGAGCTTGTCCTTCTCTTCGCTCAGCCCGATCTTGCGCAAGGCGTTGATGAGCCAGGTGCTGTCATCGATGCCGGTACCGGCGTCCGTGTACTTGAGGATGGCCTCGCGGATCGTCAGGCGCTCGAAGGGCTGCGTCAGGTCGACTGGCTTGCCCTGGTAGGTGAGCTGTTGCGTGCCCACGGCCTTGTCGGCAATGGTGCGGATCAGCGTTTCGGTGAAGTCCATCAGGTCGCGGTAGTTCCAGTAGGCCGCGTAGAACTCCATCATGGTGAACTCGGGGTTGTGCCGCACCGAGATGCCCTCGTTGCGGTAGCTCCGGTTGATTTCGAACACGCGCTCGAAGCCGCCGACGATCAGGCGCTTGAGGTACAGCTCGGGCGCGATGCGCAGGAACATCTCCTGGTCGAGCGCGTTGTGGTGCGTCTTGAACGGCTTGGCATTGGCACCGCCCGGAATCGGGTGCAGCATGGGCGTTTCGACTTCGAGGAAGTCGTTGGCCACCATGAACTCGCGCAGCGCGCTCACGGCCTTGCTGCGCGCGGTAAAGCGCACGCGCGCCGATTCGTCGGTGATCAGGTCGACGTAGCGCTGGCGGTACTTCTGCTCCTGGTCGGCCATGCCGTGGAACTTGTCGGGCAGCGGACGCAGGCTCTTGGTGAGCAGGCGCAGCTTGGTCACCTTGACCGAGAGCTCGCCGGTCTTGGTCTTCATGAGCGTGCCTTCGGCGCCGACGATATCGCCCAAGTCCCAGCGCTTGAAATCGGCATACGCTTCTTCGCCGATGGCGTCGCGAGTCACGTAGAGCTGGATGCGGCTCGTGGCATCTTGCAGCGTCGCAAAGCTGGCCTTGCCCATCACGCGCTTGAGCATCATCCGGCCGGCCACGCTCACGGCAATGGCCTGCGCTTCGAGCGCTTCGGCCTCGGTGGCGCCATGCGCCTCGATCAGGGCCGCTGCACGATGACCCGGCTTGAAGTCATTCGGAAACGCGACGCCCTTGCCCTCGGCCTGCGCGGTGCGCATCAGCTTGAGCTTTTCGCGGCGTTCGGCGATGAGCTGGTTGTCGTCGACGGCGGGTGCGGAAGCCGGAGCCGCAGCGGGCGTGGGAATGGAAGGGATCAGGTGGTCGGACATGGAAAGCGGAGGAGGGCGCAACGGGAGCGTGCGCAACCCGCCATTTTAGCCGATAGGGTTCGAATGGAACCGGCCCCGAGTGCCCGCCAATCCTGCGCGATATGCTATTAAAAAGGTAGCGAACTATTCAGTGATGCCCGCACGCGCGAGCAGATCGCTGACCAGCTCGAGCCGCATCAGCGGGCTCTCGAGCTCCATGAGCCGTTGCCGCAGTTCGAGTTGCATGGGCACCAGTTCGCACCAGCGGTTGGCAACCCAGCCGCAATCGTTGAACTGGTAGGGCTCGCCGATGGGCAGTCGCACAGCCTCCGCGCCCTGCGCGCGGCGGCGTTCTTCGAGCGTGTCGACAAGGCGCCGCAACGCGGTGGCGGTGTGCTGCAGGTCGTCGGGAATTTCGATGGCGGTGTCTGCAATCACTGCTTCGACTTCGGCCACCCACAAGCCGTATTTCTGCAGCTCGGTCCGGCGGACCCGAAACCGCTGCGTGCCGACGCATTCGATCTGGAGCAGGCCGCTTTGCGGTGATTCGAATTCGCGAATGACGGCCAGCGTGCCGACAGCGGCAAAGCTTTCGGCATCGGCACCGGCCTTGCGCACTTCGCTGCCGCTCGTGAGGCTGACCACGCCGAAGGGCGCATCGGCCTTGCGGCATTTGCCCACCATGTCGAGATAACGTACTTCGAAAATACGCAGTGGAAGCACGCCGCCCGGGAACAGAACCGTACCGAGCGGGAACAATGGCAGTGAATGCAGAAGGGGCTGTGTCGTCATCGAAGAACCTTGCATGGCTATCATCGCATTCCGCTCACGACCCTGCCCCATGCTCTACCAGATCCCCTCGTTTCTTCTCGACGTGATCGTCGGCCTGCTCGGCGGCGCCTGCCTGCTGCGCCTTTACATGCAGTACCACCGGGTGCCGTTCGGCAATCCGCTCGGGCGCTTCGTGTTTGCGATTACCGACTGGATAGTGCTGCCGCTGCGCCGCATCGTGCCGTCGGTCAAGCGCTGGGACCTGGCGAGCGCCATCGCCGCGTGGCTGCTGGTGATCGTGAAGTTCCTGCTGCTGTGGCTGCTGATCGGCAACCTGGGGCGTATTGCCGCCTTGCCGCTGGTGTCGCTGGTGGGGCTGATGCAGCTCGCAGTGTCGGGCCTTACCGCGCTGCTGGTTGTCTATGCGGTGCTGTCGTGGATACCGGGGGCATCGCCGATGCTGCTCGACCTGATCTCGCGATTGGCCGAGCCGCTGGTGCGGCCATTCAGGCGATTCATTCCGCTGATTGGCGGCGTGGACCTGTCGCCCCTGGCCGCCATCGTGGTGCTGCAGGTGATTGCCATTGTGCTGGGCAACCTGCTGGTCTGGGCCTACCGGCTGGGCTGAGGCCCTTCCGGCAGGATTCTTGTCAGATGACCGCGTCGGCCGGCTGACGCAGCAGCATGGCCAGCGTGCTCGCAATGGTCTTGCGCAGCTCGCGGCGGTCGCTGATGAAGTCGATGGCGCCCTTGGTCTGCAGGAACTCCGCGCGCTGGAAGCCTTCAGGCAGAGTTACTCGCACGGTCGATTCGATCACGCGCGGGCCTGCAAAGCCGATGAGCGCCTTGGGCTCCGCAATGACCACGTCGCCCACGAAGGCGAAGCCGGCCGAAACGCCGCCCATGGTCGGGTCGGTCAGCACGCTGATGTAGGGCAGGCCTTTTTTCGCAAGACGCGTGAGCGCTGCGTTGGTCTTGGCCATTTGCATCAGCGACAGCAGGCCTTCCTGCATGCGCGCGCCGCCGGTGGCGGTGAAACAGATGAACGGCACCTTCTGCTCGATGGCCGTTTCGACGCCGCGCACGAAGCGCTCGCCGACCACGCTGCCCATGCTGCCGCCCATGAATTCGAATTCGAAGCAGGCCACGACCACGCTGATGCTGTGGACCGAGCCGCCCATGACGACCAGCGCGTCGGTTTCGCCGGTGTTCTCGAGCGCTTCCTTGAGCCGCTCGGGGTACCGGCGGCTGTCCTTGAACTTCAGCGCGTCGACGGGAAGCACTTCCTGCCCGACTTCGTAGCGGCCTTCGGCGTCGAGGAAGGCGTCGAGCCGTGCGCGGGCGCCAATGCGGTGATGATGGCTGCAGCTAGGGCAGACATTCTGGTTGTGTTCGAGGTCGGTCTTGTAGAGAACCGTCTCGCAGGCGGGGCACTTGATCCACAGGCCCTCGGGCACCTGGCGGCGCTCCGATGGGTCGGTTTGTGCGATCTTGGCGGGTAGCAGTTTTTCAAGCCAGCTCATAGGACTCCGGATTAGCTCCCCTTTCCCGCATTGCGGAAAAGGGGCTGGGTGAGGGCAACGGCGATTATCTGCCAGCCGCGTTCTTGGGGGTAGCTGCGGGCAGGGCGTCGAGCGCCTCGCGGATTCCGGCGAGAAATTCGCGCACCGCGGGCACAACCTTTTCGCGCGGCTGTCCGTCGATCAGCTGGATGATCTTGGTGCCGATCACGACCGCATCGGCGGCCGAGCCCACGGCCTGGGCCGTGGGCGCATCGCGTATGCCGAAGCCCACGCCCACGGGAATGTTCACATGCTCGCGAATGCGCGGGATCATCTGGCCGACGGCCTCCGTATCGAGGTGGCCGGCGCCCGTCACGCCCTTGAGCGACACGTAGTAGACATAGCCGCTTGCGATGCGCGCGACCTGTGCCATGCGCTCGCTGGTGCTGGTGGGGGCCAGCAGAAAGATCAGGTCGATGTTCGCGGCCTTGAGCTCCGCGGCGAAGTCTTCGCATTCTTCGGGTGGGTAATCGACCACCAGCAGGCCGTCGACGCCCGCGGCCGATGCATCGCGGATAAAGGACTTCTTGCCGTGCACAAGGTCGTAGCGCTCGACCGGATTGGCGTAGCCCATCAGCACCACGGGTGTGGTTGCGTCCTTCTTGCGAAACTCGCTCACGATGGCGAGCACCTGCTTCATGCCGACGCCCATGGCCAGTGCGTCTTCGCCGGCTTTCTGGATCACTGGGCCATCGGCCATGGGGTCTGAAAACGGCACGCCGAGCTCGATCACGTCGGCACCGGCCTCGACCATGCCGTGCATCAGCTCGGGCGTGATGTCGGCAAAGGGAAAGCCGGCGGTGACGTAAGGAATGAGCGCGCGGCGGCCGTCTTTTTTCAGCGCCTCGAAGGTGGCGGCAATGCGGCTCATCACTTGCCTCCCTTCACGCTCAGGCCGCGCATCGAGGGCCGGTCGTAGAAGTCGACGCCCGACAGGTCGGCCACGGTACCGATGTCCTTGTCGCCGCGGCCCGAGAGGTTGACCAGGATCGACTGGTCCGGCCGCATGGTCTTGGCGAGCTTCATTGCATAGGCCACGGCGTGGCTCGATTCGAGGGCCGGAATGATGCCCTCGGTGCGGCACAGGTAGTGAAATGCTTCGAGCGCTTCGGTATCCGTGATGCCGACGTACTCGGCGCGGCCAATGTCGGCCAGGTGCGCATGCTCCGGGCCCACACCGGGGTAGTCGAGCCCGGCGCTGATGCTGTGGGTTTCAGTGATCTGGCCGTCTTCGTTCTGCAGCAGGTAGGTGCGGTTGCCGTGCAGGACGCCCGGGCTGCCGCGCAGGATGGAGGCTGAATGCTTGCCGCTGTCCAACCCTTCGCCCGCTGCTTCGACGCCCACCAGGCGCGTGCCTGCAAACGGAATGTAGGGGTGGAAAATGCCCATGGCATTGCTGCCGCCGCCTACGCAGGCCACCACCACGTCGGGCTGCCGGCCTTCGGCTTCGCCGGTAATGCCCTGCGCCGCAAGCATGGCGGGCATCTGCTCGATGCATTCGGTGCCGATCACGCTCTGGAAGTCGCGCACCATCGTCGGGTAGGGGTGCGGGCCGGCCACGGTGCCGATGATGTAGAACGTGTTTTCCACGTTGGTCACCCAGTCGCGCATGGCTTCGTTGAGCGCGTCTTTCAGCGTCTTGCTGCCAGACTCCACCGGTACCACCGTGGCGCCGAGCAGGTTCATGCGGTAGACGTTGGGGCTTTGGCGCTTCACGTCCTGGCTGCCCATGTAGACCACACATTCGAGGCCATAGCGTGCGCAGATGGTGGCCGTGGCCACGCCATGCTGGCCCGCACCGGTTTCGGCGATGACGCGGGGTTTGCCCATGCGGCGCGCGAGCATCGCCTGGCCGATCACGTTGTTGATCTTGTGCGCGCCGGTGTGGTTGAGGTCTTCGCGCTTCAGGTAGATCTGCGCGCCGCCCATCTCGCGGCTGGTGCGTGCGGCGTGGTAGACCGGGGAGGGCCGGCCGACGAAGTGCTTCAGCTCGTAGTGGAATTCGGCGAGAAACGCCGGATCGTCCTTGAACCTGGCGTATGCATCGCGCAGCTCGTTGATTGCGTGGGTGAGCGTTTCGCTCGCGAAGGTGCCGCCGTAGTTGCCGAAATGGCCCGTGGCGTCAGGTTGCTGGTAGTCCTGGAATTGGCTTTGCATGGTTCTCGATCGTTGGGCCGCAGCCCGAAATCACGATCGGGTGCGGCGGCTAACTGGAGAAGGACGAGGCGTCCGCTGCCCTTACGGCTGCGACGAATTGCCGGATTTTCTCGGCGTCCTTCAGGCCCTTGTTTCCCGGGCCGTCGATTTCGACGCCCGAGCTCACATCAACGGACAGCGTCTTGCAGCGCGTCCGCAGGATGCGAATGCCATCGCTCACGTTTGCAGGTGTGAGCCCACCACTCAAGACGAGGTGAGCGTCGACGGCGCGTGGAAGAAGTGACCAATCGAATGCCTTGCCGCCACCGCCATAACCTTCGACATGGGCGTCGAGCAGGATGGCCTGGGCGTGGGAGTAATCGGAAGCGTATTTTACGAGGTCGAAGCCGGCTCCGGCAGCTCCGAGTGGAATACGGGCCGCGCGCATGTAGCGAAAGCGGCCCCGGCCGGCGGCTTCCTCGCATTGTTCGGGCGTTTCTTCGCCATGGAACTGCGCAATCGAGCCCTTCACACCTGCGAGGGACGCTACGACTTCAGGAGCGACCTCGTTGACGAACAGCAGCACCGGCGTGATGAACGGGGGCAGGCGCGACGCCAGTTCCGCGGCGCGAGCGGCGGTTACGGCACGCGGGCTCTTGGAATAGAGCACGAAGCCGACTGCATCGGCACCCGCTTGCACAGCGGCATCCACATCGGCCTCGCGCGTGAGGCCACAGATCTTGATGCGAGTGCGCGGCGACGTCATGGCGGCCCATCATACGGAGCGCCGCCGGCCTGCAGCGTGGCCTCGGCCGGCAGACCCCACTTGGCGTCGTACAAAGGGCCCAGAAAGTACAACCCGTCGGCGGAGAAGGTGGGCGCCGCCACCTTGCGGCTGCGAGCCTCGAGCACTTCGGCAATCCATTCGGGCCGTTCGTCGCCTCGGCCTATGCGCACCAGGCAGCCCATCAGGTTGCGGATCATGTGGTGCAGGAAGGCATCGGCCTCGAACTCGAAGTGCCAGCGGCATCGGTCGCCTTCGCCGTGGCGCGTGATCTCGATGCGCCGCAGATCCTTCACCGGCGAGCGCGCCTGGCAGGCCGAGGCGCGAAAAGAGCTGAAGTCGTGCTTGCCCACCAGCAGGGCGGCTGCTGCGCGCATGGCGTCACCGTCGAGCGCATGCATGGACCAGCCGACCCGGCCCGAATCGAGGCTCGGCCGCACGGGCGATTGCGAAAGGACGTAAAGATAGCGGCGGGCCAGGGCGCTGGCGCGGCAATGGAATTCGTCGGGCACCGGGTGCGCCCACTGCACGGCGATGTCGTCCGGCAGGTAGCGGTTGGTGCCGCGCATCCACGAGAAGGGTTCGCGTTCGACGTGGGTGTCGAAGTGCACAACCTGCATGAGCGCGTGCACGCCGGCGTCGGTTCGGCCTGCACACAGCGTGCCGATGGGCTGTGCGGCAAACTTGCCGAGCGCCGCTTCCAGCTTGTCCTGAACCGTGCGGCCCGAGCGCTGGCTCTGCCAGCCCTCGTACGCCTGGCCGTTGTAGCGGATGCCTAGCGCCAGCCTCACGAATTCAGGAACGGGAAGAGACGCCGCTCAGCGCAGCTCGGCGAGCAGTTGCCTTGCCTGCGACTTGAGGTCGCCGGCGCTTTCGGCTTCGACTTCTTCCACCAGCGAGCGGGCGCCTTCGACGTCGCCGATGGCCTGCAGCTCGCGGGCCAGCGACAGCTTGACCGCGTGCGGGCTGTCGTCGCCGTCGTCTTGCGGCATGGCTGCAGCAGGGCGGGTGGCTTCGGCGGTGCCGGCTACCGGACGGGCGGGAAGGCCGGCCAGTGCGCTCATGTCGAATTCGATGAAGCCGGAATCTGCGGGAAGGCTGTCGGCGCTGCGCAGCGTGGCTGGGCGGGTGTTGTCGTTGGCGTCGTTCAGCCCAGCAGGGCGGCCGATCGGGGCCAGCGCGCCAGGAGCGGTGTCGAAATCGTTTTCCAAGTCGACCGGTGCCGGCGCGTGTGCATGGCCGTTGGACAGCGGGGCGGCAGCGGCGGGCGCGTAGGCCGTCTTCGGCAGGCTGGCGCTTACCGGAGCGGGGCTTGGCGCGAGTGCCGCGGGCTGGCTCAGGTCCAGATCGAAGTCCAGCGGTGCGACCGAAGGCACGAAGGCCGGCGCAGCGACAGCCGCTGCCACGGGGGCGGGCGCTGCAGCCGGAGGCGTTGCGGCAGCAGGCTTGGCCGCGGTGGCCAGGGCGCCGGCAAATGCGGCGCTTTCGGCCGCGCTCACGCCGCCCCGGGCCGTGCCCGACTCGTAAAGCGGATTGCCCGGATCGAGGTCCTTGCCCATTTCGACCACGCGGTTCCAGTCGGAGCCGGTGCCGTTGGTCAGCTTGTGCACTTCGGTGGCCAGGCCTTCATAAGCGCGGACGTCGCGGCGCTTGGCGTGGATTTCGAGCAGCTTGAGGTGAATGGCCGTGCGGTCGGGATTGACGCGCAGGGCTTCGCGCAGGATTTCCTCGGCCTGCAGGTCGCGGCCATAGGCAAGGTACACGTCGGCTTCGGCCACGGGGTCGACGTCGCCGGCATCGAGCTGGCTCGGCGAGTACGACAGCGACGAGACGGTGGAATCGCCACGGTGCTTGGTGTCGACCGATTCGCCGCCGCTGGCGCCGAAGAACGAGTCTTTGGGAATGCGGCTTTCGAGGAACACACTTTCGCTCATTTCCTCGCGCCGGCGGCCCAGCACGCGGTAAAGCAGGAAGCCGATCAGCAGCGCGATCAGCGCCGCGCCGGCCAGCATCAGCGGGTTGTCCATCAACTCGTCGAAGAAGCTGCGTTCGACTGGCGGCGGCGGCGGGGCGGCCTTTACCACCGGCTTGGGGGCTGGTGCGGGTGCGGCGGCGCTGGCGGCCGCAGCGGGAGCGCCGGGCATGGTTTCAGCCGTTGCGTTGGCATCAGGTGCCGCAGCGGCGGGAGCCGAGGCTGCGGGCATTGCCGCCGTGGCGGGCGTGGCCGTTTCTGCGGGTGCCGGGGCAGCAGCCGGCGTTGTTGCCGGAGCGGCGGGCGCAGCAGGCGCCGCGGCAGTGGCGGGTGCAGCCGGTGCCGGGCTGGTCACCGTCGGCGAGGCCGTGGCCGCTACGCCCGGATTGGGAACGGGAATGCCCGGGGTAGCCGGTGCCGGAGCTGCCGCCGCGCCTGCGGCTGGGGCGGCAGAACCTGTGGCCGCCTTGAGCTTGGCCAGGTCGTTGATGTTCTTCGAAAGCTCCGCAACGCGGTTGTTGCTCTCCCGCGCCTGGCGTGCCTGCGCGACCTTCTCGTCGGCCGCACGGGCAGCCGCGCTGCCTTGGGAAATCGTCAGCTTGTCGGGTGCGCTTGCGGTGGCGTTGCGGTCTTCGACATTGGCTTGCACCCTGCCCGACGCATTGCGGCCGGCAGCGGCCACGTTGGCGGTGGGCGCGTTCTCTGCCAGGCGTTGGCGGTAGGCGCCGAAGTCGCGGCTTTGCGCGGTAATGGTGCGCTTCGCTTCTGCTGGAAGAATGGCGCCGGCCTCGGCTGCACTCGGCAGGTCGAGCACCGCGCCGGCCTTGATGCGGTTGACGTTGCCGCCGATGAAAGCATCGGGGTTGGAGAGCAGGAGTGCCACCAGCATCTGGTCGAGCGAGACGTCGGCGGACTTGTGGGCGCCGGCGATCTTGCTGGCGGTATCGCCGCGCTGCACCGTGACCTGTTCGCCGCTTGTCGGACGGATCGGTGTCGCAGCGCTGGAGGCTGGTGCAGGCGATGCAGCAGGCGCCGGCGCGGTTGCCGGCGGTGCCGTAACGGGCGCGACAGGGGCGCGCTCACGCCGAGCACGGACCGCAGCCTGCCCCGGGCGCTCCGCCGGCGGCGTGCTGATCTGCGGCGTGGAAGGAGAAATCGGGGCGCTGGGTGCGGCCTGGCGGGTTACTGGTGGGTCGAGGAGCACCGTGTAATCACGCACCATGCGGCCCGACGAGCCATTGGCTTCGAGCAACAGGTCGATGAACGGGTCGTTGAGCGGGCGGGTGCCCGTCAGGCGAACCACGTATTGCCCGCCGGCGCGGCGCTGCAGCGTCGCCTTTACGTCGCTCAGGGCCGCGTTGTACGGAACGCCCGCGTTCTTGAAGGCGTCGGCGCTGGCAACGTTGATCTTCAGGCTGTCCGCTTCGGCGGCCGCCATTTCGGTGACGTCGATTTCAGCGCGAAGGGGCTCGCCCAGTGCCGATTGCACCTTCAGTTGGCCCAGTGCAAAAGCGCTCGCATCGGTGCTCGCAACGCCCAAGGCGACCGCCATGGCGGCACCAAGGACAGAAAGGCGAAGGCCTTTCAGGGGCAGAGAAGGGCGAGCGGCCGATGGGCGGGCCGCGGGCAACAGATGTCTTGTCATGCTGATAGGGGGCGGCTCAGGCCCAGAAATTGTAAGAGGACGTTAGCACCAACACCGGGTACTGACAAGGCGGTGCGCCTGTTCTACCCAGTACGCGCATACTTACGCACACATCTTCTGTTGCTGAAGAGCAACATTTCGGGCTTTGGGGGAGCCGGCGTGCCCCCATCAAGCCTCGAGCAAGATGCGCAGCATGCGGCGCAGCGGTTCGGCCGCGCCCCACAGCAGCTGGTCGCCGATTGTGAAAGCGCCGACATATTCAGGGCCCATTGCAAGCTTGCGGATGCGGCCCACGGGAATGCCCATGGTGCCCGTGACTGCCACAGGCGTGAGGTCCTTGAGGGTAGCCTCGCGGGTGTTCGGCACAACCTTCGCCCACTGGTTGTCGGCTGCGATCATGGCTTCGATGTCCGCCAGCGGCACGTCCTTCTTGAGCTTGAAGGTCAATGCCTGGCTGTGGCAGCGCATGGCACCAACGCGCACGCAAAAACCGTCGACCGGGACGGCGGCGGTGCCGAAGCCCGCGCCCTGGCCCAGGATCTTGTTGGTTTCGGCTCCGGCCTTCCATTCTTCCTTGGACATGCCGTCGCCCAGGTCCTTGTCGATCCAGGGAATCAGCGAGCCGCCGAGCGGGGCGCCGAAGTTGGCGGTTTCGGCCGCGCCCAGGTTTTGCTGCTTGTGCAGCACCTTGCGGTCGATTTCGAGGATGGCCGACTTCGGGTCGTCCAGCAGGGCACGCACTTCGGCGTTCAAGGTGCCGAACTGCGTCAGCAGTTCGCGCATGTGCTGCGCTCCGCCGCCAGAAGCCGCCTGGTACGTCATGCTGGTCATCCACTCGACCAGGCCGGCCTTGTAGAGGGCGCCCACGCCCATGAGCATGCAGCTCACGGTGCAGTTGCCGCCGATCCAGTTCTTGCCGCCGTTGGTGAGCGCGTTCTGGATGACCGGCAGGTTGACGGGGTCGAGCACGATGACCGCGTCGTTGTTCATGCGCAGCGTGGAAGCGGCATCGATCCAATGGCCGCTCCAGCCGGCGGCGCGCAGCTTGGGGAACACCTCGCTGGTGTAGTCGCCGCCCTGGCAGGTGATGATGATGTCGCACTTCTTCAGTGCGTCGATGTCGTTCGCATCCTTCAGCGCGGTCTCGTTCCTGGCCATTGCCGGGGCCTTGCCGCCGGCATTGGAGGTCGAGAAGAACAGCGGCTCGATGAGCCCGAAGTCGCCTTCGGCCTGCATGCGGTCCATCAGGACCGAGCCGACCATGCCGCGCCAGCCTACGAGGCCGACCAGAGGTTGAGATGCGTTCGCCATTTCAGTTTGCCCTTGTGAAAAAGAAAGAAATTGTCTTTTTTGCCCCCGACTCGTCGAGCCGGGGAGGGGCGTGACGAAGCGGGCTGCGGTTAGCCGGTAATCGTCTTTTTGGTGATTGCTGCAACAACCGCGTCGCCCATCTCACGGGTGCCGACGCGCTTCGTACCTTCTGACCAGATGTCACCCGTGCGCAGCCCCGAGGCGAGCACATGCTTGACCGCCGACTCGATACGGTCGGCAGCTTCGGCTTGGTTGAGTGAAAAGCGGAGCATCATGGCAGCGGACAGTATTGTAGCCAAAGGATTGGCAACCCCTTTGCCGGCAATGTCGGGGGCGCTGCCGTGGCTGGGCTCGTACAGGCCCTGGTTGCTCGAATTGAGCGACGCCGAGGGCAGCATGCCGATGGAGCCGGTGAGCATGGCCGCCTCGTCCGAGAGGATGTCGCCGAACATGTTGCCGGTGACGATCACGTCGAACTTCTTGGGCGCCTTTACCAGCTGCATGGCGGCGTTGTCGACGTACATGTGGTCGAGTTCGATGTCCGGATAGTCCTTGTGCACCTCGGTCACCACGTCCTTCCAGAACTGGAAGGTTTCGAGCACGTTGGCCTTGTCGACACTGGTCACGCGCTTGTTGCGTTTGCGGGCGGCTTCGAAAGCCACGCGGGCGATGCGCTCGACCTCGGGGCGCGAATAGCGCATGGTGTCGAAGGCTTCTTCGGCGCCCGGAAAGTGCCCGTCCACGGCGGTGCGGCGGCCGCGCGGCTGGCCGAAGTAGATGTCGCCGGTCAGTTCGCGAATGATGAGGATGTCCAGGCCCGCGATGAGTTCGGGCTTGAGGCTCGATGCGTCCACCAGCTGCTCGTAGCAGATGGCCGGGCGGAAATTGGCGAACAGGCCGAGGTTCTTGCGCAGGCCGAGAATCGCCTGCTCGGGGCGCAGGGGGCGGTCGAGCTTGTCGTACTTCCAGTCGCCCACGGCACCGAACAGCACCGCGTCGGCCTCCTTCGCGAGCTTCAGCGTCGAATCGGGGAGCGGATGGCCATGTGCCTCGTAGGCCGCGCCGCCGACCAGCGCAGTTTCCATTTCGAACGAGAGGTCGAGCGCGTCGAGCACGCGGATGGCTTCGGCCACGATTTCGGTGCCGATGCCGTCACCCGGGAGAACTGCGATTTTCATAAGTTGGTCTGAGGTTTGAAATTGGAGATGCGAAGCTTCAGGCAATCATCGTGTGCGCAAGCCATGGCTTCTGCGCCAGCCGCTCGGCCTCGAAAGCCTTGATCTTGTCCTTGTGGCGCAGCGTCAGGCCGATGTCGTCAAGACCGTTGATGAGGCAATATTTGCGGAAGGCCTGCACGTCGAAAGCGAACTCGCCGCCGTCGGGCTTCACGACCACCTGGCGTTCCAGGTCGATGGTCAGCGAATAGCCGGGGAAGGCAAAGGTCTCGTCGAACAGCTGCGCCACCTGTGCTTCAGGCAGCACGATCGGCAGCAGGCCGTTCTTGAAGCTGTTGTTGAAGAAGATGTCGGCGTAGCTCGGCGCAATGATCGCGCGAAAGCCGTACTGGTCGAGCGCCCACGGCGCATGTTCGCGCGACGAACCGCAGCCGAAGTTCTTGCGCGCCAAAAGGATCGATGCGCCGGCGTAGCGCGGCTGGTTCAGCACGAAGTCCGGGTTCGGCTTGCGGCTGGCCGGGTCCTGGCCCGGAAAGCCGGCGTCCAGATAGCGCCATTCGTCGAACAGGTTCTGGCCGAAGCCGGTGCGCTTGATCGACTTGAGGAACTGCTTCGGAATGATCGCGTCGGTGTCGACGTTCTCGCGGTCCATGGGGGCGACAAGGCCCTTGTGCACGGTGAATTTCTGCATGTGAATCTCTCTTGTCTTTCTTGCTCAGGCGAAGGTGCGCACGTCGACGAAGTGGCCGTGCACCGCGGCGGCGGCGGCCATGGCCGGGCTCACGAGGTGGGTGCGGCCACCGGCGCCCTGGCGGCCTTCGAAGTTGCGGTTGCTGGTCGATGCGCACCGCTCGCCGGGCTCGAGGCGGTCGGCATTCATGGCCAGGCACATCGAGCAGCCGGGCTCGCGCCATTCGAAGCCCGCAGCCTTGAAGATCAGGTCGAGCCCCTCGCGCTCGGCCTGTTCCTTCACCACGCCCGAGCCCGGAACCACCATTGCGAGCTTGACGTTCTTGGCTACCTTCTGGCCGAGCTTCTTCACCACGGCGGCGGCTTCGCGCATGTCCTCGATGCGGCTGTTGGTGCACGAGCCGATGAACACCTTGTCGATGAAGATGTCGTTCATCGCCTTGTTCGGCTCCAGGCCCATGTAGACCAGCGCGCGCTCGATGGCGCCGCGCTTGCTGGCGTCCTTTTCCTTGTCGGGATCGGGCACGCGGCCGTTGATGTCGACCACCATTTCGGGCGATGTGCCCCAAGTCACTTGCGGCTGGATCTGCGTTGCGTCGAGCTCGACCACGGTGTCGAACTTCGCGTCGGGGTCGGACTGCAGCGTGCGCCAGTAGGCCACGGCCTGGTCCCATTCCACGCCCGTGGGTGCGAGGGGGCGGCCCTTGATGTAGTTGATGGTCTTTTCGTCGACCGCCACCAATCCCGCGCGCGCGCCGGCCTCGATGGCCATGTTGCAGACCGTCATGCGGCCTTCCATGCTCAGGTCGCGAATGGCAGAGCCCGCGAATTCGATGGTGTAGCCCGTGCCGCCCGCAGTGCCGATCTTGCCGATGATCGCGAGCACGATGTCCTTGGCCGTGCAGCCGAATGGCAGCTTGCCTTCGACCTTCACCAGCATGTTCTTCGCCTTCTTGCCAAGCAGCGTTTGCGTGGCCATCACATGCTCGACTTCGCTGGTGCCGATGCCGTGCGCCAGTGCGCCGAATGCACCATGCGTGGAGGTGTGCGAGTCGCCGCAGACCACGGTCATGCCGGGCAGTGTGGCGCCTGATTCGGGGCCGATCACGTGCACGATGCCCTGGCGCTTGCTCAGGAACGGAAAGAATGCCGCGGCGCCGAACTCCGCGATGTTCTTGTCGAGCGTGGTGACCTGCTCCTTGCTTGTGGGGTCGGCAATGCCTTCGTAGCCGCGCTCCCAGCCTGTGGTGGGCGTGTTGTGGTCGGCAGTGGCCACCACCGAGCTGATGCGCCACAGCTTGCGGCCGGCCTCGCGCAGCCCCTCGAAGGCCTGCGGGCTGGTGACCTCGTGCACCAGGTGGCGGTCGATGTAGAGGATGGCGGTGCCGTCTTCCTCGGTGTGGACGACGTGTTCGTCCCAGATCTTGTCGTAGAGCGTGCGTGCCATGTCGGTCTCTTGTCTTTCGTGGGGGAAGTGGATTGTCTTGTTTTCTATGCGGCAATCGGCTCGGCCGCATCGTGTGCGCCCGCCGGCGTGTGCAAGTGGTTGACCAGCGTGCGCGCGGCCACCGGCAGCGTGGAGAAGTCGCGCGCCACCAGCCGGATTTCGCGGTTCGACCAGGCGTCGTTCAGTGCCACGCTGCACAGGCGGCTGCCGATGCCGGCCTGCAGCAGTTCGAATGCACGCTGCGGCATCACGCCGATGCCCAGGCCGTTGTCGATCATGCGGCACATGGCATCCAGGCCAGTCACGTGGATGCGCAGCTTGACGCTGCGGCCCGCTTCAACCGCAGCTTGGTGCATGGCGACGTAGATCGAACTGTTGGTGTGCAGGCCGACGTGGTCGAAGTCGAGCGAGGCCGTGAAATCGATCGAACCTTGCGTTGCAAGCGGATGTCCGGCGGGCACGATCAGCACCAGCCGGTCGTGGCGGTAGGGCAGCGTCTGCAGCTCGTTCGTGCCGTCGGGAATGTGGCAAATGCCGAGGTCGGCGGCGCCTTCCTGCACCGCGCGCACCACTTCGTTGCTCAGGTGCTCTTCCAGGTCGATCTTGATTGCGTCGTGCTCGCGCGTGAAGGCGCCGAGGTCTTCGGGAAGAAACTGCACGATGGCCGATATGTTGGCATGCACTCGTACATGGCCGCGCACACCCTCGGCGTATTCGCTGAGTTCGCCCTGCATCTTCTCGAGGCTGTAGAGCACCGAGC